>JBFXFT010000004.1:0-101298 GCA_050178795.1 Spirochaetales bacterium
AGAGAAGATGATGTCGACGAAAGTAAACGAAAGTTTACTAGGTAGAGTACAAGGACAATATTTAAAATTACCTATTAATATTATGGAATAGAAAGCAAGAGCTAACCCCTCTTGCTTTTTTGTCGCTATTTTACTAAACTAATTCATTACTGCTCTTTTTGTCTTGCTTATTGACTTTTATTTGTTTAGAGTGTAAAATAAAAATATGAGTAATGAAATTAATGTAAATATTTTTGACGAAATGATAGAAAATATAACCCCAAATGGTAATTTAAAGAGGGTTAAGTTTGTTGATGGATTTGCAACGTTTATGAACGAATATGGCTCAATGTGGAGAGAAAGGTTTTTAAAAGCATATCTTTTTGGGCATATAAATATGAAAAACGATAGTTATACTCTAGTTCAATTATTAAATGGAAAATTTGTGTTCATAGACAGGAAAAATAATCGTTTAACAGAAGAATATGATGGAACAACTCGCTTTAGAAGTGGTTTTATTCGCGTATTTAAGGGGAAAGCACCAAACAACAAATATTACTTGGACGATAATTTAAAAGAAATTGCAGGACCATTTGTAGTTGCAGAACCATTTGTTGGTAAAACAGGTTGTGCAGCGGTTCAACTTAAAAACGACACCTGGGCACTATTACAAAGAGATGGCAAATTAAAAAACAATAGATATGATGCAATAATAGATTTGTATGAAGACAATGTGGTTGCTTTAAAAAATGGCGTTCGTCTAGTGCTTGATATGGACGAAAATATTTTAAATTATACTTTTAGAGATAGAGACTATTCCGAAGAGCAAATTTATGCAAAAAAGCCATTAATTGAGCGTATAAAAGAAGATATAAGTCTTGACCCAAGAAAAATCAGAAATTTTGATAAATTTTTATTTTTAAATGACGAATCTTTAACCTTAATAAATACAAATATTGAAGAGCATTTACAAAAAGTTAGGGATTCAGACCATCAAATAATTCCATTTTGGAGCAATGAAAAGTATATTGCACAAGTTAAAGAATTAACAGACAGAGTTATTAGTGATAAACAAAAAGAGGCAAAAATTGCACTAGTTAGGGATTATTATTCTGCAAGAATTGAGGACGTAAATAGAACCTATAATACCGCAATAAATACACTTAAAGCCGAAAAGCAATCTGCACTGATAGACATTGAAATTGAAATGCAAGACTTGCAAAAATAATTATAAAATAAGCAGTGTTAAATAAGACTCTGCTTTTTTATTGGGTTCTTCTTATAATTGACTTTTAAATGTAATTACTATAAAATAGACTTATAAAAATTGAGGTGCTTTTATGAATAAATCGGCAATATTGCAAAAGCCTTGTGAGCCTATGCTTAAAATAAGTGAGGAATTTAAATCTACAGAGGTAGATGTCTTTTTGGATAGAAAAAAAGTAGAGGCTTTGATGGGAGATGTTAAAGCCAAACTTTATGCCATTGTAGACGGCAAAGAAAACGGTTTTACAAACGAGGAAGTTGCACGCTTTGAGCATTGTTTAGGTGCCCTTAAGGAATTATTAAAAGAGACTTTAAACGATAAAATAAAAGAGGCTGTGTCTGCTAATATTAAAGGCGAAGAGACTGTAAAAGCCAATGTTGTTAAAATGGATAAAGAAATAGATAAATTTGATGATTTATTAAAAAATTTATAAGGAGAAAATAGTGAACGACTACTTAAAACTGGGCGATTATTATGACGGCTATGCCAAAGTTAAGTTTGCTGACGGCAAATATGGTTTTGTGCACCTATACGGCGAACTTTTAGAGGGCAAATATGCCGAAGTTGAACCATTTAAAAATGGTGTTGCTTTTGTAAAACTAGATAGCGGTCGTTGGGTTACTATTAACACAAAAGGCGAGTTTGTTAGAACAGGCTATACCTATGATGATATGATGAGAGAAAAAGAACGAGAGGAAAACAGGTATAAACTAAAACAGTCAATTAATGGCACAATTGCCGATATGGATATTTATATTGACAAATTGTATAACTATTTAGATAAAATAAATTATAAATACTTTAAAAAATAGAAAATTTTGTTAAATTGCTTAAAAATAACAAAATTTTTTTATTAAAATTCATATATTTTTCAAACAATTTATCAATTAGATTATTGAGCGCTAAAATAATTGCCAAGCCGCTATTTTTAGTGTAAAATTAATATATAAAAATGTGCGATGGAAGGTAAAATGGCTAAAAAAGAACTAGGTAATAATACCTCGCAAACTGAAAATAATTTAACTCAAAAAAGTACGCTATTAGGTAAGGTGGGACTTTATCTTAAAAGGGCACTTTTAAAGGTTAAAGGCTTTTTTTCGGTCATATTCAAAAAAATGGGCGTTTTCTTTAAACGCTTTGGCAAAGTAATGGCTAATTTTTATAACAATATAATAAAAAAAGGCGCAATCGCAGTCTTTAAATTTTTTAAAAAAGTATTTAGAAAAATTGCTAGGTTTTTTAGAAATCTAAGCCCAAGGGCGAAGGCAATTATAATAACAACTCTTGTGTTTTGTGCGTTTGTAGGTTCAGCATTTGGCTATATTTTTAGTGTACAAGCCAATAATTTAAGCACATATAATTTATTTGCAGGCATCCAAATTCAACAACAATCAAGCGACTTTCCTGATGCGTTTTTGGACATTGATTGGATTTATTATGAGGAAGTAGATTTTTCAGAGCACTACTATTTACTTTACAAGGCATACAACAACAGTTACAACTACTATGTGCCATATTTAATGTCAATTACTAGCGGAAGTTTTTTATTAAACACAGATGCTGAAGAGAGAAATGATTTAAACAACACCGTAAGAAATTATGAGAGCAAACTTTCCTATATGTTGGAACAATACGATGTGTTAGTGGATAGTCTAGCAACTTATGTTGAAGGCGAGGAAGAGTCGGTATATGTGCCATATAGAGAAATTGGGCGCAATTTATTTGATTTGACCGCAATCTCTGTTGAGTTAATACCACAATTACAAATGTATGTAGAAAAATATTCCAACATTGCAGATAATGAAAACGAATTGAGAACGGCTCTTGTAAAAGCACAAGCAAGTTATGCTAATGCTATAATAAAAAGGGCATCACAAAATTTAAATGTACTTGGAAATTATGCACAGTTAAATTCAATTATTGAAAAATATGAGGCTTTTGGTGGTACTTCAAGTAGTGCATACGCGGACGCTTTTGTAGAGGCATCACAAAATTATGAACCCCGTTTACTATTTGAACAAGATGACCAACTTGTATATATTGATACATTGACTGGAGTTCAAAAAACTTATGCACAAGCATTTTATGACTTTTTGAATGAAAGCAGTTACAATTAAATTTTCTTGTTAAGGAGATACTATGATTATATTGGCTAGTGACCATGCAGGCTATGAATTAAAAGAAAAAATAAAAGTCTTTTTAGACAAAAAAGGCTTTAATTTTTTTGATGCTGGTCCTAGAAAATATAATAATGATGACGACTATCCAGACTATGTAACTGAGGCGAGCAAACTTGTACTAGAAAAATCAGAAAACAGAGGCATTTTTATTTGCGGAACTGGAATAGGTATGAATATTTCTGCAAACAAAATAAAAGGCATTAGGGCTAGCCTAGTTACGAGCACGCACCTTGCAGAAATGGCAGTAAAGCACAACAATGTAAATGTAATAACTTTTGGTGGCCGCACGACGAGTTTCTTTAAGGCAAAGCGATTGATTTTAACATTTTTAAAAACCTCATTTGCTGGCGTAATAAGGCACCAGAGGAGAATAGATAAAATAGAAAAATTAGAGTGTTAATCACTCTTTTTTTATGTGCGTTTAAAATTGCCTTGTATGCTTTTGTGTGTTATAATCATCTTTGATGAGAACACTATGTGGGAGAGTAAAAGATGAAGATAAGAAATTTAGAATGGAAGAAGTAAATTTTAATAAAATAATTGGTAAAACCGCAGTTATAACGTTAGTGAGTATTTTAATACTTATTATTGGTTCGCTTGGATTAATAACCCTATTTTCCCCTGTAACTCTTGCAAGATTTACAAGTTCTCTTGGGTTAGACAATGCTTCAATATTCTACTATGAACTTGCGTACAATAAGAGCGATGATATCAACGATTTATATAATTTATTAAATAAGACAATTGCTGTTTCCAACGAGGAAAAAATAATAACAAACTTTGAACTTTTGTATGACAATGGGAGTACAAATTATTATGCGTTTATTGATTACATAAACACATTTAATTTAGCGAGTACAACAAATAATAGTTTAAGGCTTTATTTAACCAATGAAGACGCTCGTTTAAAAGGCAGATATGTGCTTGCCCTTGCTAGAAAAGGCGAAACGACGAGTGCACTAGATTTTGCCATTGAAGATTTGGCATCAGAACAAATTGAAAACATATATATGCCTATTAACTTTATTATAAACGCTTATTTGGGGGAGTTAATAGCACAAAATGCAGATAGTTCAATTTATAACGCTTTAAGAAGTTATGAATATATGTCATTAAACATAGACATGATTACCGTATGCTTTGATTATTACGACATTGCAAAAGCGGTCTACGATAACGATATCAATTTAACGGCAGGCGCAGAAGAGCGCTTTCAAATGGCGGTTTTTGCAAATGGCTTAATAAAAATCGCAAGTACTTTAAAGACAATAAGCACAAAAATAACGTGTCCTCTAACCGAACAGCAATTACAAACAGATATAAACAGTTACTATGAAGACATACAGTCTTTAATAATTTAGTGTTCTCATAAATTTGATGGGAGAAAGACATATATGAAACAAGAAAATAATAAAACTTTATCAACACAAGAAGAGCAAGATAGGGCAATTCTAGTGTTTGTTAATTTTGACAATAGACAAAACTTTGAGATGGACTATGCTGAGTTAAAAAGCCTAACCGAGACCATGGGTGCTGAGGTTGTAGGCAAATTAATTCAAAATAGACAAAAACCAGACCCTGCCTTTGTAATAGGAAAGGGCAAGGTAGAAGAGTTAAAAGCCCTAATAAAAGAGTTAGATGCAACCCTTGTTATTTTTGATACCGCACTTGTCGGTTCAAGAATAAATAATTTGGAAGAAGAATTAGAGGTTAGGGTAATTGACCGCTCAATTTTAATACTAGACATTTTTGCCGCTCGCGCAAGCAGTAGAGAAGGCAAATTGCAAGTAGAATTAGCGCAATTAAAGTACTCTTTGCCAAGGCTTACAAGCCTTCAAAGTTCCGAGGGACGTTTTGGTGGCGGAGTAGGTATGAGAGGACCCGGTGAAACTAAACTAGAACTTAGTAAACGTGTAATTGAAAAACGAATTTTGGACTATGAAAAAGATATAGAAAAAATAAAAGAAAATCGCGAAATCAACAGGAATAAACGAAAAACAGATAGAAAGAAAACCGTTGCAATAGTCGGTTACACAAATGCAGGCAAAAGCACACTTATGAACATAATAACAAAGGCAAATGTGCTAGCAAAAGATATGCTATTTGCAACGCTTGATACTACCACAAGAAATGTATATTTGGAGTATGGCAAAGAAATTTTATTGATAGATACAGTAGGCTTTGTAAGCAAGTTACCACACGAATTTATTGAGGCGTTTTCTGCCACTTTGGAAGAGGCTGTATATGCCGATATTTTACTCCACATAGTTGATGTTTCAAATCCACTATATAGAGAACAAGCAAAAGTTGTCCTTGAAGTTTTAAAAAATTTAGGCATAAAAAATACACCAATTATCACCGTTTACAACAAAGTAGACAAAGCGCCAGATTTTGTTATGCCAGATGAACCAAACTCGGTCTCAATATCCGCTTTAAAAAATGAGGGCATAGACGAATTAAAACAAAAAATCATTGCACTTCTTTAAAATAATTAAAAGAAAATATGCTAAACGCTTAGCATATTTTTTAATTTATATTATAATTAGTTGTAAATTACTTATAAGTATGCTATTTTTTAAAGGTTAATTGATTGACAAAAAAAAAGCAATGTTATAAAATTAATACGATACAAACATAGTAAAAATTTAAGGAGACTTTTTAATGGAAAGATTTAAAAAACTTTTTTTAGTGCTTTTATTGATTGCTGCTTTTGCATTCCCATCATTTGCTAGCACTTTAACTGTTTTTGCAGAAGACCCTATCGCTAGAGTGGGTGCTCAAATTTCTATCACTAACATGCCAACAGAAGGCGAGATAGGAACGGTTTTATATATACCAAAGGGCACGAGTAGCAACGGTTCTGTAATAACAAAAATATATGGACCAAAGGGTACTTTGCTTTTTGATTCATCTACGGATTCACTACCTGAAGGCGCTAACAACACTTATGCGTACACACCGCTTATGCTTGGTACCTATAAAGTTGTTTATGCTGTAATTTCTGGCGATGAAACTACAATGGCATCTACCACAAGTAACGAATTTAGAATTAATATTACTGGCACCAATCCAACTTTTGAGTTTGGTGGCAACAGCAATATAATTTTACCTAACACTACAAATTACGACTATCAAATAGTTGTTCCTTACCCAACCGTTTACGGTTCTGATGGCGAGGTTGTAGCACTAGCAGATGTTGCAAGCAACATTACTATTACTGGTTTAAAACCAGATTCTGTTACTGCTATCGTTTTTGGTGATACAACAATAAACAGCGTTAACTATAAGACTTTCACTCCACTAGAAGCAGATGGAGAAGGCACTTATACTATTAACTATTTGTACAGTGACCCTGTTACTGGTTTAGCAGTAAATTCAAGTGAAGAGGTTATTGTTGAAGCAAGTTTTGACCCAGCAGACGTTGAACTTAGTTACACTTTGGACGGCAGTTTCCCTGAGAGCGCTGTTCTTGGCAATGAAATTACTTTACCTTCACCTGTAACTAGAGACTCAGCATCTGGCAATTCTTTACTTAACACTTACGTTGAAGTAAGCGGAAAGTTTATTGACGGCGACGGCGTTGAAACTGACCTAGGTACAAACGAATTAAATGGTTTTGTATTTACACCTCAACAAGAGGGCGATTACGAAATTACTTATACAATTTATGATTTCTTTAGTCTAATAGACGAAGAACCATTAGCAGACTATTCTTACAACATTGTAAACGTTGCAGACACTGAGGCTCCAACAGTTACAGCAGTTGCAAACTATGACTGGGACACAGTTGTAGACGATGCAGAATATGATTTTGTAAATGTTGACTATTCTATTCCAAGCAATGTTGCAACAAACTCTACAGTTTACTTCCCAGCTATTCACGGAGTAGACAACTACAGTTTAAGTTCAAACTTAACTTATAAAAGAGCAATAGTTAGTTCAAACAACACAGTAACAGATTTAGACTTTGTTACAGACAACCTATACAGTTATGACGAAACAGTTCCTTATACTTTCACTACAGAGGGTGTTTACACTGTAAAATACTACGCAACTGATGAAGCAGGCAACCAAAAAATTATTTCATACAGACTTGAAGTAGTTGACGGCTTTGTAGACGATGTTGCACCAAGAATTACACTTACAAGCATGCCAAGTTATGCAAAGGCTGGAGACACTATTACATTCTTAAAGCCTACTGCAATTGACTATGTAAGCACTACAAGTACAGACACAGATGATACAAGAGTAGAGCTTGAAGTATTCTACTACTTAGGCGATAACTCTTCTGTATTAACTCAAATATTAGAAGACCCTGAAGACAGCGACTACATGAGTTTTGTAGTTCCTAGCGACATTGAAGAGAGTTACTTAAATGTTTTAGTTAGAGCAACAGATGACGGCAAAAACAGTTTTGACTTAGCAAACGTTGCTACAAAGACTAAGAGAATTTATGTAATGGATATTACAGATACAGTTGTACCAAGCCGTGTTGGTGACGAACCAATCATTGCAGACGTAGACCAAGATCAAGTAGTTACAATTCCTACAATTAAAATAACAGATAATAACCCTACATATTTAAGCGTAACAGCAACAGTAAAAGACCCTAACGGCAATGCAGTTAAAGTTACAGGCTTAACAATGACTTACGAAGCAGATAGCGGCAACTTAGGTGACGCAGACGGCATAGTAGTAAGCGGTGGTAAATTTACAGCAACTCTAGCAGGTAATTATAGAATTTTATATACCGCTACAGACGTTGCAGGTAACGTTTATATTAAGAGTTATGTTCAATACATAAACGATACTCGTTCACCTTCTTTCCAAATAGAGTCTGTACCAAATACACTAGAACTTGGCGAAACAGTTACTCTACCTACACCAGTTATTATGGATAACGGCGTAGAAATTGAAAATCAAGCAGTTACTACAATAGTATTTATTGATAGCCCAGCATACAACCTAGTTTTAGCTAGTTATCAATTTACTCCACTTGAGGAAGGAACTTATACCTTCAAATATATGGCAGAAGATGCCTTTGGTAACACAAGTGAAAGTTCAGTTTACACAATAACAGTAGCAGATACTATTGACCCAGTACTTACACTTGATGACAATACTCCATTCCCATTAACAGCACCTTTAACAAGCGACGATGGTAACGCACCTTATGATGCTATTGAAATTCCTGGTTTCATCGCTACAGATGAATATAACGGAATTGAAGAATATTCAGTACAAGTTAAAAACCCTAACGGCGAAATTATACTAGACGCAGTAAACGCAGATGGTATTAACGGAACTAACGGAAACTACTCATTTGTTCCAACTGTTGACGGAACTTACACAGTAACTTATTCTGCAGTTGACTATGCGGGTAACGAAACTACTGATGTTAGAACTATTAAAGTTGGCGACAATGCTGCTCCAGTAATCACTATTGGAAACGTAACAGCAAATGAACCAGGCAATATGACAGTTGGCGATGTTCTTACACTAGATGTTGACTCAATAACAGTAGCAGACGTAAAAGACGGCACTATTGAACTTGGCGACATTTCAGGAACAGGCGAAACTAAATTCACTATCGTTCTAACTGGACCAGATGGTTCAACAATAAGCGATAATGGTACAGATTATTCTTACAACTTAACACAATCTGGCGAATATACTTTGACTTACAGCGCAGTTGATGAAGCAGGTAACGAAAAGGTTGAAACCTATGTGTTCCAAGTTTCAGCAGCAGAAAATAACGGACTTATCATTACTGAGACATGGGGAATCATTCTAATAGTAGTTGCATTACTAGTACTTGCTGGTGTTGTAGTTTACTTCATTAGAAGCAGAGAAATAATTAAGGACTAATTATTTAATTAAAAAAACATAAAAAGCGAGTATTTAACTCGCTTTTTTAATTACAATATTTTATTATTATTTGCCAAAAAAGAGCGTAAATGTTATAATATTTTTACATTATGGAGGAATTTATGTTAGATAAGGCTACACAAAACGTTTTAAGTATAATAAATGACGGTTGTAAAGACAACAATTTTATAATAATAAAAGATTCCGACATAGTCCCAAAACTTAACAAAAAAAACAAGTTGAGTGACGACGGCGTAAAAGACGCAGTCAACTATTTGGCAGAGAGGGAATATGTTAAATTAAAATATGCCGAGGACGGTACATATTGTCTTGCCATGCTTCCAAAGGGGCGTCTATTTGACGAAAACACCAATGAGGACAATTACAAAGTAAGGGAAGAAGATAAACGCAATTACAAGTTTTTGATGCAAATAGCGTTTATTTCTGCTTTATTTTCATTTTTAGGTGCCGCTGCAGCAGTGCTTATATTAAAAAACTTTATAGGTTAAAAGGAGAAAGTTTGTGTTAAACACTTTAGAAAAAGCTGTAATGTTGCTTTTATATGATAAATGCGAAGGCAAAGAGTCTGTTTTAATTAGTCCTAAACAAATAATAATTTCTCTTTTGCCTAAACATCAACTTACAGTTAAAGAATTAGATGGAATAATAAATAATTTAGTATTAGATGGCTATATTGAAGTAATAAATTCTGACGATAAAGGCAATACAATTTATTGTGTCAGTTTGAAAATGAAGGGAATTGCCTTTAAGCGCGACCTAATAAATGCACACAAAAATAATAGGTATTTATTACTTAGAACCATAATTTTTGCAGTTATAGGTGCCATTATTACAATTACACTTAGAATATTACTTTCTTAAAATCAAACATTTGTTCTAAAAATTTTAAATAATAGCCCTTAAATAGTAGTCAAATTTTATTAATATGCTATAATAGTTTTGTATGAAATATATAAAACTATTTTTTATTATAAAAGGTAACTATGAAGGAATTTAAACTTACAGCAAAATATTCACCAACTGGCGACCAACCTCAGGCAATAGAACTATTGACCGAGGGGCTTAATGATGGACTAAAAGAGCAAGTTTTGCTTGGCGTAACTGGAAGTGGTAAAACCTTTACCATGGCAAACATAATAAAAAATGTCAATAGACCAGCACTAGTTTTAGCACACAATAAAACCCTTGCAGCGCAATTATGCAACGAATTTAGAGAGTTTTTTAAAGAGAACAGTGTTGGCTTTTTTGTAAGTTATTATGACTACTATCAACCAGAGGCATACATAGTAAGTAGCGACACATACATAGAAAAGGACTCATCAATAAATGACGAAATTGATAAACTAAGACACAGCGCAACCGCATCTTTAATTGAAAGGCGCGATGTCGTAATTGTAGCCAGTGTCTCAGCCATTTATGGACTTGGTAACCCTAAAGAGTATTTAGATTTGCAAATATCTTTGCGCCCAAATATGACCTATAATAGGGACGAATTAATAAAAAAACTTGTAAGCATTCAGTATGTTAGAAGCGACGAGTTTAAACACTCTGCTTTTAGAGTTAGGGGCGATGTTTTAGAGGTTTTTCCTTCCTATTCTAATGATATATCGTATAGAATTGAGTTTTTTGGTGACGAAATTGAAAAAATAAGCGAGATTGAGGCGATTAGTGGCAGAGTTTTAGCGGTATTAGAGCACGTTTCAATTTTTCCAGCAACTCACTACGCTGTCGGTAGCGACAAACTGGAAGGTGTTGTAGAAGAGATACAAAATGATGCAAATGTTGAAGTTGAGCGCTTTAAGAATGATAACAAGTTAATTGAGGCACAACGCCTTAAAGAACGCGTTTTTTATGACCTTGAAATGATGCGCGAAATGGGCTATTGTAGCGGAATTGAAAATTATTCGCGCTATTTTGACGGTCGCAACGTTGGCGAGCCACCATTTACACTTTTAGACTACTTTCCAGACGATTTTATTTTGTTTATTGACGAAAGCCACATGACAATACCTCAAATAAGGGGTATGTATAATGGTGATAGAGCGCGCAAAAAGAGCCTAATTGACTATGGTTTTAGGTTGCAATCCGCTTATGACAATAGACCGCTTAATTTTAGGGAGTTTAACAACAAAATTGGGCAAGTTATCTATGTTTCTGCAACACCAGCAGACTATGAGTTAAACCGTGCTGGGCAAGTTGTAGAACAAATAATAAGACCAACAGGACTATTAGACCCAATGGTAGAGGTTAGACCAATTGAGGGGCAAATTGACGATTTAATAGGAGAGATAAACAAAGTTGTTGAAACAAATGGCAAGGTGTTAATTACCACTCTTACCAAAAAGATGAGCGAAAAACTTACCGATTACTTGACAGAGTTTGGAATAAAGGTAAAATATTTGCACTCAGAAATTGATACTCTTGAAAGAATGGAAATAATAAATGGTTTAAGGCGTGGCGATTTTGATGTAATAGTGGGTATTAATCTACTTCGCGAGGGCTTAGATTTACCAGAGGTTAAACTTGTTGCAATACTTGACGCAGACAAAGAGGGCTTTTTGAGGAGCGAAACCTCACTAATTCAAACCATTGGTAGGGCAGCAAGAAACGCAGAGGCAAGGGTAATAATGTATGCTGACAATATGACAGACAGTATGAAAAACGCCATTGACGAGACAAAGCGTAGGAGAAAGTTGCAAGAGGACTACAACAAAGAGCACAACATTGTGCCCAAAACAATAATAAAAGACGTAATAAACACTTTGCAAATAAGTAAACCTATTGACGAGAACACGACAGTATTAACTGCGAGCGAATTAATAAACGAAATTCAAAAATTGACGGCGCTTATGGAGTTAGCGAGCAAAAACTTAGACTTTGAGCGCGCAATAGAAATAAGAGAAGAAATTGCAAGGTTAAAAAAGATTAAAAGAAACAAATAAAAAGAGGAAAATATGCTAAAAGACATAGTAATTAAGGGTGCAAAAGAGAATAATTTGCAAAATATAAGTTTGACGCTCCCAAGGAACGAACTTATAGTTTTTACTGGCGTCAGTGGCAGTGGCAAGAGCACACTTGCTTTTGACACCATTTTTGCCGAGGGTCAACGCAAATTTGTAGAGAGTTTAAGTTCGTATGCTAGACAGTTTTTGGGGCAAGTTCAAAAGCCAGATGTTGAGAGCATTGAGGGTTTAAGCCCAAGCATTGCAATAGACCAAAAGAGCACTTCAAACAATCCGCGCTCAACAGTCGGCACAGTTACCGAAATTTATGACTATTTAAGGCTACTATATGCCAATGTTGGCACGCCATATTGTCCTAATTGTGGAACCGAAATAACAAATCAGACAATAGACCAAATAATAGACCAAGTTTTGGAGTTTAAAGAGGGCACCAAGTTTACGGTTAACGCGCCAGTTGTTATGGGTAAAAAGGGCGAATTTAAAAAGGAATTAGAACAATATAAAAAGGACGGTTTTGTAAGGGTAGATATTGACGGCGAGACATTTAGCCTAGACGACGAAATAAACCTAGAAAAAACCAAAAAACACGACATAAGCCTAGTAGTTGACAGGATTATAATAAAAGAAAACATTCAAAAACGCCTTACAGAGAGTATTGAAACAGCGCTAAAACTAACAGATGGGCTAGTAATTGTTAAAACCGAAAGTGAGGAGTTGACTTTTAGCACAAAACACTCTTGCAGTGTGTGCGGTTTTAGTTATTCAGAAATATCGCCAAGGCTATTTAGTTTTAATAATCCTTATGGCGCTTGTGAAGAGTGCGCAGGGTTAGGCTTTAAGAGTGAGATTGATGAAAATTTAATAGTTGGCGATTGGAATAAAAGCCTAAATGAGGGTGCTTTAAGCCTTTCTGGTTGGAATGTTGAGAGTTTTTTTGCAAACTCCTATTTTAAGGCACTTAGTAAAAAGTATAAATTTAGTTTAGACACGCCAGTAAACAAATTGCCGAGGGAAATATTAGACATTTTGTTTTATGGCACCAATGGTGAAAAAGTAAAAATAGACTATTCTAGCAATAAGTTTAGTGGCAGTTATGAAAGCGAGTATGAGGGCGTAATAAGAAATTTAGAGCGCCGTTATAAAGAGACGAGTTCCGATGGTATGAAACGCGAAATTGGCAAATATATGCGAAATATTGAATGTCAATCTTGCCACGGAAAAAAACTTAAAAAAGAGGCGCTATCTGTAAAAATTTCTGGCAAAAATATTGCCGACCTTACAGATATGTCAATTCAAGAGTTGTACGATTTTATTGATAATTTAAAACTTAATAAAGTAAAAACTCATATTGCTGAAAATATATTAAAGGAAGTTAAGGCTCGCTTAACATTTTTAAAAGATGTTGGCTTAGAGTATTTAACTTTAGGTCGCGGTGCAGGCACTCTAAGTGGAGGCGAAGCCCAACGCATAAGGCTTGCAACGCAAATAGGCAGTGGTTTAGTTGGCGTACTTTATATTTTGGATGAGCCAAGCATAGGTCTTCATCAAAGGGACAATAGGCGCCTATTAAACACTTTAAAAAAGTTAAAAGATTTAGGCAATACGTTAATTGTTGTAGAGCACGACGAGGAGACAATAAGAGAAGCGGACCATATAGTAGATATTGGACCTCACGCAGGCGTACATGGTGGTAAAGTTGTGGCAACTGGTAAAGTTGAGGACATTATTGCTGAGCCAAAGAGTATTACAGGTCAATACTTGTCTGGCAAAAAAAGTATCGGCATACCTGAAGTTAGAAGGAGTACCGATAAAGGCTTTATTAAAATTGCTGGTGCAAGGCAAAATAACCTAAAAAATATTGATGTAAACATACCAATTGGCGTTTTAACCGCCATAACTGGTGTAAGTGGCAGCGGAAAGAGTAGTTTAATAAACGAAACACTGCTTCCTAAGCTTGAAAACGAATTAAACCATGCAAGACACAGCGAAGGGCATTGTGACTTTATAGGGGGCTTAGAGGGCTTAGATAAGGTAATAGCAATAGACCAAAGCCCAATAGGTAGGACGCCAAGGAGTAACCCTGCTACATATACAGGCGTATTTGACCTTATAAGGACTTTATTTGCCTCAACAAGTGACGCAAAGGAAAAGGGTTATAAGTCAGGCAGGTTCAGTTTTAACGTAAAAGGTGGACGCTGTGAGGCCTGTGGTGGAGAGGGCATTAAAAAAATAGAGATGTACTTTTTGCCAGATGTTTATGTCCCTTGTGAGGTTTGTCAAGGTAAGCGCTATAATAGGGAAACCTTAAATGTAAAATATAAGGGCAAAAACATTTATGATGTCTTAAATATGACTGTTGAAGAGGCGTTACACTTCTTTGAAAATCAACCAAACATAAACAGTAAAATTCAAACGCTTTATGATGTTGGTCTTGGCTACATTAAGTTGGGTCAATTTGCGACGACTTTAAGCGGTGGTGAGGCCCAAAGGGTTAAACTTGCAACAGAGTTAAGCAAAAAGAGCACAGGGAAGACTGTTTATATTTTGGACGAACCAACTACAGGTCTTCATATGTATGATGTAGACAAGTTAATTACAATTTTGCAGAGGTTAGTTGCAAATGGAAACACTGTAATTGTAATAGAACACAACTTAGATGTAATTAAAACTGCGGACTACATAATAGATTTGGGACCAGAGGGCGGCAACAACGGTGGACAAGTAATAGCGAGCGGAACTCCAGAAGAAATAGTTAATGTTAAACACAGTTATACAGGACAATTTTTAAAAGACCTTTTAAAAAAGCAATAAAAGAGGTAAACTTTATGTTAAAAGTAATTCGTGCAAATAAAGATAGCAAGGAAACGCTGCTTTCTTTAATGCAAATGCTCTATAAAAACCACACAAGAGAAGACTTGTTGCTTGAATTAGAAGGTTTATTTAAAGATAAAAACCAAATTTTCTTTTTGGCGTATAGTGATGAAATTCCAGTTGGTTTTTGCCATTTTAGTTTAAGGTATGAGTATGTTGAAAGTGCAAAAACTAGCCCAGTTGGCTACTTAGAAGGTATTTTTGTTATACAAGAGTACCGAAAGCAACATATAGCAAAGGCGCTTTATTTAGAGTGCGAAAAATTTGCAAAAGAAAATGGAATTAAAGAGATTGCGAGTGATTGCGATTTAGACAATAGAGTGAGCAAAAAAGTACACGAAAAACTAGGGTTTAGCGTGGCAAATAAAAATATTCATTTTATTAAGACAATCAAATAGAATTTTTAAAAGCACTTTTTTACAGCAACATATTTTTTTATTAAAATAGAATGGCAAGGGTAATTACCTTGCCATTTTTTTGCTTTTTGAATATAATAATTTTATGCTTAAACTAGAAGGTGTATTATGATAGAGGTTAAACAAATTACAAAGAAAAAAGATATAAAAAAGTTTGTAAATTTTCAAATTAAACTATATAAAGGCAACAAATACTATGTTCCACCTCTAATACTTGACGAAATAAACTATTTGCAAAAGAGCAAAAACTCGGCTTTTAAAGATGCAGAAGTCGCTTTGTTTTTGGCATATAGAGATGGACAAATTGTCGGCAGAATTGCAGGCTTTATATTAAACGAGTTTAACGAAAAGGTAAAAGAAAAGCGCGTAAGGTTTAGTCGTTTTGACTCTATTAACGATTTAGAAGTGGCGACAGCACTGTTTGATGCAGTTGAAATTTGGGCTAAGGGTTACGGCATGGAGATTATACATGGTCCACTTGGAGCCAATGACCTAGATAGAGAGGGACTTTTAATAGAGGGCTTTGAAGAACCACAAACTTTTGAAGAGCAATATTCCTACGAATATTATGTGGACTTAATTGAAAAGAATGGCTTTAAAAAAGAAACTGATTGGCTAGAATATAGAATTTATTTGCCAGAAAAGTTTGACGAGCGCATTGAAAGAATCTCAAAAAAGGTTTTGGAGAGAAGCCACCTAAAAATTGCACCTATGATTAACAAAAACAAGTTTATTGATAAATACAAACAAGGCATATTTGATATATTAGACGAGGCTTATGCAAAATTATATGGTGTTGTGCCAATAAGTGAAGAGGTTAGGCGCGAAGTAGTAAAGCAATTTAAACTACTTCTTGACCCTAGGTTTATAACGGTTGTATTAAATGATAAAGATGAGGTTGTTGCTTTTGGTCTAGCACTTCCGTCATTGTCTGACGCAGTTCAAAAGAGCGGCGGAAAACTATTGCCATTTGGCATTTTCAGGCTTTTAAAGGCGGTTAAAAAGCCAAAGAACATAGACCTTGGACTAATTGCTGTAAAGCCAAGTTATCAGTTAATGGGGATTAATTCCATTGTGTTAAACGAAATAGGACATAAGATTATAGATGCAAAAATACCTTATGTTGAGACCAATTTACAACTTGAAGACAACAAAGAAGTTCAAGCCCAATTTGAGGCATTTAAAAAGGATCAACATAAGAGGCGCAGAAGTTACATAAAACATTTAGTTTAATGTTTTAATAAATTTGTAGTACAAAAAAATAACGGTTATTAGCCGTTATTTTTTATTGCTTAGTTTTCTTTATTTTTTCTATTTTCTCTTGCTTGTTGCCTTTTAAGTTTGTTTTTAGCATAAGCGTCTTTTTGCTTTTGCTTTATTTCATACTTAATTGCTTTAACTTGAGCCTTGTAAGTACGATATTTTTCAAATAGAACTTGTTCTTCTTTTTCTAGTTTTTCAATTTCTTTTTCAATTTGTTCAAACTCTTGCATTAGTTTTGCACGTTTTTCATCGTACATCTTTTGTTTTTCAAGTTTGAATCTTCTATTTTCTTCTTTTCTTACAAGTTTTTGAGCCTTAACTTTAGCGCCATCAACCTTTTTGTTTTCGGTTTGTGCTTCAGTCTTTATTTCAGCAATTTCTTTTTCTTCTTTTGCAATTTGTGCTTCTTTAAACTCAGCAATTTCAATCTTATATTGTTTTTCGTTTAGGTCTAATTGATTTTGTAATTCTTTTAAGTCTTCTTTTAATTTTGCTAAGCGCTCTTGTCTTTCTTTTACTACTTCACGCCTCTCGTGGTCTATTGCTAGAGTTCTGTTTCTGTCATATATTTGAGAGCCAATTCTCTTTCTAACAAGTTTGCTAAAATTAATTTGCCTTATTGCATAGCCTAGAACTGCAATTATTACAGATATTCCAAGAAGTAGGGTAGGTATTAACAAGTAGTCAAAACTTGAAGTTGCTGTTTCGTCTGTCGTGTCGGTATCTGTGTCTGTCGTGTCGGTTGATTCGCCTACATAGTTTATAACATTTGTTGCAGGATATTCGTTTGAAAGTAGTGCAACTCCTGAAGTATAGGTGTCTTCATCTATTGATTCAACAGATATATTGCTAAAGAACGCATAACCTTTTGTTAAACCATTTGCACTGCCAAGACCTAAAATAATGTTAAAGGTTTGAGCGGTTGTAGTGTTGATATAGAAGTTGTATGCAACATAGTCGTTTACAGTTTGATTTGCTTGTGTATCAATTCCTATAAAACTATCAGTAATTCCGCTAAGTGCTATGCTTGCACCATAAGGTATTGTTTCGTCATCGTCATTCGTTTCAGTATTTTCTGCTAGTTGGCTTAGTCCAAATGTTTTAACATATATTGTAACTTGATAATAACTATCTGCTATTAATGAGTAAGTGTAATCAGAAGTGTAAGTATAGTATATGTCGTCAGTACTTGAAATCATAAGTACATTTGAATTTGTTTCGCTTGCAGAAAGTGGGTTTACAAGTCCAGGGAAGTTAGATTCGCTAGCCTCATAGTTTGCAGTGTCAAGTACGCCAGCACGTATAAACTCTGCATTTACATCGTTTACATTGTCTGCCGTATAGTTAAGTGGGGTATATAGTCCGCCATTAATGTTTGAACTTATTGCCCCAAAGTTTTCATAATTTAGGTCAACAAAGTTTGTATTGTCGCCACCAGCAGTTTTTGCTGCCACATAGGCGTCTTCGTCAATGTTGTTCATAACTACGTTATCAAAGAAGGCAAAACCGCTAATTTCTTGTTCTGTCGTTCCCATAACGAGTTTAACCGTAACTGTTAAAGCGTCTGCTGGTGTTTTGATGTATGTAGTATATTTGGTCCAAGTCAAATCACTTTCAAGTCCGTTTAAAGTGATTAAAGTGGTTGTATCTGTATTTATAAGTACGCTAACATTGTTTGCACTTAGGCTTTGAGTTTGAATGTAAAAACTAAACTCATAATAAGCGCTTGCACCCAAACTTGTGCTCTCACTTATGAAGTATTGACTGGTTATTGACTCGTTGCCAATCATAAATACATTGTTGCTTATGTCATCATTTACAACGTTGTTTAAATTGCCTGGGTTACTAAAACCGTCGTAGTTAGTTGTGTTAGTTTTTATGTCATTAAAGTGTGCTGTATTTGTGTTTATTACACCGTTTGTGCTGTTTACATACTCAAAGTTTGTACTGTCTGAGCCTTGTGTCCAGTTTGATGCTGTATATGGGTAAGTATCTGCAAGGGTATTTATTGTTACATCATTAAAAGTACCATTATCTATAGTCAGTGCAGTTGCTGAACTTGCAAAGTCTGCCTCTTGAACATTTGAACCGCTACTTAGTGTTTCAAATTGGTCGGTAGTTACTTCTGTTAGAGTAACGTTATCAAAGAAGGCATAACCAACTTCGCTCGTGTCCTCATCTCCAACCCATACTTCAAGGTTTGCATAAGAATCAACAAACATATTGCCCCTAATTAGGAAAGAGTACTCAATCCAGTTTTCATATTTAACACTTGTTTTTGTCGTCGTATTAATGCCTGTTATGCTCTCTTCAACTGGGGTATAAGAAGTGTTGTCTTCTCCGTAAGGGTTTTGTTGAATAAGTTTTAAAATTGCACCATTTTCAAGGTCGCTTGTTTTAACGTAAACACTTAACTTGTAAAGTTTGTGTTGTTCAATTAAAATATCTGAACTCTTAAAACCTATGCTTGCAGGGTTTATGTTGTTTATTAAAAGTGCCCTAGTGTTGTCATAAATATTTGCGTCTGTTGGGCTAGTTGCAACTTGTGTTAGTTCCGAATTAAAGTTGCCATCAATATAGTAAACGCCGTTTACAGCGTACTCGCTGTCTGGCATTGAGTTATTTGCTGTAAGTCTTTCCCAACCTATGTTTGCTGTTTCTGGGTCGTTTATTGTTTGTTCAAAGTCGCCATTTACTACTGCATTACTAACAACGCCCTCTTTTAAATTTAAAATTTTATAATTGTTTTGAGTTGTAATAGCGTTTATCTCGCTATAGTATGTATCGTTAGAAACTGAATAAATATGAACTTCGTCAAAGAAAACTGCACCTTGAGAAGTAAAATCGTTTTGACTACCTAAATAAAACTCTAGGTTTAGGGTTTGACTTGTTATTGAGTCAGTCTCTACAAAGAACTTGTAAAGTTCCCATTCGCCATAAGTGTTAATAGAAAGTAGTTTAGAATTGTCGCTATTTGTTATTTGGTCGTCTCCGTCTAGGTAAACTGATGCCGTTGAACTGATGCCATTTACATCTTGCGTCTTAACATAGAACGAAATGGTGTAATAGCCATTAGATGATAAAACGAAACTACTTGATTTGTAGCCGTAACTTAAATTTGCGCTTTCAGCGTTTATCATAAGAATTTGGTCTTCACCGGTAGGTGCACTTAATGGCTTACCAGGGTTAAAGTCCAAATTATATTCGTCTAAGTGCTCGTCATATACGCTTTGAGATACGTCAATAAGACCGCTAGTTATGCCACCACTTGAACCTACACTAGTCCAGCTGTTAGGAATGATAGGGTAAACTGATGATGTTGGGTTTTCAAAATCGCCATTGCTTAAAGTGATTTCAGTAGGTGAGTAAATAGCGTTTACTTTGCCAATTTCACTAGTTTTTGAAAAAAGTCCAAAGCCAAAAATTAGTGGAGAATTTTGCATAACAAACAAAGCCAAAATCAAAGTTATTGCAGTTATTGATTTAAAGTTTAAAAAATGATTTTTCATACTTATTCCTTTATTATTAATTTATCGCTTATTTATTATAATATAAAACATTATATATTGCAAACGAATTAACCAATAAATAACGCTAACAAATAAAATTTCACAAGCGCAAAAGTCCCATTTTTTAGCGTCAATGTTTTTAAATTTGTTTACTAAAAAGTTGCAATATGGTATTATGAAAGAGGTTAAATTAAAGGAATTTTTATGACAAAAAACAAGTATTTAAAAGTAAATAAAGAACTATTAAATGGAAGCAAATTATTGACATTAAATTTGCCAAATTTTGTGTATTTACCGCTAGTTAAAAATGGCGAAAAATTGACCCTATTAAAGTCCATTGAAGACGAGGTAAAAGAGGGTGAAATAATAGCCCAAAATGACACTAAAACATATAGTTTATTGAGTACAATAAGTGGCAAAATTAAGAGCGTAGAAGAGGAGTGTTTACCAAGTGGCGAATTTGTTTTAGCCGTTAAAATTGAAAACAATTTTAAAAGCGTTGAACCCCTAAAAAAGTTAGTAAAACCTAGCGATAGCGCCATAAAGACAAGAATTTTAGAGGGCAATATAACTCAACTTTTTGGCGTTGAAAATGGTACAGAAATTTTAATTGATGGTATGGAAACTAAAACGACTTTAGGTCTAAATAATTTTTTAATAAAAAACCATTTAAACCAAATTTTAAAGGGTACAAATTTGCTTAAAAAAGCCTTCAATTTAGAGCATATAAAATTGATGGTTAATAAGGATGAAAAACAATTAATAAATGAGGGTATTGAAAAGTTAAATTTAAAGGGTCTTGAACTAGTAAATCACGCTAAAAAATTTAAGGACACAGTGCTTAGTTTGGAGACAGTTTTAAACCTTTATAACGCTGTAGAACACGGAGACATGGCAAACGAAAAATTTGTGGCAGTCGCTGGTCTTAGTGCTAAGAACCCTAGTTATTATTTAGTTAAAATTGGCACTTCAATGGAGGAGTTAATTGAACTTACAGGTGGGCTTAGACATACCTATGAAGAGATAGAAAATTATAGGGACAATGCCCTAATGGCACTTCATGACGAGGTGGAATTAAAAAAGGAAATTAAGTTAGAAGAAAACGAGGACGAAAGGGAAAAACTATTAGACTTGTTGAAAGAAAAAAAGCACGAAGCGCGCGAGCATATATTTGACAAATTAGAGGAGCATAGAGAAAAATACGCCCTATGCCTTTCAAACATTGTAGTAATTGTAGACGACAAAATTTACCCAATTAATCAAATAAAAAACAGCGTCGCAAGCGGTGTAAATTCTGTGTTATTTTTGAGCAACAGAGAGCACCCAAAACACAGTAAAAAGCGCTAAATTTGCATTTTTATTAAAGCCTATTGACGGGTGCAAATAATGTGGTATAATAAAGTACAATTTTTATATGAAATTTATATAATTTTTAAAAAAACTTAGCAAACCTTATATACAAACTAGAATTAGTATGTTATAATTTGCTGTAAAAACAAATAAGGAAGAGGTCATAAATCTTGAATAAAATAGCAGTAATAGAACTTGGAACAATGAGCATAAAGTTAGTGCTAGCGCATGTTTTGCCTAGTGAGTCTTTTGTAGTATTTGACGAGGTGGTGGAACCATTAAAACTTGGCGAAGATATGGACAAAGACGGAATAATAAAACTAGCTAATATACAAGAGACTGTCAACGCATTAAAAATGTTTAGGGCACTTTGTGATTCTCATGAAATTACGGACATTTTTGCTTTCACTACAAAAGCGGTTAGAGAAGCAAAAAATCAAAAGAGCTTTTTAGAAGAAATGTATAATCAAAGCGGTTTCGCTTTTAAAGTTTTAACAGAAGAGGAACAATTAAAAGGACTTTACACTGGCGTAATCAACACATTAGATGTTCCAAAGGGCTTAATTGTTGAAATTGGTGGCACAGGAGTTCAATTAATTGCATACAATAGGCGCACAATACTAAACCAAACAATTGTTGACCTTGGTGCACTAAATTTAGCTGAAAAATATGACGAGAGTGAACTAAGCGCAGAAGAAAGAAGCGCTGCAATGGTAAAGGACTTTAAAGAAGAATTAAACAAACTTGAATGGGTTAAGGCGATTGAACCAGAATACGCAATAGTTGGCGTAGGCACAAACATTGAAAACATTGTAAAGATTAATCAAAAGCAAAAACGTTACCCAATAGACGCAGTGCACGCATACGAAATGAAACTTGAAGATGTTGACGGCGTTTACAATCTAATTAAAGGCTTAGACGCAGACAAAACACGCAAAATTAAGGGCATAAGTAGCGATAGGGCAGACGTTCTAGTTAGCAGTGCAGCAATATTAAAAGCAATAGTTGAAGAACTAAAAATTGAAAAAACAGCGGTAGAAGGCGAGGAAATACTTGAACGCAATGTTGTTTATTCAAAAAATGGTTTGAGCGAGGGCGTTTTATTCAATAAAACCGTTTCAATAACTAATGATAAGCCAATTACAGACATTTTAGGCTTTAGCCTTGCAACAGCAAGCGATTATTACAATTCTAAACCAAATAATGACGAGCACGTTTATAATTTGTCTATGATACTATTTAAACAACTAAAAGTTTTACACAAATTGACTAGAAGTTATGTAAAAGTTTTAAGGGTTGCATCAAGTATGCATAGCGTAGGCAAGAGAATAAACTTCTATAACAACACCAAAAACGCTTTTAATGTGGTTTTAAACTCTAACCTTTATGGCATTAACCACAAGGAACTAGTTTTAGCAAGTTTTGTAGTTAGTTCACAAAATTTAGAGGACTTTAAACTTACGGATTGGGTAAAATATAAAGACCTAGTAACAGAGGAAGACATAATAGCCGTTCAACGCCTAGCAGTAATTGTTAAAATTGCAGCGGCACTTGATAGGTTTATGAAAAAGCGCGTAATAGACGTAAATTGTGACATATTGGGCGACAGCGTAATAATGAAGACAATTTTAGACGGAAAAGCAGTGCTAGAAATTAGAGAAGCAACAAAAACAGCCGAAGACTTTAAAAAGGCTTATGGCAAAAACCTAGAAATTTTATAAAAAATTAAAAGACCATTAGCAATTAATGGTTTTTTATTGTAAAAATGAACTTTTTTGTGTTAGAATATTATAAACATAAGAACATTTGAGGGGAATATATGTCGCAACTAGAATTTGCAATAGAACTTGGAACAACAAATACCGTCATCTATAAAAGGGGTAGCGGTATAGTTTTGTGTGAGCCAAGCCTTATTGCTCTTAGTAAGGAAAACAAAAAGACCGTAGTAAAAGCAGTGGGAACTTTGGCAAAGAAAATGCTAGGCAAGACTAGTAGCGCTACAACTATATCTAACCCTATTGAAGAGGGAGTAATTAAAGATAAAGAGTTAGCATATTCCATGCTAAAACACTTTATGAAAAAAATTATTACCGAAAAATTTGTTAAGCCAAAAATTAGAATGCTATTTGTCATTCCTTGCGGACTAAACATAAGGGAAAAGGCAGAATATAAAAGCCTGGGTTATAGACTTGGCGCTGGCAAAGTTGACTTTGTTGAAAGCGTTATTGCAGCCCTTGTTGGTGCTGGGGTATCTACTGAAAACCCAAGCGGAGTAATGTCCTTAAATTTGGGTGGCGGAACAGTAAATGTTGGCGCAGTAAGTTTAAACACCATAATAAACGGCTATACGATATCTATTGGTGGAGCCAAAATGGACGAGGCAATAAAGCGCTATGTTGAAGAGGCTTACGAACTTGAAATAAGTAATCAAACCGCCGAAAAGATTAAAAAAGAAATAGGCAGTTTATACATACACGACACTAGCAATATGGAAGTAAACGGCATAGATACAGCAACAAAAGCCCCAAAGCAGGAAGTTGTATTTTCTACAAATATTAGACCAGCCATTGAGTACTATTTTCAAAAGATAAGTGCAGCGGTTGAAGACATTTTAAACAACTGCTCGCCAGATATAGTGGCAGACATAGCAAATAATGGCGTATATGTAACTGGGGGTCTTGCAAACCTTACAGGCATTGAAAATTACCTAAAAAAGAGACTTCGTTTACCAATTTATGTGGTAGATGAGCCAGAAGAGGCAGTAATAATAGGTGCAGGCAAACTACTTTCAGATAAACGCGGACTAAACTCAATTATTAGAGAAAATTAATAGAAATAAAAAAACCACTTAAACAGTGGTTTTTTATTGCAGTTTTCATTTTATTTATTATTTGATTTCTACCCTTAAAATGTTTTCTTTATAGGCGTTGTCTGTAAGCGTTACTTTGACATCAAGTTCAACATAAAGTGAAGAGTAATATTCGTGCGCTTGCTCTAATGTGCCGTAATATTCTTCAATTCTGTACTCGTCTTTATTTTTTAGAGTAGTAATTTTAAAGTTGTTTACAAGTATTTCTACTTCTTCTTTTGTAAGCGAACGCAAGGTTATTTCAACTGGCTCAATGTTTACAAATGTTTGAGTCGTATTAATAAACAAATACTCGTTAATCTCTAACTCTGAAAGTAATTGATAGGTCTTTTCTTTTTCAATTAGTTCATTAATAAATGGCTCGTCTTTTTCATTATTTAGTACATCAATATTGTTACTTAAATTGTGAGTCATCGCATTTACTTTTAATCCGTCCATAGATTGAAGCAGAGTTTTTAGGTTTTCTTCTGTTTTACTATAAATTTTTGGTTCAATGTTAAGTTCTGCAAGTCTATCGTTAATTTGACTTATAGCCATTTGTCTAAATTGAGTGCTGTAATCGTTTAGCGTCTCTTCCGATAGGGTTACCTTATTTAATTTGTCTGCCTTAATTACAAACGGCAAAGTAAATTTTTGCGTTAACATTGGCGACAAAACATCGGAATGAAGAGGCAGTTCATTGCTGATCTTTTTAAACATTTCTAGCAGTTGTTCTTGTTGTTTTGTTGTGCCTATTACATTTAGTTTTGACTTATTATTCATAGCAGAATTTGTTAAATAGTCTATATAACTATCTCTCAAATAGTCGTCAATCTTGTCTGCATTCTTTGTCCAGTTTTCATCGGCTTTTAATTGTTTATAGTCAATTTGATATAGTTCACAGAAGTCTTTAAATGACTTGTAGTCGTGATCTTCGTCCTCTTTTACATTTTTTATTAAGTTTATTAGTGTCATATTGTAATATTTTTGGTTTTCTTCATTTTCGTTTAGGTTTATGTTCTCTAAACTGTTTGCAAATAGTTTCCAATATATTAAATAGAACTTAGTAAGTAGTTTTTCGTTAAATACTTCGTAGTTGCTTACTGAAAGTTTGCTTGAAGTATTGAAGTCTGCAAGGGTCTTTATGGAGTCCCAGAAGTGTTTTATGTATTTTGCATTTGAATTTTTTAATAAATCTGCTAGTGGGGAACTATTTAGTTCCATACTATTTGGCTCGGAATGTAAAAACTCTCTTGCTGTCCTCGTTATTACGTTGTTTATGTTCTTGTTTGAAGCGAGGTAGTAAACATAGGCATTTAGTAGCATTACAACCTCTTGTATGTAAGGTTTGTCTTCAATATTGCTTTGATTTACGGTATTTAGTAGGTCTTTGAACTCTCTTGAACTGTTTGTTATTATCATTTCCCTTACTATGTGCATAAGTGCAATTTTAAAGGCGCTTTGCTCTGTTAAATTGTCTTGTTGTGGGTGAATTAATGTATTAAATAATATGGATAGCAGTTTATTTTTGGTAGGGGCAGGCACTTTTGAATTTAGTAATATAGAGGTGTAATAGTTGTAAAATGAACTTGCAACGCTATTTACAAAATTGTTGTCGCCTTTAATTTTGCTCCACTCTGATAGGTGCTCGTGAATGTTGTATTCTTCAATGTCTAGTGTAGTATAGTTTACAAACCTTAGAGATACGCTTTCAATAAGTTCGCTTATTATGCTTGAATATTCGCTCTCTGTAATTTCTGAACTGATATAATTTGTAAGCAATGTGTCTAGCGTTTCAAAATTGTTGGTCCTTATTAAGTCAATAAGGTTGTTTTTTAAACTCTTTAATACTTGTGGAATATAACTTGTCTTGTCGCTCATTTTTAAATTTTGATATATGTGAAGTAGAAAGGTTATGTTATATTCGGTTCTTTTTAATTCGTTGTTTGTAATCCTTCTTTTTGTTTCATTTTCAAGCGACAAAATTAGTTGTTTTAAGTCAAGAATGGTCTTTCCTGTATTTATTTCCTTTTTTACTATTTTGTCTACGCGGTTTACGATTACGCGAGAGTTAAATACATAAGAAAACGCATTATTTAGCATATAAATAATAAAGAACAGGTTTGCAGCGGTAACCACTAAAACAGCAGGTGCTAACCCCAAAAGAACAAATGGAATATTCAATAAAACTAGCAATATACACATTATGCTTTGGTGCCAAAAACTAACCTCAAAAAAGTTGATTCTCGCCATTAAAATGTCCTTTATTGAAAGTCCATAAAATATGTCCTTTACTATGCTTGTCATAATGTTAGAAATAAAGAAGGCAAGAACTGTTACGGTTGCTTGAACCGCCCAAGCCGAGTAAATAAATTGAGTGTTGCCTACAAGTAGTGTTGCAAGGTAACTTGACCCAAAAACATTGGCAACAAGAAAGTCGGCTAGAATGGCAAGTCCTGTAAAAAGTACAAGCCAAAAAGTGATAGATAGCAAGTTTTGCAAACTATTTACTTTGCTTAACTTACTTGCTGGCACATATTTTTTTGCAAACATTTTTGCAAAACCCTTACCTAATTTTTTAAAAAAGTTACCAATTCTACCAAACATTTTTTTGAACATATTTAACTTACCTCTTGCATCTAAAAAATTATAATTAAAGTATAACAAATTTAAAAAAGTGCGTAAAGCAAAAGCGCTCAGCAAAAAGACAATATATTTGTTATATATAATTATACTGAGTAAAAAAGTTTAGTTTTTATGGTTTAAAGATTGACAAACAAGGGTTTATATAGTATTATTTGTTTTGAGCCGCGTGGTTTGGGTAACAAAGTGTATTTTCTACCACCTAAAACAGCGAGTACGAAGTAAGGAGGACCTAAAATGTACGCAGTAGTAAAGACTGGTGGTAAGCAATATACTGTTGAACCAAACC
This sequence comes from Spirochaetales bacterium, assembly GCA_050178795.1. Classification (GTDB taxonomy): domain Bacteria; phylum Bacillota; class Clostridia; order Christensenellales; family UBA1242; genus STF1-184. The sequence goes on from JBFXFT010000004.1 coordinate 27,468, forward strand.
AAGTTTTTGAGACCGAAAAATTGGACTTAGAAGTAGGCACAAAATTTGAACTAGACGCACTAATGGTTGTAGACGACAAAAAAGTAGTTACAGGCGCACCTGTAGTTAAAGACTACAAAGTTGTTGTTGAAGTTGTAAACCATGGCAAAGACGCTAAAGTTGTTGTATACAAATACAAACCTAAAAAACGTGTTAGAACAAAACAAGGACACAGACAACAATTTACAGCACTAAAAGTATTAGAAATTGTAAAGAAGTAGTTAAATGACAAAAGTAAAAATTGTAAAAAGAAATAATGACATAGTTGAAGTCATTGCTGACGGTCATACAGGTTATGGCGCAAGTGGAGAAGATATTGTTTGTTCTGCTTTAAGCAGTGTGGTTCAAACCTGTGCTCTAGGTTTACTTGGCGTTGCAAAAGTTAACGCTAAAATAGTGAGGGACGACAAACTAGGCTATATTAAAATTAGTTTACCTAGGGAGTTATCTAAAGAGCAAAGGCACGATTGCAACCTTATTTTAAACACTATGTTAATAGGTATTTCGGATTTGCATGAAGGCTACTCAGATTTTATTGAATTGGAGGTATTAAATGATGTTTATTAATATACAACTATTCGCTCACAAAAAGGGCGGCGGAAGCACTAAAAACGGTAGAGACAGCAATTCTAAACGTTTAGGCGTAAAGAGGACTGACGGTCAAGTTGTTAGCGCTGGTAGCATTTTGGTTAGACAAAAAGGCACTAGTGTACACCCAGGCAACAATGTTGGAATGGGCAAAGACTATACACTTTTCTCACTTGTTGATGGCGTTGTAAAATTTGAAAACAAAACTCAAAAAGTTAAAAAAGTAAGCGTTTATCCTGAAAATTAATTTTATTAAACACATAAATTTAAAAGAGTATTTTTTACTCTTTTTTATTGTATTAATTGTACTCTTGTGTTAAAATTTGAACTATGAATTATTTAAAAGAAAAAAATAAAATAACGATTTATGATATAGATAGTTTTAATGTAACTCACATATTTGAATGCGGGCAAGTTTTTAGGTACACCAAGACCGATGAATACTATGAAGCAGTAAGTAAAGACCAAATTGCAAGGGTCTATAGTTATGAAAATAGAGTAGAAATTTTGTGCAGTGATGAAGATTATTTTGAGAACTACTTTGATTTAAAGACCGACTATAAACAAATAAAAAATAGCCTTAAAGCGTTCAAAATAGACGCTTTAAATATGGCAATAGACTATGGCTATGGCATACGAATTTTAAGGCAAGACGAACTTGAAACAATAATAAGTTTTATAATAAGTGCAAACAACAACATAAAGCGCATTCAAGGCAGTTTAAAAAAACTTAGTGAACGCTTTGGAACTAAACTAAAAAGCAAAATATTTGGCGAATATTACGCCTTTCCAACCCTAAAACAACTATCTAAAATTAATGAGGCACAGTTTGTTGAACTAGGTACAGGTTACAGGGCAGGGCAACTAGTAAAAGCCATTTTACAACTACAAAATATGAACTTAAAAAATGTTTATAATTTAAGCACAAATACTGCTACAAATACCTTCATTGAAATGAGCGGAATTGGTCCTAAAGTTGCCGATTGTGTGCTACTATTTGGCTACTATAAAATGGACGTTTTTCCAGTAGATACTTGGATTGAAAAGGTTTTTAACCATTATTTTTGTAACGGTAATCCGCTTACGAATAGGCCATTAATAAGGAAAGAATTAGTAAAAATATTTGACGGTTTAAGTGGCTATGCACAACAATATTTGTTCTATTATGAGCGCACACAAAAGTAAATTTTTGAAGTGCGCTTTTTTATTTAAAAATGTAAAAAAATGTCGCAAATAGTCTAAAATTTACTTGCCACAAAATTTGTTTTATGATAACCTTTTACACGGAAACAAAATCCCCAATTTTTGTTTCTGATATTTAACCTTATATGGGGAAGCGACTTTTTTTAAAAAGGTCGCTTCTTTGTTACTAAAAAAGAGCATTTATTACCTTAAAATTTGTAAAAAATTAAAAATAACTATTTATTTTTTGTTTTTACTATGTTATAATTAAACATAAATATAATATTTAGTAGGAGGCTACTTGTCTATGTGGGAGCAAATTGTTACTCTATTTACTGAAATGGGTACACTATCGGCAGTCTTTTTGCTGATTGGTATGGTGCTTGGCATAATTGAAGTTTTTATACCTGGTTTTGGCATCTTTGGCATTATGGGCATAATTATGAGTGTTCTAGGCATAGTGTTTAGAATTTTGGTCGGCATTAGTCTAACCCAAGTATTTATTTTAATATTTATTGTGTTGGCTGCGTTCTTACTATTGTTCCTTATTTTTACTTATTCCGCTAGGTTCGGACTTTTAAGTAGAACAGGAATTGTTGAAAGCGGTACAGCCGTTTCAAAGGACTATAATAGCGACGCTAAAAACTTTGCTTATTTACTTGGAAAAATTGGTGCAACTTCAACGGTTTGTAAACCAGTTGGAAAAGTTACAATAGAAAACGTTGACTATCAAGTATTCTCAAGCGGAGAGTATTTGCCAAAAGGTGTAAACGTAAAAGTTATTGAAGTAGATGGTTCAAATATCATCGTAAAAAAAATATAGACAAATTATTAGGAGAAGAAGATTATGTTAAATTTATTAGGTGCTGCTTTAAGTCAAGATGTAATATGGTTCATAGCATTAGGTGCTTTAATCATAGTTATTGCCATAGTTGTGGCAATAGTTCCAGTTAAAGTTTGGTTTAGGTGTTTAGTTTCTGGCGCGCATGTTGGTATGGGAAGACTAATCGGTATGCGTATGAGGGGCGTTAACACTAAGTTAATTACTGAGTCATACATAAGCGCTAAAAAAGCAGGTTTAAATTTGAGTATTGCCGAACTAGAAACTCACTACATGGCAGGCGGTAATGTTGATAAAGTTGTTTGGGCTTTAATTTCAGCACACAGTGCTAAACTTAGCCTATCTACCGAACTTGCAAAGGCAATTGACCTTGCAGGAAGAGACGTTCAAAAAGCCGTTGAGGAAAGCGTTACTCCAAGGGTTATTATGACTAACGAAATAAGCGCCGTTGCTAAAAATGGTATTGAATTAAAGGTTACCGCAAGGGTTACCGTTAGAACAAATTTGGAAAGATTAATTGGTGGTGCTGGTGAGCAAACAATTATTTCACGTGTTGGTGAAGGTATTGTAACAACAGTAGGTTCTGCAGAGACTCACGAACAAGTTTTGCAAAACCCAGATGCAATTTCTGCCGTTATTCAAGAGAAAGGTCTTGATGATGGAACAGCCTTCCAAATTATTTCTGTAGATATTGCAGATATTGATGTTGGACGTAACATAGGTGCTGACCTTCAAACCTTCCGTGCAGAAGCAGATAAGATTATTGCTCAAGCAAAGGCAGAGGAAAGAAAGGCAGAGGCTATCGCCCTAGAACACGAAATGAGAGCTATGAGCGAGAGTATGCGTAGTAAATTACTTGAGGCAGAGTCTAACGTTCCAAAAGCGTTGGCAGAAGCCTTTAAAGACGGAAAAATTGGTGTTATGGACTACTACAAAATGCAAAACCTTATCTCTGATACTACTATGAGAAACGCACTTGGTGGCAAACAAGACAACACTGTAACTCCTAAGAGTTTACCAGACAGCAGTTCATCAACTTCTAGAAGACCAAGCAAAAAATCTTAAAACCGTAGGAGGTAATTGATGAAACCTGAATACATTATTATAATTATTTTCGGGTTGCTTGCAGTTTATATAATAGTGGAATCACTTATAAATAGCAGTAAGGTAAAAAAGTCCAAGACAGACGCAAAAAAGCCTGACGATAAAGGCAAAAAAGCAAGCGATGTTGTGGAATTAAAATCTGTCATTACTCCTAGAATAGATGGAGAGGCTGTAGAAAGAAAGAGCAATGAAGACGCTCTAAAAGAAGCGGCAGCAGAGAGCATACAACTAGAAAAAGAGTGGAAAGATTCCCTTTTAAAAGAAGAACAAGTAGCAGCGCAAAAAATTGAAGAAAAAAATAAACAAGAAGAGTTAGAAAAAAAAGTAGCAGAAATGCGAAGAAGACTTGACGCAATAGAACTAAGTGACGAGGAAGAAACCTTTGTAGACGAAGTTTCTATGCTAAGTCCAGAGTTAAAAGCTATACTTTTTGCGGATCTTCTTAAACGCAAAGACTATTAAAACAGTTTAAATTTGGTCAATCTCATCGTTTACTGCGGTGCCAAGTCAAACAGTCACATATTACATATATGCTCCTGCTTGAACTTGACACCGCGAGCCTTGACCTTGACACAAATTTAAACTGTTTTTTTGTTGCAGTAAAATAATTACAAAATTGTGTGAGCATTTTTCTTGCACAAATTAAACTATTTTTTTGTCACGGTATTTTTAAGGGCGCTAAAGTTTTTGTGGCTATTCCTTTTGCTCGTTTTGGTTTAATGTGTTAAAATAATTATATACTTTAAATTTTAAGGAAATATTTGATATGATAACTTTTGTAAACAATACTCTAGAAAAAGAGACAACTAAATTGTTAAAAAAAATATACAACAGAACTTTGCGCATGGAAGGGCAAAGAGTACATAAAATTGAGGCTTGTTTGGAGTTTGTAAATAACGAGGCAATGCAAGAATTAAATAACAGAACAAGAAAAATAGATAGACCTACCGATGTTTTAAGTTTTCCAAACCTTGACGACGTTTTTAACAAAAAAATCAACAAAAAAACATACCCAATGGAGTTAGACCCAAAGACAAATAAAATACTTCTTGGCGATGTAGTAATAAATTTAGACATGGCAAAAGAGCAAGCGGACGAGTACGGACACTCATTAAATAGGGAAATTTGCTACCTATTTGTTCACGGTTTACTTCATTTACTAGGCTACGATCACGAAGATGAGTTAGACAAAAACTTAATGCGCGGTCAAGAAGAGGCAATTTTAACAAAATTTAGACTTTTAAGGGTCTAAAATAAATAAAAAAGGACGATTTATGTTTAAGAGCGGTTTTGTAACCATAATAGGTAAGCCAAATGTTGGCAAGAGTACCTTACTAAATAGAATAATAAACGAAAAAGTTTCAATAGTTTCGCCAAAGCCACAAACTACTAGAAACAACATAACAGGCATTTTGAATGGCGAAGGTTACCAAGCAGTGTTTTTAGACACTCCGGGTATGTTAAAACCAAAAAGTAAGTTGGACGAATATATGTTGCAGTCAATAAACGCTTCACTAGATGGAATTGATGTAATTTTATATCTATTAGACGCAGGCAAGCCTTTTAGCGATGATGAACTAAACCTAATTGAAGGTTATGCAAATGGCGACGCCAAGTTAATTTTGGTAGTAAATAAAATTGACGAAACCAATTTTGAAAACCTATACCCAAAACTTGACAGGCTAAACAAACTAAAAAATATTGTAGACATAATACCAGTGAGCGCCCAAAAAGGCAAAAATGTAGACGTACTTGTAGAGGCGGTGTTAAAACTACTTCCTGAGGGCATAAAATACTATCCAGACGACGAGCACACAGACAGTTCAGAAAGGTTTCTAGTAACCGAAATAATAAGGGAAAAAGCGCTTTGGCACTTGCAACAAGAAATACCTCACGGAATAGCAGTAATTTTAGAGCGATTTGAACAAAAATCAAAAATTATTGAAATAGACGCCCTAATTATTTGCGAAAAGGCATCGCATAAGAATATAATAATAGGTAAGAAGGGTGAGATGTTAAAGAAAATTGCAACCAATGCAAGGCTTGACATTGAAAAACTTTTAAACAGCAAAGTGTATTTAAATATTTTCGTAAAAGTAAAGGACAAATGGAGGGACAATTTAACTGAAGTAAACGCTTTTGGTTATAAGAAGGACGAAATTTAATTATAGGAGGTGTGAATATGACAAAATTTGCTAATGACTTTACTAAATTAGTGTGGGAGAATTTTGAAGCCACAGGTAAAGTGGGATTATTTATGTTGTATTTTGCGCTTCAATACCCAGAAAAAGTGGCTTACAGGTTAGGTTCGGAGTTTGAAACAATAGAGGACATAAAGGAACTTTAATGGAAGAGTTTAAAGTAAAAGCTATTGTATTAAAGGCAATAGATTATAAAGAAAAAGACAAAATAGTGCACTTATTTTCGCTAGAACACGGCAAGATAAGTGCTATTTTAAAAGGTGTAAGGAGCGAAAAAGCAAAACTAAAATTTGCCGCTCAACCTTTTTGTTTTGCCGACTTTATTCTCGTTAAAAAAGGCGACTTATTTATAGTAACAAATGTAGACTTAGAGGACAGTTTTTTTGACCTAACAAAAGACCTAAACAGTTATTACCTATCATTTACTCTACTTGAAATGGTAGATGTAGCACTTATGGAAGAGGAAGCAAATGCCCTTGTCTTCATCAATCTATTAAAAGCGCTAAAACTAATTTGCTATGACAAAGTGAACGCTAAACTGGTCGTTTTAAAATTTGTTTTAGGTATGTTAAAAGTGCTTGGTTACAGGTTTAATTTTAACGAGTGCGAAGTTTGTAAGGCTAAATTTATAAACAAAAAGTTCTTAAACCTAGACAACGGCTCAATAGTATGTGGAAGTTGTCAAACAATAAATTCTAAACAGATGACCGACAATGTTTTTAACTTAATAAAAGCACTATATGTAACAGAAATTGAGCGTGTAAACACAATAAACGCAAAAGATTCAGTTTTATTAGAAGCCTTAGACCTTATGGTAAAAAACTTTGAGTATCGCACCGAGTCCAAACTAAAAACATTAAAAACACTGTAATTTAGTTAACTTCTTCGTTTACTATCTTGCGGCGCAAAACAGTCACATATTACATATATGCTCCTGCTTTGACGCCACAAGCCGAGCCTTGAATTTAATCTAAATTACCGTGTTTTTTGTTGTTATAAATATTACAAAATGCAAAACCACCACGAGCCTCGTACTTGCATAAATTAAAGGCTTTTTATTATCATTGTTTAATCTAAATTACAGTGTTTTTCATTACAGTGCACAGATTAAACTTTTTGTCATTTTTAATTAAGCCCTTTAATGGGCTTTTTTATTAAACTTTTTTCAACTAAATTGGCTTTTAAGCGGTAAAATATTTGCCTTAATTTGGGGTTTATGTAACAATAGTAAATGGTATAAACTGATATATTAAAAGGAGAAAATTTATGACAAAAAAATATGTTTATATGTTTGAAGAGGGCAACGCATCAATGCGCGACTTATTAGGTGGCAAGGGTGCAAATTTGGCAGAAATGACAAATTTAAAACTACCTGTTCCACAAGGTTTTGTAATTAGCACAGACGCCTGCATCAAATATTATGACGACGGAGAAAAAATTAATGACGAAATTATTGAACAAGTAATGACTTCATTAAAAAAGATTGAAAAAATTAATAATAAAGGCTTTGGAGACGAGAAAAACCCACTTTTAGTTTCTGTTAGAAGTGGTGCAAGGGTTAGTATGCCAGGTATGATGGATACAGTATTAAACCTTGGTCTAAACGACAAAACTGTTTTAGGGTTTGCAAAAGTTGGCAACGAGCGTCTTGCTTATGATAGTTACAGACGTTTTATTCAAATGTTTTCAAATGTAGTTATGGGTTTAGATATTTCTAAATTTGAGCACGCTTTGGAAAGTGCAAAAACTAAAAAAGGTGTAACGCTTGACACAGAACTAACTGCAAGCGACCTAAAAGCATTAGTTGCAGAATATAAAGTTATTTACAAAGGTTTAGCAGGAACAGAGTTTCCTCAAGACGTTAACGAACAACTTATTAAAGCAATTCAAGCAGTATTTATGTCTTGGCAAAACCCAAGGGCTATTGTTTACCGTAGATTAAACGATATTCCAGCAGAATGGGGCACAGCAGTAAACGTTCAAACAATGGTTTTTGGTAACAAAAACGAAAATTCTGGTACAGGTGTTGCATTTACTCGTAACCCAAGTACCGGTGAAAAGGTGCTATATGGCGAGTATTTATTTAATGCACAAGGTGAAGACGTTGTTGCCGGTATTCGTACTCCTCAACCAATGGCAAAATTAAAAGACGAAAACGCAAGATTATATAGAGAATTTGAAATTATTTGCAACATTTTGGAAAGTCACTATAAAGATATGCAAGATATGGAATTTACCATTGATGATGGCAAATTGTATATGTTACAAACAAGAAACGGCAAGCGTACAGCAAAAGCTGCACTTAAAATTGCTGTAGATTTAGTAAATGAGGGCGTACTTGAAAAAGATCAAGCGTTATTAAAAGTAGACCCATTACAACTAGATGCACTTTTACACCCACAATTTGAAGAGAGCGCACTAAAAGAGGGCACAGTAATCACTCAAGGTTTGCCAGCAAGTCCTGGTGCAGGCAGTGGTGTTATTGTTTTTGACTCTCAAGACGCAATAAAACTAAAAGAGCAAAAAATTAAAACAGTTTTAGTTAGAACAGAAACTTCACCAGAAGACATTGAAGGTATGAACGCAAGCGAAGGTATTTTAACCGCTCGTGGTGGCATGACCTCTCACGCAGCAGTTGTTGCTCGTGGTATGGGACTTCCTTGTGTTGCAGGTTGTAGCGAAATTAATATTGACGAAGAAGCAAAACTATTTACAGTAAACGGCAGAACCTATAAAGAGGGCGATGCAATATCTATTGATGGCTCTACTGGTAAGGTTTATGACGGACGTATTAAGACCGTTCCAGCGACATTGAGTGGCGACTTTGCTACAATTATGGCTTGGGCAAAAGAGTACAAGTATTTGGGCGTTAGAACAAACGCAGACACCCCAGCAGACGCAAAACAAGCACTTGATTTTGGTGCAGAGGGCATAGGTCTAACCAGAACAGAGCATATGTTCTTTGAAGAGACAAGAATAAAAGCCGTTCGTGAAATGATACTAGCTAGCACAGTTGAAGAGCGCGAAAAAGCTTTAGCAAAAATTTTACCAATGCAAAGAGAAGACTTTATAGGACTTTACACAGTTATGAAGGGTTACCCAGTAACAATTAGGTTCTTAGACCCACCTCTACACGAATTTTTACCAACTGAAGATGAGGACATAAAAGAACTAGCAAAAGAAATGGGCGTTACTTTTGAAACTTTAAAGCAAAAAACACTAAGTTTAAAAGAGTTTAACCCAATGTTAGGTCATAGGGGTTCAAGGCTTGCTGTAACATTCCCAGAAATTGCAAGGATGCAAACTCAAGCGGTAATAGAGGCAGCACTAACAGTTAAAAAAGAAAAAGGCTACGACATTAAGCCAGAAATTATGCTTCCATTAATTGGCGACAAAAAAGAGTTTGACTTTGTTCGTGCAATAGTAGCAAAAGAAGCAGAAAGAGTTATAAAAGAGGCTGGGACATATCTTACTTACAAAATAGGTACAATGATTGAAATTCCAAGGGCGTGCCTATTAGCAGACGAAATTGCAAAATCTGCCGAGTTCTTTAGTTTTGGTACTAACGACTTAACTCAAATGACTTACGGCTTTAGTAGGGACGACGCAGGCAAGTTCCTAAGTGACTACTATAGTAACAAAATATTTGCATTTGACCCATTTAGCAAAATTGACTTTGATGGCGTAGGCAAATTAATTAAAATGGCAACTACTCTAGGTAGAGAGGCAAGACCAGACCTAAAAGTTGGTATTTGTGGCGAGCAAGGTGGCAACCCTGCAAGCGTAGACTTCTGCCACAACGCAGGTCTAAACTATGTAAGTTGTAGTCCATATCGTGTGCCGATTGCAATATTATCCGCAGCTCACGCAAACATCAAAAATAAAAAGAATTAATTCGCACAATAACTGCGTTTACTACACGGCTGTCTCAAACAGTCGTGTATGTTTTTATACGCTCCTGCTTGAAGACAACCGTGTGAGCCTTGTTCTTGCACAAATTAATTCTTTTTATTGATAGAGTAAAGCCTTGAATTTATCAAAAATTAAAACTTTTTATTGATTATAAAATAACAAAAAAACCTCATTTATTGAGGTTTTTTATTGCTTATTTTTTAGTGAAAAATATTTTTTAAAAAAAGTTTAGGAATTTTTAAACTTGCGTTGAATAATACTAGTATAGGGCTAATGATTAATTGGCAAGGGTTTTTATGGCGAATATTGCAATAAAAATACTTGGAGAGTAGATGAATAACAAGGGTTACGACGACGATTTTAAAGAGAAATTAAAATTTAATAACGATATTGTAAGCGTCATAGGTAAGTATGTAACGCTACAACAAAAAGGCAAGAGTTATTGGGGCTGTTGTCCTTTTCATAATGAGAAAACACCAAGTTTTGCCGTAAATGCAACCGAGCAATATTACCACTGTTTTGGCTGTGGCGAGAGCGGCGATGTTATTAAATTTGTAGAAAAAATTGAAAATACAGACTTTATGTCGGCGGTTAAAATTTTAGCCGACAATGCTGGTATGGAAATACCTGATTTTTTAGGCGATGAAAGCATAAAAAAGAACAAAGAGAAGAAAGATTTAATATATAAAGCAAACAAAGATGCAGCAATTTACTATAACAAGATGTTATTTACAGAAAAAGGCAAATTTGCACTAAACTATTTGTTTAAGCGTGGCGTAAATAAAGAGACTATTATGAAATTTGGTCTTGGTGCAAGCATAGATTGGACTAGTCTAGTGACTTATTTAAAAAAACTAGGTCACAAAGAGCAAACTTTGCTTGAAGCAGGTTTAGTTGCAAAGGGCAATAATGGTTATTACGACATAATGGCAGAGCGATTGATGTTTCCTATTATAGACAGTTATAACAATGTAATTGGCTTTAGTGGAAGGGCGCTAAAAGACGGCAAGTTTGCAAAATATAGAAATACCGAACAAACCCTAGTATTTGACAAGGGCAAAGTTCTTTATGGCATTAATTTGTTGAAGAAGTTAAAGCAAAAAGAAGGCTTAAATGAAATAATTTTGGTAGAAGGTCAAATGGACGCAATAGCAGTTCATAATGCAGGCTTTGGCAACGCGGTTGCCTCAATGGGTACTGCACTAACAAAGTACCACGCAAAGGAATTTAAGCGCTTTGTAGACAAAGTTGTTGTTAGTTTTGACGGCGACGCAGCAGGGCAAAAGGCTACATTTAGGAGTTTAGACATTTTGCAAGAAGAAGACCTAAATGTTTACGTAATAGCACTACCAGAAAACCTTGACCCAGACGAATACATTAAAAAATATGGCAAAGAGGCATACGCAAAACTAGTTAAAGAGGCTGTGCCACTAAACGACTATAAAATAGAGGCAATAAGCAAAAAATTTGACTTAACAGACAACAGAGAGATTATTAAATTTATTGAAACCGCACTTGAAGAGGTAGCAAAACTTAAAAAGATTTCGGAACGCGAAATTTACTTAAAAATGATTGCGGACAAAACCAAAGTTGATGTAAATACACTACAAAAAGACTTAGATTACAAACTAAAAAACATAGATAAACCAGTAGAGGAAAATAGGCCAAGCGATAATGTTGTAAAGGACGCAAACTATTTAGCGAGTGAGTTCATTTTAGCAAGCGTACTACACAAAAAGGACTATGCAAAACTACCTGAGATTGTGCTATTTGAAAATGATAATCACATAAAATTACATAAGTTTTTAGATGAAGCAATAAACGATGGCAAAGAGTACAAAATTGGCAATTTATTTACAATTTTTAGCGTGGATGAAACACCCGCAATAAAGGAAATTATTGATTATAACTTCACTGGCGAAAACCCAGAAAAGTATTTTAATGAGTGCGTAAAAAATTTGCAATTAGATTACTTATTTAGAAAGCAAAAACAACTAATTACTGAATTTGAAAAAGAAACAGACGCCGAAAAGAAAAATAAAATAATGCAAGATTATCAAAAAATTACAAAAGAAATAAAAAATAAAAAGGTGGAGGGTTAGACCTTGATTTACGAAAAATACAAGATAGACATAGACAAAATTTTTAAGACTTTTAAGAAAAAAGGTGTTGTAATTGAGGAAGACATTTATTTAAGATTTTTAAAGTATAATTTATCGGCAAAAGAAGTAGAAGAAATAATTGAATATTTAAAGTCGCAAGATATTAAAATTATTCCAAGCGAAGAGCAAGAGGGCATTGAGCCAGCAGAAATGGATGATTTAATAAATCAAGCAAGTGTTAGCGACCCAGTCAAAATGTATTTTAAAGATATGGGCAAAGTGCCACTACTATCTGCCGATGAAGAGATTGAACTTGCAGAGGCAATGGCAAATGGCGACGAGGCAGCAAAAGCAAGGCTTAGCGAGGCAAACTTGCGTCTAGTTGTATCAATAGCAAAGCGCTACACAGGTAAAAGCGGTATGCAATTTTTGGACCTTATTCAAGAGGGCAACATCGGTTTACTTCGTGCGGTAGAAAAATTTGACCATACCAAAGGGTTTAGGTTTTCCACTTACGCAACTTGGTGGATAAGGCAAGCAATTACACGTGCTATTGCAGACCAAGCAAGGACAATAAGAATACCTGTACACATGGTTGAAACCATTAACAAACTAAGTAGAGTTAGTAAAAAGTTGCTTCAAGAGTTAGGTCGTGAACCGACCCCAAAAGAAATTGCTAAAGAACTTAATATGCCAGAGGAAAAAGTTGCAGAAATTCAAAAAATTGCGCTTGACCCAATAAGTCTTGAAAGCCCAGTAGGCGAAGAAGAGGACAGTAAAATTGGCGACTTTATTGAAGATGAAACAAGTTTAAACCCAGCAGAAGCTGCAAATAGGGCAATGCTAAAAGAGCAATTACTTGCAGTTATTGACACTTTGACTCCTAGGGAGCAAAAAGTAATAAGGTTGCGTTATGGACTTGATGATTCGCACCCAAGAACCTTGGAGGAAGTTGGACGTGAGTTTAATGTAACTCGTGAGCGTATAAGACAAATTGAGGCAAAGGCTTTAAGGAAACTTAGACATCCAAACAGAAGTAAAAAATTAAAGGATTTTTGTGAATAAGATGGGAACAGTATTAAATTTAGGAAAGAGGCTAGAAACAGTTGTAGACTTTTGTTCTAGAACTAGAGTAATAGCAGACATAGGTTGCGATCACGGGCAAGTTACTGCCGAACTTATTTTGGAGGCAAAGGCTTACAATGTTATTGCAAGCGACATAAGTAAAGACAGCATAAACAAAGCGGTTAGACTATGTAGCACGCTAAACATTTTGCCGTTTGTAAGTTTTAGAGAGGGCGATGGCTTTGCGCCAATAAGTAGGTATGACGATGTTGACTGTGCCGTTATTGCTGGCATGGGCGGAAGCGAAATAATCAACATTTTAAAGGAGAGCAAAATTAGGGTCAATGAACTAGTTTTACAACCTATGAAAGATGAGGTTAAACTTCGCGGTTACTTGTTACAAATAGGTTTTAAGATTGTTGAAGACAAAATAGTCAAAGAAAATGATAATTTTTATACTGTAATTAAAGCAAAAGATGGTAAAATGAAAATAACCGACTTGGAACTTTATTTTGGCGTTACCAATTTAAGAGAGTTCAATCCAGAATTTTCTGAGTATTTGTATGTTGAAAAGCAAAAATTATTAAAAGTTGAACAAATGGTTGGGGAGTTATCTAAGGCACATAAGTCACAATTAGCGCGCATTGATAAAGTCTTAGATATGATTGCAAATAAAGAAATAGGAGAATAGGAACGAGATGTTAGATAATTTTTTAGAATATCAAAAATTGGATGCTCAGTTATTAAGTTTGGAAAAACAAGTGGCAGACAATACAAATAAAAAACAAGCGAATTTAATGATTATGTTTATTAAAGATGCACAAGAAAAAAGCAAAGACCTAGACGATAAAGCAGGCAAATTAATAGCAGAACTTGAAAAACTAAAAGAGGTAAAAGATAAAGGTTTTAACTTTGTTGAAAAGTACTCAAAGCAAAATTTAGAGGGTTTAAGTTTTGACGAACTTAAGGCACTTGAAAGCAGTGTAACCGCTGCAATCAACAACCTAAAAGAAGTAGAAAAAAGAATTTTAGTAAACTCTGAAAAAATGAACGCAATGCTTACAGAATTTGAGACTACTAAGAAAAAAGTAATGTTGGCAAGGCAAAAGCACAAGGAGCATAAAGAGGTTTATGACAAACTTGTGGCAGATACTGAACCTCAAATTAAAAAGATACAAACGGCTTTAAAACAAAAGGAAAAAGACCTAGATAAGGAACTATTTGAAAAATATAAAAATTTGCGTAAAGATGGAATTTTCCCAATAGTTGTTGAATTAAAGGAAGGCGCTTGTAGCGGTTGTGGTATGGGGCTTGCTTCAAACACTCTTGCAAAGTTAGACCAAAAAGGTTACTTACAATGTGAGCAATGCAGGCGAATTATTTACTCTAAGTAATATGTTAAACAAAAACAACTCTTTTAGGGGTTGTTTTTTGTTGTTTTAATTTATAAATTTTATTATAATAAGTTGAGTTGCTGTGTACTTAGTAGCACCAAATGAGGATTAACGCGTGAGAAACAATATTACAATAAAAGTGGCACTTTTAGTTTTAGGTATAGTGGTAGGAGCAGGCTTTGCCAGTGGAAGAGAAATACTTACATTTTTTGGCGATTATGTGCCCTATTATCCATATATGTTAGTCTTACTTTCTTTGATAGTTGTATACATAATTTATATTTTCATTAGAGTTGGTAAATTCATAAAACCTAAGGGTGTAAACGACATAACAAAGGTCGTAGTTGGCAAGTTTTCGCCAATACTTGATATAGCCATTTTGTTTAGTCTTTTTGACAGCGTTTTTGCTATGTTTGCGGGCGCAGACGCACTAGCCGCACACGTAATAACAGGCTATAGTTTTCCATACTTTGGAATATTGCTCGGCATAATTGTAATAGTAGTTGTACGCGGTGGCTTTACGAGAATTTTAAAGACCAATTCAATTATTGTTCCAATTATGATTGCGCTAGTTTTACTTGTTACAGTTGTATTTTTAACATCTGGTACACTTGGCACAGTTACAACCACAACGCCAGAGGGCATTTTAGGGGTAGGTGAGGCACTAGCATCAATAATACTTTATGGCAGTATGAATATGCTTGCGGTAAGCATTCTTGTTGCCGAAATGGGACCAATAATTAAAAAAGAAAGCACTCTAAAAATTGGCATTTTGTCAGCAATTTTAATAGTTGGTTGTGTGTTTATTGTACTATTTACTTTACTAAACAGTTCCGACGCCGTATTTGTGGCAGAGATGCCTATGATTGTGCTATCATTTGGGCTTGGAAATGTGTTTGGTTACCTATATAGCGTAGTTATTTTGTTTGGCATTTTAACCACGGTTATCGCTTGTAGTTTTGCTTTATTTAACTGGGTAAATACATTTATAAAGAACAGATTTTGGGCTATTACAGCAATAGTAATTGCTGCATTTACAATAAGTAGGCTAGGTTTTTCAAACATTGTAAGCATTTTTTACCCTATTGAGGGGGCTCTAGGTCTTGTGTTTATAATATCTGTTCTTGTTTACTATTATAGGCACAGAAAAGAAATAAAAGAATTAAACTAATTTTGGTTTAAAACGACATAAATTTTTTGGTTTAAACACTACACAAGCACATAAATATGTGCTATAATCAGTTGCAAAAAAGGGGGGCAATTTATGAAGAATAAAACATTGACAATACCAAATATTCTTACTATTTTCAGACTATTTTTAGTGCCTGTTTTTGTTCTCATTTATTTTTATGTAGATAAAACTTTAGCCCTAGGAGTGTTTTTACTCGCTAGCGCGACAGATGTTTTAGATGGGTATTTGGCACGTAAATTTAATTGGATTTCTGACATTGGTAAAGTTTTAGACCCACTTGCCGATAAGAGTTTAAGGGTTACACTTGTAAGCGTATTTTTTGTAGACGGAGTTTTGCCTTTGTGGGTACTACTTATAATGGTTATCTTTGACTTAGGGCTTGTCCTTACTAGCGCCGTATTATTTAAAAAGAAATACGTGGTAAGCAGCAATATTTTTGGCAAAGTAGCAGAAATTTTTGTTGTTGTTAGTTTTGTACTTTGCTTTTTTGCTAATAGCGTTTCGCCATGGCATTTATATGCGGTGTATTTAAGTTTAATATTAATTTTAATTTCTATAGTTATCTATGGTTTGGAAGTACTAAAAAATTATGGCAAGCATAGAGAAAAATAAATCAAAAATGGATGAAAATTTACTCATCCATTTTTTTAGCACCATATTTTTTTAATATGCAAATTTGTTCCAAAATTGCATAGTTATAATATCATAACTATTTTATTTTTGGTCACATAATAATATTTTTTTTACTCTGTATTGTTGACATACGCTTAAGTTTGGAATATAATATTTTTAATTAAATGTCAACAGGAGAAAAGAATATGTCATTGTTATTGGTAACCAGTTTGATTGATAGATTGACACAAACAAACGTAATTTTGGGTATTGCCCTTGCTATAATTGGCTTAACTTTTAGTTTAATTGCAACCAGGTTTGCAAGAATGGTTAGAAAAACCTCTCACGTTGACCCTAACGATAAGGTTATTATAGGCATGAAGTCTTTTGGGCTTATTCTAATTTTAATTGCCTTAATAGTCATTGTAATAGAATAAAAAAGTTAACTGGCATAAGCCAGTTTTTTTAAGTAGTTAAATATAAAAAACCTCACTATCAAGTGAGGCTTTTATTAATCTGTAAGTATTTCGTTTATATTTTCGTATATGCTTGGGGCTTTTTCCTTCCATTTTTTAACGGCTACAATGGCTGCGTACCTTGTAGGCAGTTTAATTTGTATCTCAAATAGGTTTTGGCTTTCAAGTGGGTCTTTTATCCTTAAAACTGCGGTGTGTGAACCATCTGTATTTTTAAAGTAGTCCCCAACGTATTCTTGTGCTCTTTTAAATTGCATACGGTTGTTTTTTGCAAAGGCTGTAATTGCTTCACGCATTGAAGACGGTATTCTTAAAAAGAAGTGTGAAAGGCAGTTCCTGCCCTCGTAAGTTATGTTATAACGGCTCTCGGTGCCATTGTCTATTGTCTTGTAGACAAAACCAACTTCCATTAATTGCCACAAAACATCTTTGCAGTCCATATAATTTAGCCAGTTATTGCGGCTTGTTACAATGTCCACAATAGAGTTTTCTGTTAGTGGAATTTCCATTTTATCTAACACAAACAGCAGTATTAACTTATTTACGGTGGAGTCAGCGACAAATTCCAAAATGTTTACCTCTTTAGTTAAATTCGCATAAATTATAACATAAACACTACATCAAAGTAAATAATTTTTAGAATAACGCGCTAAATTTATAAATAAACATAACTGCATAATTTATATTAAAAGAGTTTTGAAAAAATACAATATATGCTATAATACTATATAGTTTTTAGTGTGTTGGGGGAATATATGGAAAATAATTTAAACGCACAACAGTTGACACTGGTTGCCGATTTTATTAGCAGTATGAACAACTTAATAAACGGCAAGTTTATTTTGGCAGATGTAAAAATTGCCGAAGTACTAAAAAAAATTGAAGATAGCGAAGCACTTTTTAGGTTTGTTTCTGAGAGCCTAATTAATTTTAGTTTTGAAAAGGAATTAAGAAAGGCAGAAATAAAAAACAGGTTTAACGGTGGGGTGTTTAAACTTCCTAACGAGTCTCATTTAATAGTGGCACTTGTATTTTGTTTACTTGTTGAGTTTGACGCTAAACGCATTGATTTTTATGACTTTATTAAAGAAAACTTCCCTACGCTAGACAATAAGGGCGACCAAAAAGCCTTTTCTGAGACTATTTTGGTACCATTTAGAGACATTATTGCAAGGTTCTTTGGTTTAAGCAAGGAAGACAATGAGGCACTTATAAAGGAACTAAAAGCAGAAATTGTTAAAGAACAACAAGAGGAAGAAAGACAACAAGAAATTTTAGAGGTTGAAAAGACAAGGGAAGACACTTTGTTTGAAAACATTACCCAAATTGAGCAAAATATACTTCAAATTGTTGAAGACGATATAAAAATTAAAGAGGGAGTAAGGGAAGACCTAATATTTATATTAAAGGCAATGATTTACTCCAACAAATATCAAGACTTAAAAATTGTTAACGCACTTCTTGTAAGTTTTGAGTCTATGAGCCATAAAATTGCTTCAATAAAGTTTGTATATAGCGAGTTAAAACAAATTTTGCTTGATTACTATAGAGAGAGCATGGAAAACTAATTATAAAAAATAAAAACAGCCAAACGGCTGTTTTTTTTTGTATTATTTTACTTTTATTAATTTTGTGTAAATGTCCTTTGCTGGCAATAGGTTTTTATTTAACAGCAAGTTATATACGGCATTGCTGTTGTCTTCAATTTGCATAAGTTCCTTTACATATTTTGTCTTTTTTAGGTTGTCTACATCGTTTTTTCTTAAAATTAATTTTGAACTGCACTTCAAATTTGAAAGTAGTTCCTTGTTATTTTCGTTTATTGCTAGCGCTTTAATAAACGGCAATTTTTCTATTTTATATACGTGTTTTATTACCTCGTTATGTATGTTTAAAACACCATTTAAAAGTATGCTATTTATCCTGCTATTTTTGTATCGTTTTGTGTGTACTTGTTCTTTAAATTCGGCACTTGTAGCGCTTTTTATTGCAACTATCTTTATGCGGTTTTCAAGACCTTCGCTCACGTTATAAAGCGTCTTTAATTCATTAGTATTTGTAGTCAAAAATTTGTAGCGCGCTAGGTCAATTAATTTGTTTTCATCTACTAAACCGTGCTCTTTTACATAGTTTTCTAGCGCTTCAAAACTTGGTTTAGGTAGAGCCGCCTTAACTTTTAAAATTTCGCCGTTATAGACGCTTTTTCTTATTGCTGTAGCGCTTGAAAAGGTGCCCTCAAATTTTTCTTCATTATAGTCGCTGCCAAGCCTTTGAACTAGAACAGGTTTAATGTTACTGTTAATGGTCTTTAAAGCCTTTACGTATTCAACTGCCAAAATGTTGTTTGGCTTAGTAAGTAGGTTTATTACAGCCTCTTTATTTTTTAATGTTACTTTGTTTTCGGCAATAAGTTTTTTAACCGTTTGAATTCTACTCTCGCTAAAAGATAAGCCAGAATCCAAATAGTTTTTTAATAGTATTTTATAGTCTGTTGTTTCGTTTAGTAAAAACTCTGCCGTCTCATTTAACGCGTTTAAATTTGGCTCTTCCATGCCAAAACTTATCCATTCAACATCTTTAAAGGCGCTAGCAATTTTGACGCTCGCTAGTGCAAAAACCTCTGCATTGTTTGACGCATAAGGGGCGGGTATGTTTACAACTAGGTCTGCGCCACACTCTATTGCTACTTTTGCCCTTTCGTACTTATCCATAATTGCGCACTCTGCACGCTGAGAAAAATTGCCACTCATAATACATATTATTCCGTCGCAATTTGTAAGTTCACGCGTTTTATTAATTTGATATAAGTGCCCGTTGTGAAAAGGGTTA
Source organism: Spirochaetales bacterium (assembly GCA_050178795.1). Lineage (GTDB taxonomy): Bacteria > Bacillota > Clostridia > Christensenellales > UBA1242 > STF1-184. Next base: position 47,005 of record JBFXFT010000004.1, read on the forward strand.
TATTCACACACTATTACGGCTAGTTTCATATTCTTTGTCCTTTAATTAGTTTACAAAAATCGTCTTTTGGTGTAACATTAACTTGTTAATATTCTTATTATATATTAAATACGTTTTTTTAACAAATGGTTTTTAAGGAGTAAAAATAGGTAAATATGTTTGATTTTGTTTTTAGAAATAAATTAGAGAGAAAACTGCTAAAAAAAGCACAAAATGTGCAAATGACAATAGCCCTTCCAGAGGCTAGTTTTAGTGGGATAATAATAGAGGCAGCGGAGTACTGCGTTAAGACAGAACTTGCCAAAGTAGTGCTAATTGGTAGCGAACAAAAAATTAAAAACACCTATTTACAAGCCAATTTTGAGGGCATAACCTTTATAGACCCAGAGACTTACGAAAAGACATCTGAATTAGCACATAAGTTGTACGAAATAAGAAAAGAAAAGGGTCTACTTTTAAAAGAGGCTCAAAAGTTGATTCACGACCCAATTTATTTTGCAACTATGTTACTTAACGAAGGTGTGGTTGACGGTGTTGTAGGCGGTGCTGCAACTAGTACTGCAAATATGCTAAGACCAGCGCTTCAAATTATTAAAGGCGAAGATGGTATAAAAACAATCTCGTCAAGTTTTATTATGATCAACAAAAGTAGGCACAATATAGGAGATAAAGGGGTAGTCGTTTTAGGTGACTGTGCTGTAAACGTTGACCCAACGGCAGAGCAACTTTCCGATATAGGCTTAGCGACCATAAATACTGCAACAAAAATTGCTGGACTAGAACCTAGGGTTGCTATGCTTTCATACTCTACTCACGGCAGTGGAAGCGGCGAAAGTGTAGATAAAGTGGTTAAGGCAACAAAACTATTAAAAGAAAAAGCGCCAGACACAGTGATTGAAGGCGAACTTCAAGCAGATAGCGCACTAAGTCTTCGCGTGGCTAGAGTAAAATGCAGGAACAACTCTTGGAAGGGAGATGCTAATGTACTTATATTCCCAGAGTTAAATAGCGGAAACATTGGTTACAAATTATTAAAGTTTGGCGGAAATTTTAGGGCTATTGGACCTATTATGCAAGGCTTTAGAAAACCAGTTAATGACTTAAGCCGCGGCGCAACGCTAAAAGAAATTGTTTTGACAATTGCAATTACCTGTATTCAAGCAAACAAACTTGACGAAAAGGAACAAGCAATAAGAAGAGAGCAAGAAAAGGTAGCAAAAGCACTTGCAAAAAAAGAGTTAAAAGAGCAAAAGAAACAAGAAAAACTTTTGGCAAAACAACCTAAAAATGAAGTAGAGGTAAAGGAAGAGGAAAAAGTGGTTACAAAACCTGAGCCAGTTGCAAAAGTGGCACCTGCTACAAAAAAAGAGGAAGAAAAAGAAATTACTAAATAAGGGAGACAAAATGAAAATACTAGTTATAAATTCAGGAAGTTCAAGTTTAAAGTATCAATTAATTGATATGGATAACGAAAAAGTTTTATGCAAAGGTGCAGTGGAAAGAATAGGTTTGGACGGCAGTTTTTTAAAGCATAAGTATGCCGACAAAGAAGTGCAAATAGACGCAACAATTTTGGACCACAAAAAGGCAATTTCGCTAGTTTTTGAGACGATTACCAATAAAGAATACGGAGTTATAAAAAGCCTAGACGAAATAGGCGCAGTGGGACATAGAATAGTCCACGGTGCCGAAGACTACAAAAAATCAGTTTTAATTACTGACGATGTTTTAAAAGTATTAAAAGGCAATATAGCACTTGCACCACTTCACATGCCAGCAAATATTATGGGCGTTGAAGCGGTTAGGCAAATTGCTCCAAATATGCCAAATGTGGCAGTTTTTGACACGGCTTTTCACGCAAATATGCCAAATTATGCGTTTATGTATGCACTACCTCAAAAGGCGTACAAAGACTTTAAAATAAGGAGATACGGTTTTCACGGTACATCTCACTATTATGTTTCACATAGGCTTGCAGCACTAGAAAATAAGGACATTAAAGACCTAAAAATAATTACTTGCCATTTAGGCAATGGTTCAAGCATAGCGGCTGTAGACGGCGGAATAAGCGTAGATACTACAATGGGCTTTACACCACTTGAAGGACTAATGATGGGGACAAGGAGTGGCGATGTTGACCCTGCAATACACGAATATTTAATGGAAAAGACTGGTTGGGACATTAAAAAAGTTAACAACTACCTAAATAAAGAGAGTGGACTTTTAGGCATAAGTGGAGTAAGTAGCGATATGAGAGACTTACTTGAAGCCGCAAAGACAAATAAAGACGCACAACTAGCCTTGCAAATGCTAGCGTACAGAATTAAAAAATACATAGGCTCTTACGCTGCCGTTATGGGCGGAGTGGACGCAGTTGTATTTACTGGCGGAATTGGTGAATATACGCAATCAATAAGGGCGGACGCTCTATCTAATTTAGAGTTTTTTGGAATTGAACTTGACCCTTATAAAAATGATAATGCTCCAAGAGGTAAAGAGTACAAAATAAGTAAAGACACGAGCAGAGTTGCCGTTTACATTATTCCTACAAACGAGGAATTAGTGATAGCACAGGACACTCTAAAAATAGTAACTAAAAATTAGAAATATTTTAAATTATCAAGTTGACAAGGTAGTATTTTTAATATATAATGTAACAGCAAAACTTTAAAATTAACTAGGAGGTGCATATAGTATGGCAGTACCAAAAACTAAAGTTTCAAAAGCAAAACGTGATTCAAGAAAGGCTAACTGGAAAGTTTCAACACCTTCTCTAGTTGAATGTTCTAATTGCCACGAAATGATTAAACAACACCAAGTTTGTCCAAAGTGTGGCTATTATAAAGGCGAAAAGAAAATTACTTTAAAAAGCGATAAAGAAACAAAAAACTAACGAGCGAATGCTCGTTTTTGTTTTATTTGTGGCTTTTTTTTGCTATAATTACTCTATCAAAAATATAAAGGTAACAATATGGACGAAAATAAAAACTTAACTGCGATAGTAATTGACGCTTATGGTGGGGACAACGCCCCTTATGAAATTGTAAAAGGTGCAGTTTTATCGGTTAATGAATATAAAGACATTAAACTTATTTTAAGTGGTAAAGAGGCAGAGATTAAAAATATTTTGTCTCAGTTTAAGTTTGACGAAAATAGAATTGAAGTTATAAACGCTTCCGATGTAATAACAAACGACGAAGTGCCAACGGTAGCCATTCGCACAAAAAAGGACTCGTCCTTGGTGGTGGCACTAGACAGGTTAAAAGCGGACGAAAATGTTAGCGCTTTAATTTCTGCTGGAAGTACTGGTGCAGTTTTGACTGGTGGCTTTTTAAAAATCGGCAGGATGAAGGGCATAAGTCGCCCAGCCTTAGCGCCAGTTTTGCCTACAATAATAGACGGTAAAAATGTAGTGCTTATTGACTGTGGTGCCAATATGGACTCTAAGCCAATTAACCTAGCACACTTTGCAATTATGGGCAGTTTGTACGCGGAGACAATGTTTAACATTAAAAGCCCACGCGTGGCACTTTTAAGCGTAGGGGTAGAGGACGAAAAGGGCAACGAACTAGTTAAAGAGAGTTTTAAACTTTTAGAAAAATTGCCTATAAATTTTGTTGGAAATATGGAAGCGAGGGACACTTTGAGCGGCGACTATGACGTAATAGTGGCAGACGGCTTTGCTGGCAATGTTTTGTTGAAGAGCACAGAGGGTGCAGTTGCCAATATGTTTAAAATTGTAAAGGCACAAATAAAGAGCAGAAAGATGAGTATGTTTGGTGCTTTATTTATGCGAAAGACCTTTAAAAATTTAAAGAGCAATTTGGACTATTCCAATAAGGGTGGTTCACCATTTTTGGGAGCTAAAAAACTCATTATTAAAAGCCACGGCAGTAGCAGTGCAATAACAATTAAAAGTTGTGTAAAACAAGCACTAGACCTACACACAAACAAGATGTTTGAAAAGTTAGAGGCAGAACTGGAAAAAATTAACTTAGATTTAGATGTGGAGTAATTATGTTAAATAAAACTCAAATAAGCGAAATAGAAAAAAAGTTGAATTACTCATTTAAAAATAAGGAACTATTGAGTACGGCTTTTACGCACTCTTCTTACGGACATTTAATGAACGAGGCGCATAATGAGCGCTTAGAGTTTTTGGGAGACAGCGTTTTGCAACTTTGCGTAACAAAGTATTTATACACTCATTTTGACCTAGAAGAAGGCGCTTTAAGTAAAATTAGGTCCTTTATTGTAAGCACTAAAAACCTATCTAAGGCAGTTAACGACTTAGACTTTATAAGTTTTTTGCAATACGCACAAAGTGGCAACAAAGTTATGTCAAACGCTATAAAAGCAGACTTATTTGAGGCGGTTCTCGGTGCAATTTATTTAGATAGTAATTTTGAAACCACCTACAATTTTGTCGTTCAAAAATTAAAATTTACAAAAGAGTTGTTTGCTGACTTAATGCAAGACGCAAAAGACTATAAAACGACTTTGCAAGAGTTAATTCAAACCAAAAAAGACAATGTATTGGAGTACAGAATAATAAAAAAAGAGGGCCCTGCGCACTTGCCTAAATTTACCGCACAAGTGCTAATTAATGGCACGGTTTTAGGAGAGGCAGAAGGTAGGAGCAAAAAGGAAGCAGAAAATATTTGTGCCAGCATTGCAATAAAAAAACTTGATTTATAAAAATATTATTAATCTTTCAATTTTGGACACTAATAATTAATAAAATAGGGCAAAAAACCTATTTTTTATTGTGTTTACATTGAAATTTTATTGGCTTTATGCTATACTTTTATAGTATGTTGCAAACAAAATAATACAAGAGGTATTTACTTTGAATTTTAAGAGAATTGAACTTATAGGCTTTAAGAGTTTTGCTGATAAAACTAAGGTAGACTTTGACGATGGAATAACCGCCATAGTAGGTCCTAACGGTTGTGGTAAGAGCAATGTTGCAGACGCAATTAGATGGGTACTTGGCGAGCAACGCACAAAACTTTTGCGTGGTAACAGCATGCAAGACGTAATTTTTGCTGGAACAACCGAGCGTAAAAGCCTTAGTTATTGCGAAGTTTCTTTGGTTTTTGACAATTCGGACCGTATTTTTGATACTGACTATGACGAAGTAATAATATCTCGTAAACTTTATCGCTCAGGTGAGAGTGATTACTCTATAAATAAAACTTCTTGTAGGCTAAAAGACATTACAAATTTACTTTATAACTCTGGCATAGGTAGGGACGGATACTCTATTATAGGTCAAGGTAAAGTAGAAGAAATATTAAACTCTAAACCTGAAAACAGGCGCGCCATTTTTGAGGACGCGGCTGGTATTTCTGGCTTTAAAGCAAAAAAGGTGGAGTCAGAGCGCAAACTTGAAAGAACAAGGGACAATTTGACTAGGCTAAGAGACATTATAGGGGAAATTGAGCGCCAATTAAAACCTATGAAAAGCCAAGCCGAAACGGCAAAAAAGTTTTTAATTTTAAAAGAGCAATTAAAGCACTTAGAGTTAAACAACTATATTTATCAATATGATTCTGCTAGTGACCAAAAGAAGGAAATTGGCACAAAAATAGATGGTTATACGGAAGATATAGCGCAAAAAGAAGAGGATTTACAAAACATTTTAATAAATTCTCACCAAAATTTTGAAGATATTAAAGATATTGACAAAACAACCCAACAATTAAATAACGAACTACTTGAACTAACAGTAAGTTTGGAAAAACATTCTGGCGACACCAAAGTTTTACAAGAAAAGGTAAATTATTTAAAATATTTGACTGAAAGGGTAGAGGGCATAAACGCCAAACTTGAAAGCGAGCAATTAAAGCATGTAGAAAACGAAAAAGCAGGAAGTAGTCAAAGTCAAGTTTTAAACTCTTTACGCGTAGAGAGCGGTGCATTAGAGCAAAAATTAAATGTTTTAACTGAGGAATACAACTCTACAACAAACGCTGTCAACAAATTAAATGAAAATTACATAACGACTAAGAGCGCTTTAAACAACACAGAAAACCGCAGTCGTATGCTTAAAGAAATGCAAAGGGAATTTGAAGGCTTTGCTGGCAGTGTTAAGTTAACTTTAAAGGCAAGCGAGCAAAATGACGCCTTAAAAAAGAGGATTGTTGGCGTAGTTGCCAATTTAATTTCTGTGCCTGAAAAATTTGTGACCGCCGTTGAAATGGCACTAGGTAATGCCGTTCAAAACATAGTTACAGAGGACGAGGACGACGCAAAATACATAATAAACTTCCTTAAAGAAAAGCGTTACGGAAGGGCAACTTTCCTACCTATGACGGCAATTAAACCTAGGTACATAAGCGACAGTGCAAAGGACTTTTTAAAAAGCAAAGGTTGTTTTGGTATTGCGTCTGACCTAATTAGTTATGACGACAAATTAGACAACATTTTTAAGGGTTTACTTGGTGCAACCGTCATAGTTGACACTTTGCAAACGGCAATAAATATGGCAAAGGAAAGCCGTTACAGTTTTAAAATTGTAACCTTAGAGGGCGATGTAATAAACCCACAAGGCTCTATTACAGGCGGTAGCCAAAAGAACGATATTGCAAACCTAGTAGGAAGAGATAGGGAAATTGAAAACCTTTCAGTTCAATATGAAAAACTAGAAAAAGAACTTGAAACAATTATAGAGACAAGAAGAACTTTGTCAGAAAAATCTGTTGTTTTAAGTAATGACTTAAAAGAACTAACAAACAAGTTTAACGGCGTTCAAGTACTACTTGCTCAACAACAAGAAAAGTTTGAAAGACTAGACTTTTTAACTACCAGTGCAAGTGATGAGATTAGTGCGTTAATAAACGAAAAGGCAAATACTGAGGCTAGCATAAAATCGGTAGAAAAAGAGATAAAACTTGGTCAAAAGTTTGACCCTTTAGAGGCGGACAGTTTAACGCTTGCAAATCGTTTAGTTGAAAGCAATTTAAGTGCAGACGCAATGAAAGACGTCAAAGAAAAAATAGCCATAATTAGAGGAAAACTAGACAACTTAGACGCACATAAAGTTGAACTTCAAAACAGTCAAAATGTGCTTGAAGAAAATAGAACCAGCGTTCAAAACGAACTAAATTTACTTCAAAACAAAAAGTATAGGGAAGAACTTAACCTAGCAAAGGTTGATACCGACATAGAAAATATGCAAGAGCGCATTTGGGAAGAGTATGAGTTAACTTATACCTCTGCGCTACCATATAAGGCTGAGGAATATGACCTAAAGCAAGGTTTAATTGACTACAACACAACAAGGCGTGACATTGACAAACTTGGCTATGTAAACGTAAACGCCATTGAAGATTGTAAAGTACTAGAAGAAAGGTACGATATTTTAAGCGCCGAGGCAAATGACTTAATAAAAGCAGAGCAAGACTTAACCAAAATAATAAAAGAGTTAAGCGCAGAGATGCTTGAAAGGTTTAATACCGAGTTTGAAAAAATAAACAACAACTTTATGAAGGTGTTTAGAGAACTATTTGGCGGTGGAAACGCAAAACTTGTGCTTACAGAGCCAGATGAAACAGGCGACTTGTTGACGCAAGGCATAGACATTATTGCAGAGCCCCCTGGAAAGAAACTTCAAAACATTACGCTACTTAGCGGTGGTGAAAAGGCTTTAACTGCCATTGCAATACTATTTGCAATATTGAAGTTAAGACCTATGCCATTCTGTCTACTTGACGAGATAGAGGCTGCACTTGATGACGCTAACGTTGGCAGATTTGCAAAATATTTACATAAATTTAGCAACGAAACCCAATTTATTGTAATTACTCACCGTAAACCTACAATGGAGCTAGCAGATGCATTATATGGAGTTACAATGGAGGAAAAGGGCGTTAGTAAAATTGTTTCTGTCAAATTATCGGAAGCCGTACAAAACGCAGATTTGGATAAAAACAAAAACTCTTCAAATGTTGGTGTATAGGAGGGCATTATGGGCTTTTTAAAAAACTTAATTAATGGCTTAAGACGCACCAAAGACGCGCTAGCAAGTAAAATTGAAAGCATTTTTACTGGTGGCGAACTTAATGATGAGTTTTATGAAGAACTTGAGTATGTTTTAATAGGCTCAGATATTGCAGCCTCTACGACTGACGAAATAATTGAAGACTTAAAAAATACCGCAAAAACCGAAAAATTAAAGACGGCAGAAGATGTTAAATCGGCTTTAAGAAAAGTGCTTATTAATATTTTAGAAAAAGTAGAAATAGAAGCCTTTGAATACCCTTTGGCAATTCTTGTAGTTGGGGTTAACGGAGTAGGAAAAACTACAACTCTTGGTAAACTTGCAAACTACTTTAAAGAAGAAAAGAAAGAGGTTTTACTGGTAGCAGGAGATACTTTTAGGGCTGCTGCTAGCGACCAACTTTCTGAATGGGCTAAGAGGGTCAACGTAAAAATTGTAAAACACAAGGAAGGTGCTGATCCATCTGCAGTCGTTTACGACGGAATAGCAAGCGCAAAAGCAAAAGATACAGATGTCGTTTTAATAGATACAGCAGGCAGGCTTCACAACAAAGTTGGACTTATGGAAGAACTTAAAAAAATTGCTAGGACTGTAGAAAAAAACTATGAAGAAGCAAATTTTAAAAAGTATTTGGTAATTGACGCTACAACTGGTCAAAATGCAATTTCTCAGGTCAAATACTTTGACGAGGCAGTGGGTATTGATGGTATAATTTTAACAAAACTAGACGGCACAGCAAAGGGCGGAATAGTTTTAACCATTATGAACGAATTAAACATTCCTGTAACCTTTATTGGCGTTGGCGAAAAGTTGGACGACTTGCAACCTTTTAGTGCTGTTGACTTTGTAACATCTATCATTTAAAATTTAGTTTGAGGAAATATGGAGCGAGAAAAAAGAGAAAAAATTGATAATCTTTTAAAACAGACTCATAATAGTTACGAAACTAAGAGGCATTTTTTGTTGCAAAAATATTTAGACGAACATGCCGAAAATAAAAAAGAAGACAAAACAGGTATTATAATTGCCATAGGTGGTAACAACAATAACAATATACGAATGAAAGAACTTTTAAGCAAAATGGACGCAAGTAAAATTATAATTTCAGGCCTACCTGAAGAGGGTTTAAGTAAAGAAAAAGTTGAAGAACTTTCAAAAGCCATTACCGTGGTTGAAGAACCTGAATTTATGAAAAAAGCCAAAGATAAAGTGCCATTTTACAAAAAAGTTGTAGAAATGCACAGCAAAAACCGTTAAAAATGATAGTTAGTGCAAAAAATTATTGACAATATATTAATTATAATATAAAATATGAGTGTAAAGTAAAATTGCTTTACACTTATTTTTTAAAAATCAGAGGGGTTTATGAACCTAGAAAAGAGTTTAGAGGTAAGTTTATTAAACGACTTTTATGGAAAACTGTTGACAGATAAACAAGAGGCAATGCTTGTTGATTATTTTGACAACAATATGAGTCTTGCCGAAATTGCAGAGAATAACGGCGTTACTAGGCAGGCGATTAGAGACAGTTTAGTAAAGAGCCAAAAACTTCTATATGAGTTTGAAGAAAAACTTGGGTTTATGAAAAAAAACTTGGGTTTAAAGGCAAAACTTACTGAAATATTACTAAACGACACTTTGACTTTAAAAGAGTGTAAACAAAAATTAAAGGCTTTACTTGACGAATGGGAGGATTAGCAAAATATGGCAATTTTTAGCAGTATAAGCGAAAAATTAAATCATACTTTTTCTAAACTAACTAAGCGCGGAAAACTTACAGAGCTTGAAATTAAAGAGGCAATGCGTGAAATTAGAATTGCGCTTTTAGAGGCCGATGTTAACTTTATGGTCGTTAAAGACTTTATTAAAAAGGTTAGTGACAAAGCAGTTGGGGAAGACATTTTAAAAAGTTTAACTCCGGGTCAACAAGTAATAAAAATTGTAAATGACGAACTTACTGCCTTAATGGGTGGTACGGCTACCAAACTTGAAGTTAGTTCTAAACTTCCAACGGTAATTATGCTGTGCGGACTTCAAGGAGCAGGCAAAACTACAATGGCTGGCAAACTTGCTTTAATGTTAAAAAAGCAAGGCAAAAAACCACTGTTAGTTGCGTGTGACATTTACAGACCTGCGGCAATTAATCAGTTACAAGTTTTAGGCAAGCAAATTGCAATAGAAGTATTTGAAAAAGGCAAAGAGCAACCCGTAAAAATAGCAAAAGAGGCAGTAGCCTATGCTAACAAAATGGGGTACGATACAGTTATTTTAGACACTGCTGGTAGACTTCACATAGATGAAACCTTGATGAATGAATTACTAGACATTAAAAAAGCGCTAAACCCTACTGAAATACTTTTAACAGTTGACTCTATGACAGGTCAAGACGCGGTAACAGTTGCCGAAAACTTTAACAACAAGTTAGACATTACAGGCGTAATTTTAACCAAACTAGACGGCGATACTCGTGGCGGTGCTGCTTTAAGCATTAAGGCGGTAACAGGCAAACCAATTAAGTTTAGCGGTATTGGCGAGAAGTTAAGCGATATTGAAGTTTTTCACCCAGACCGTATGGCAGGCAGAATTTTAGATAGGGGCGATGTTCTTACCCTAATTGAAAAGGCTCAAAGCGTAATTGACGAGGAAGACGCAAAAAAAATGCAAAAAGCCTTCCTACAAAACACCTTTACTTTTGAAGACTATTTGGCTCAGTTTGAAAGTCTTAAAAAAATGGGTAATATGGGCGACTTACTAGGTATGATACCAGGTATGGGTAAGTATAAGGGCGCTATTGCAAACATAGACGAACATAAAATTTTAAAACAAAAAGCAATCATACAATCAATGACAAAAGAAGAACGTTTGCACCCAGAACTTATAAAGTCTAGTAGAAAAATTAGAATAGCAAAAGGCAGCGCTACAAGCGTGCAAGATGTCAACGCTTTACTAAAACAGTTTGAGCAAACCAAACTTATGATGAAACAGTTTAAAAAAGGCAAAACCTTTCCCAAAATGGGTTTTTAAATTTGATTAATTTTTTAAATTAATATATACTAAAAATAATTATGGAGGACATAAAACAATGGCAGTAAAAATTAGATTAGCAAGACTTGGCTCAAAGAAGGCTCCTTTCTATCGCTTAGTTGTTGCAGATTCAAGAGCACCTAGAGACGGCAAGTTTATTGAGGTTTTAGGTAACTATAACCCTATGACTGAACCTGCTGCAATTTCCGTAAACAACGAAAAAGTTTTGGAATGGCTAGGCAAGGGCGCACAACCTACTGAAAGCGCTAGAGCAGTTTTAGTTAAAAGCGGCGTTATTGAACCTAAAAAATCAAAATAATTGAGGGGATTGAAAAGTGGAAAAAATTGTAGAATTCATTGTTAAAGAATTAGTTGCCAATAAAGATGCAGTTTCTGTAACTTCAATTGAAGAGGGCGATAACAACATAACAATTAAAGTAACAGTTGCCGATGAAGATATGGGTAAAGTAATAGGAAAGGGTGGCAAAATTGCTAGCGCAATTCGCGCCATTATAAGGTCTGCTTCTTCCAATACGGGCAAGAAATACTTTGTAAAAATAGGAGAAAGGGAGGAGTAAAACCTCTCTTTTAATTAATATGGCAAGAGTAAGTATTGCAAAAATTTTAAAGCCTCAAGGGCTAAAAGGTCAAGTTAAAGTTATGCCTTATGGCGAGGACGCTAGCGTGTTTGAAAAAGGCAAAACTCTTTTATTAAAGAACAACGCTGAACTAAAAATTGAAAGTTCAAGTGTGCGTTCTAGCTTTTTGTATATAAATTTTGAGGGTTTTAACACTATAGAAGAAGTAGAGACTTTAAGAAGCAAAGAACTATTTATTTTAGAGGACGAACTACCAGACTTAAAAAAAGGCGAATACTATGTAAAAGACCTATTAGATATGGAGGTTTATGGAACGAGTGGCGACTTTTTAGGCACAGTGGTTGAAATTGAAAATTTTGGTTCGGCAGATGTTTATACCCTAAAAAATGGTTTAAATGAGGTCACATTTGCATTCGTTACAGGACTTTTTGAAAAGGTAAATTTTGACGAAAACAAAATAGTTGTCAACTCTAAACTTTTTGAGGAGGTAGTGGTATGAAAATAGACATTTTAACACTATTTCCTAAGATGTTTGAAGCGCTTGACGAGAGCATAATAGGCAGAGCAAAAGAAGACGGCAAAATTGAAATAAACGTAATTGATATAAGGGGATTTAGCAAAAACAAGCACAAAAAAGTGGACGATTATCCTTATGGCGGTGGTGCAGGTATGCTTATGACACCTCAACCACTATATGACGCAATAAGCAGTGTAAAGACCAAAAAAAGTTATGTGGTTTATTTATCTCCATCTGGCAATTTGTTGACGCAAGAGCGCGTTATAACCTTTGCAAAGAGTTGCGAACATTTAATTTTGGTTTGCGGACACTATGAGGGCATTGACGAGCGCGTAATTCAACTTTTAGTTGACGAAGAGATGAGTATAGGCGATTATGTGCTAACTGGTGGGGAACTGCCAGCAATGGTGCTTGTAGACGCTGTAAGTAGATATGTAGAGGGCGTTTTGAGCGAAGGCTCTACCGATGAGGAAAGTTTTTCTAAAGGGTTACTTGAATACCCACAATATACAAGGCCTCAAAAATTTAAGGGGCTTGAAGTGCCAGAAGTTTTAGTAAATGGCAATCACGCAAAAATTAAAGAGTGGCGAGAAGAAAAGTCGCTACAAAAAACCAAATTGGTAAGACCAGACTTAATAAAAAAACAATAATATGTTTTTAAAAGGAGTGTTTATTATGGTAATTCAATGGTTTCCTGGGCATATGAGTAAAGCCTTAAAAATGATGGAAAACGAAATGAAAGTAATAGATGTTGTGCTATATGTTCTTGATAGCAGAGCACCTTATTCGTGCGTCAATCCTAGTTTTTTAAGGGTTATTGAAAATAAGCCAATTATTTATGTTTTAAATAAAAGTGATCTATCAGACGAAAAACTTACTATGGAGTGGGCTAAATATTTTGAGCGCCAAGATAACTGCAAAAGCATAATGATAGATAGCACCCTAAGTGGCAGTGGAAAAAGAATTTCGGAGGCAATAAGGGAGTTATTAAAAGACAAAATTGCAAAGAATACGAATCGCGGAATAGTTATGCCTCTTCGTGCTATGGTAATAGGCGTTCCTAACAGCGGTAAAAGCACCTTAATAAACAATTTGTGCGGTAAGGGTAAAACTGTTACTGGCAATAAACCCGGGGTTACTAGGGGAAAACAATGGGTTAAAATTGATGATAATATTGAACTACTTGATACACCAGGCACTTTATGGCCAAGTTTTGACAACATAGTAGTCGCTAAACATTTAGCCTACATTGGAAGCATAAGCGACAATGTTTTAGATTTGCCAGACTTAGCATTTGAATTTATTAAGGACGTTCAACAATTAAACTATAAGTTTTTAGAGGATCGCTACGGTTTTGTGACTAGTGGACTAAAAACTCTTGAAATATTTGACAAAATTTGCGAAACACGAGGCTTTATTATTAAGGGTGGCGAGTATGATTATTTGCGTGGGGCAAAAGCCATTTTAGACGACTTTAGAAAGGCGCGCATAGGTCACATTACACTAGATAACTTTGAAAATGTGTTTGAAGGAGAAGCCCATGCAGAAATTAATAAACTTTTAAGAATAGAAAGAGAAAAAAGCAAAAAGGTAGATAGAACAGAGCGCCTAAAAGCCTATAAAAGAAAACATAATAAAAAGTAAAAAAATAATTAAAAGCGTTAGAGATAACGCTTTTTAAATGTTATAATAATTTTAAGGTAATTTATGGCAAAAGAAAAAATTGACAACTTAAAATATGAAAGATATTACTATAAGTTAGGTAAAACTGTAATAGCAGGGTGCGACGAGGCTGGGCGAGGACCACTTGCTGGTCCTGTAAGCGTTGCCAGCGTTATTATGCCCTTAAAAAAGGAACTAATTATTGAAGGCGTTGACGACAGTAAAAAGTTGAGCGCTAAAAAAAGAGACGAATTATACGATAAAATTATTGAAACCGCCACCGCTTACAAAATAGTGTTTAAGGACGAAAAATTAATAGACCAAATTAATATTTTAGAGGCAACAAAACTGGGTATGAAAGAGGTAATAAATGGTCTTTCGGTGCACCCAGATATGGTATTAATAGACGCCGTTGATAAGTTAGATATTAATTATCCCTATCAAGCAATAATAAAGGGTGACGAACTATCCTACGTTATAGCGTGCGCCAGCATTTTAGCAAAGGTTAGTAGGGACAGATTTATGCTAAAAATGGACGAAGAGTACCCACTTTACAATTTTAAACAACACAAGGGCTATGGCACAAAATATCACATAGAGCAAATAAAAAAATATGGCGAATGTCCTATACACAGGCAGTCATTTATTAAAAATTTTAAAAAAGGGTAGTTATGGGTAAATTTTTAAATAAAGTAACAGGTACAAAGGGCGAGATTTTAGCGACCGAGTACCTAAAAAAACAAAAATATAAAATTATAGAGACCAATTACACCACAAAACTAGGTGAAATTGACATAATAGCAAAAGATGATGACACACTAGTTTTTGTTGAGGTAAAAACAAGGAGCACAAAGGCTTTTGGGCTACCTCGTGAGGCGGTAACACCATATAAACAGCACAAAATAAGACTACTAGCAACTCAGTATTTAAAAGCAAATAAATTGCTGCAAGAAAAGTGCAGATTTGATGTTATAGAAATTTTAGATACTGAAATTACACACTTAAAAAATTGTTTTTAAAAAGTGTTTAATAAAAAAACGAGGGTTAACCCTCGTTTTTTGTTTATTTTTCTGTTTGTGAGTTTTTACTTTCTTCTTTTTTAATGCTTTGTTCTTTAATATTTAGTATTGATTTTTGAATAAAGTTCGCAAGTTCGGAGCCTTCACTATAATCGGCCTTTAAATATTCATTTAAAACACGTTTTTGTTCTAGTGCCACCATGTCTGGTTTTTTGCCCCCATTATAAACGCAAATAGAGATTCCACCATATTTTTTCATCTCTTCAAATGCGGCAATGTCGCCCATACTGTCTCCTAGATAAATCATGTTAGAAAAATCAATATCATCTCTTCTAATAACTCTGTCAATTGCAATATCAATTTCATTCAGTGTTCCAGCGCTTATTCTATGCAAAAAGAAGTGTTTATTATTGGTTGTTATGTTTATTTTTGGCCATATTGGCTCGTCATCTTTATTGTAAAGATAGTCGCATCCATAAATTTTTTTAAAGTGTTTTGCTATTTTAGTCCCATTGATTATTGGTGCATAGTTGGATGAAACAACATAATGTTCTAAAACTATATTATTTTCCCTAGCAAAGTTGTTTATGTGGTCAAACCACTCTTCAACACCTTTATGAAAGTCAATTTTTTTGCCTAAGTCTTCAAAAATAGTCCTTGTAAACTTAATGCCAGCTTTTCTAAACATTTCTATTGTTACATACATAGACATTAAAGAAATTTCGGCACCTTGTTCCTTTGTAAAGTTAAATGTTTTTTGCCAAACAAATGAATTTTCTAAATTAAGGGGTTTAAAAAGACCATAGTCTTGGCTTGTTAATCTTGATAAGGTTTTATCAAAATCATAAACTATTTTGATGGTTGTTGGATTGCTATTCATATTTACCTCTCAACATCATTGTGATACATACATCTTAACATTTATGCCTCACAATGTCAATATATTGTTTTTAAGCGCAGTAATTAAACATATTAAAAGGACTTATTTTAATTACTCTAAATTAATAATAAAAGTTACAAAAAACGCTTGAAATATTGCGTTTATTATGTTATTATTACGAAGTGACTTCGGGCGGTCCTCTAATTTATAACCTTTTATGAACGTCTAGATAGAACAAGGAGGTATAAGTCATTATGAATTTGGTAGATGCTATTGAAAAAGAACAAATTAAAGACAACGTTGCAGATTTTAATGTAGGTGACACTGTTAAAGTATTTGTTAAAGTAGTTGAAGGCAATAAGGAAAGACTTCAAGCATACGAAGGCGTAGTTATTGGAAGAAGTAACGGCGGCATTCGTGAAAGTTTTACCGTTAGAAGAATTTCTTTTGGTATAGGCGTTGAAAGAATTTTCCCTTTACATTCCCCTCGTATTGACCACATAGAGGTTGTTAGAAGAGGTAAAGTAAATAGGGCAAAACTTAATTACTTGAGAGAATTGACTGGCAAAAAAGCTAAAATTAAAGAACAAAGATAAATTTAAAACCAACTTAATTAAGTTGGTTTTTTATTGTTTTTGCTTTTCTTATATATATTAGCCTAAAATTCTTTTCCTTTTTTAAAACATTTGTGCTAGAATAAAAACTGATTAGATGCTTTTGGAGATATTTATGCTTGCAAAAATTAAGAGTTTCGGTTTAAACGGAATAGATGGTTATTTAGTAGAAGTAGAGGTAGATTTAAACAACGGTCTTCCTAGTTATGAAACGGTAGGGCTACCAGACACGGCGGTCAAAGAGGGCAAAGAGCGCGTACACTCTGCCATTAAAAATAGCGGTTTTGAGTTTCCAGCCGTTAAAATTATTGTCAACTTAGCACCAGCGAACACCAAAAAAGAGGGCTCGCTATATGACCTTGGAATAGCGACAGGCATTTTGTGCGCTACGGGGCAACTCAACATTGAGGATGCTAAAAATTACATAATTTTAGGCGAACTTGGGCTAAATGGCGATGTAAGACGTGTAAATGGAGTTTTGCCAATTTTAATAAGTGCTAGGGAACAAGGTTACAAAAAAGTAATAATACCGAGTGCAAATAGTTTGGAAGCAAGTTTTATTGCAGGAATGGAAGTTTATGCAGTAAAAAATTTGCAAGAGTTAGTCAATGTAATTAAAAATATAGACGAATACGAAACAATAAAAATTAACTCATTTGAAAATGTAAAAAATCAAAATTTAACTATAAACGACTTTAAAGATGTCAAAGGTCAAGCGAGTGCAAAACGCGCACTTGAAATTGCTGCGGCTGGCGGTCATAACGTACTTATGATAGGACCTCCAGGCAGTGGAAAAACTATGCTTGCAAAGTGTTTTTCAAGCATACTACCAGATATGACTTTTGCAGAAGCCTTAGAGGCGACAAAAATACATTCTATCGCAGGCGTCTTAGATAGTAGCACAGGCATAATAACAAGTAGACCATTTAGGGCGCCACACCACACGGCTAGCATAGTAGCGCTTACTGGTGGTGGCAAAAACAGTAAACCTGGCGAAATTAGTTTGGCACACAACGGAGTGTTGTTTTTGGACGAAATGCCAGAATACCCAAGGAGTGCTATTGAAGTTTTAAGGCAACCTTTGGAGGACGGCAAAATTGTTGTCAGCCGTGCTGCACTTACTGCTGAGTATCCATCAAGGTTTACTCTTATTGCAAGTATGAACCCTTGTCCTTGCGGTTATTATGGCAGCAAAAAACATTCTTGCCGTTGTACACCAAGTCAAATTCATAGGTATTTAAATAAACTAAGCGGACCACTTATGGACAGGATTGATTTACACATAGAAGTAGACAGTGTGGAGTATACTGACCTAAAAAGTACAAGGGAAGAAGAACCGTCTTCAAGTATAAAAAAGAGGGTGGACTTTGCAAGGAAGATTCAAACAGAACGCTATAAAAACAGCAAAATTCACAACAATGCCTCTATGACGCAAAGCCAATTTAAAAAGTACTGTATTCTAGACGAAGAGGGAGAAAAACTTTTAAAAGGTGCTTTTGAAAGTTTAAATTTAAGTGCTAGGGCACATAACAGAATTTTAAAAGTGGCAAGAACTATTGCCGATTTAGAGGGCAGCGAAGACATTAAGTTAGAACATTTAGCGGAGGCAATACAATATAGGTCACTAGACCGCAAATATTTTGTATAATAGGGAGGAAATATGTTTACAAAAGATGAAAAAGCAATAATTTGGCTAGACATTTTTGATAATTTAACAATAAAACGCAAGTATGAATTGTTGAATATGTATGCCTCTCCAAAAGAGTTATTTGCAAACTTTAAAAACGACTTTAATAAAGTAAAAAGTATTTTAGAGGCAGACGAATTTAATAAAATGGCTTATGCCTTAGATGAAAATTTTATTGACAAGCAAATTTTTGAATATGAAAAAATAAAAGTAAGTTTAGTTACTTTGTTTTCTAAAGAATATCCAAACTTATTAAAGGAAACGGCAACTCCTCCGTTAGTTTTATATTGCCGTGGAGACTTGTCGCTATTAAATAGCGAGTGTTTAGCTGTTGTAGGAACAAGAAGGGCAACGAGGTATGGCAAAAAGGTTACCGAGAGTTTTGTAAAAGAATTAGCGTTAAATGGCTTTACAATAGTTAGCGGTTTAGCAGATGGAATAGACACGATAGCGCATAGAACAGCACTTGAAAATGGTGGCAAAACGATTGCAGTTTTAGGTGGTGGGGTAGACCAAATTTACCCTTATGCAAATGTCGGTTTAAGTAGAGAAGTTGTGGCAAAAGGGCTATTAATTAGCGAATATAAGCCAGACCAAAAACCAGCAGGCTTTCATTTTCCTGTCCGCAATAGGATTATTGCGGGAATAAGTAAAGGAGTGCTAATTACAGAGGCTGGCGAAAAAAGCGGTTCTATGCATACAAAAGAGTACGCAATAGAGGCAGGAAGAGACCTATTTGTAGTTCCTGGAAATATTGACAGCACAGCAAGTGCTGGCTGCAATCAAATAATTAAAAGTTTGCAAGGCGCTATGGTTACAAGTGCGGACGACATTTTAGAAAATTACGGCAAAACAAACAGTTATAAGGGCGTACTTTCTAGACCAAGTTTGCAACTAACTATGGACGAGCAAATTATAATAAACATAATAGGAAATGAAGAGTGTCATTATGACGAACTTTTAGAAAAAACAAACTTTGACACTAAAACCCTTAACAGTTTGTTGACAACTATGCAAGTTCGTGGAATAATAAAAAAATTGCCAGGCAATTTATATGAAGTGTAAAAATAAAGGAGAATAAATGAATTTAGTTATTATAGAAGGTGCAGGTAAAAAAGATACAATAAAAAAATATTTGGGAAGTAACTATACCGTTTTTGCAACAAAAGGACATGTAAGAGACTTGCCTTCAAAGACCTTGTCAGTAGATATTAAGGGCGATTTTTCGCCACGTTATGCAATTATGCCAGACAAAAAAGACATAATTAAACAATTAAAAGAAAAGGCCTCTAAGGCAGATAAAATTTATCTTGCTTCCGACCCAGATAGAGAAGGAGAGGCCATTGCATGGCACGTCGCTTATGTTTTAGACATACCAAAAGACGAAAAATGCAGGGTAGTATTTAACGAAATTAGTAAAAAAGCCATTGAAGAGGCACTAAAGCACCCAAGGGCAATAGACCAAAAGTTGGTAGACGCCCAACAAGCAAGGCGCGTACTTGACCGCATAGTTGGCTATACATTATCTCCAATTATAAGTAACAAAATACAACCAAAACTTAGCGCAGGTAGGGTGCAAAGCGTTGCACTTAAACTACTTGTAGATAGAGAAAAGGAAATTTTGGCTTTTAAACCGCAAGAGTATTGGTTAATAAACGCACTACTTGAAAAAAGCGGTCAAAAACCAACTTTTAAGGCTTTACTTGCTACATATAAAGGCAAAAAAGCAAATGTAGCAAATGAAGAAGAAGCAAATGAAGTATTTAACAATTTAAAAAATGCAAAATTTACAGTAAATAAAGTAGCAAAAAAGGTACTTAAAGTTCACGCTCCAGCACCTTTTACTACGAGCACAATGCAACAAGACGCTCTAAACAAATTGGGTATGGACTTAAAGCGCACTACACAAGTTTCTCAAAACTTGTATGAGGGTGTTAATTTGCCAGAGGGTAAAACCGCTCTTGTAACCTACATAAGGACAGACTCTACAAGGGTAAGTGCTGACGCCATTAAAATGGTAAGAGAGCACATTGAGACCGTTTATGGCAAGAACTATTTGCCAGCAAAACCTAACTATTATGCCCAAAAAGAGTTGACGCAAGACGCCCACGAGGCAATTAGACCAATCAATATGGACGTTAAGCCAGAAGAGATTAAAAAATATGTAACTTCTGACCAATATAAACTTTATAAATTAATATACGAGCGCTTTTTGGCGAGCCAAATGATAGAGGCTGAATATGATAGCGTAATTGCAGATATTGAAGCAAATAGTTACATTTTAAAAGTTACAGGCAAGGCTGTAAAATTTTTGGGCTACACGGCAGCCTACAAAAACTATTTGACCGAAGATGAGGAAGAAGAGGAAAAAGGCAGCAACATAAAACTACCTGAACTTAACGAGGGTGACATTTTAAATTTACTAGACATATTGAAGGAACAAAAGTTTACAAAACCACCTCAAAGGTATACCGAGGCAATGCTAGTAAAAGCGATGGAAGAAAAAGGCATAGGAAGACCAGCGACTTATACGCCTACAATTACTACGCTTGCAACTAGAAAATATACAGAAAAAGACGGCAAAAAACTAAAACCAACCGAACTTGGTATGGTAGTTACAGATATGCTTGAAAAGTACTTTTCAGACATAGTAGATGTTGACTTTACAGCGAGAATGGAAAAGCGCTTAGATGACGTTTCAGAAGATGGAATAGACTGGAAAGAAGACGTAATTGCAAAGTTCTATCATTGGTTTGAAAAATTAATTAAAAAAGCAGGGCAAGAAGCGCCAAAAGTTAAATTAGAACCAGTTGTTAGCGATGTTATTTGCGATAAATGCGGTGCAAACATGGTAATAAAAGAGGGTAAGTATGGCAAATTTTTGGCTTGCCCAAATTATCCAACTTGTAAAAATATTAAGAGTCTTCAAAAAGAGGAAGAAAAACCAGTGGCAAAGTGCCCAGATTGTGGTAAACCAGTATACGCAAGAAAGAGTAGGACTGGAAGGGTATTTTATGGCTGTTCTGGTTACCCAGATTGCAAATTTATATCTTGGGGTATTCCGTTAGAGGAAAAATGCCCAGATTGCGGACACTATTTGACAAGACAAGAAAACAAAAACGAGTTTGTAGTTAGATGTAGCAATGAAGAATGTACCTATAAAAGAGTAGAGCCAAAGCCTAAAAAAGAGGCAAGTGGTGAGGAAAATGAATAACAAGATAGTAAATGTAATAGGCGCTGGGCTTGCAGGCTCAGAGGCCAGTTATCAACTTGCTAAGCGTGGCATAAAAGTTAATCTATACGAAATGAAGCCAACTAATTTTACGCCAGCACACAAAAATCAAAACTTTGCAGAACTTGTTTGTAGCAATAGTCTTCGCTCTAACGACCCACTAAATGCAGCAGGGTTATTAAAGGAAGAATTGAGGCTTTTAGATAGTTTAGTAATAAGAGTTGCAGACAAGGTAAGCGTTCCTGCTGGAAGTTCTTTGGCGGTAGATAGAGGCGCCTTTAGTAAGGCAATAACCGACGAACTAAAAAGCAATAAAAACATAACCATAATAAACGAAAAAGTTAACAAAATTGATGTAAGTGTACCTACAATAATAGCGACAGGTCCACTTACAACAGACGAACTAAGCCAAAATTTAAAAGAATTATTTGGGCAAGATTACTTGTACTTTTTTGACGCAATAGCACCAATAGTATCAGATGAAAGTATAGACAAAACAAAATCATTTTTTAAAGACCGCTACGATAAGGGAAAAAACGGTGGCGACTATTTAAACTGCCCTATGAATAAAGCGGAGTATGACCTATTTTATAAAGAACTTATAAGTGCAAAAACCATTGAACTTAAAGACTTTGAAAACGACAAGGTTTTTGAGGGTTGTATGCCAGTTGAAGTTATGGCAAAAAGGGGCGAAAAGGCACTACTATTTGGTCCATTAAAACCTGTTGGGCTATCTCACCCTGAAACTGGCGAAAAATATTATGCAATCGTGCAATTACGAAAAGAAAATACGCTAAACGAGTTATATAATTTGGTAGGCTTTCAAACAAACTTAAATTTTGCAGAGCAAAAAAGGGTGTTTAGTTTAATACCTGCACTTAAAAATGCAGAGTTTGTGCGCTATGGAATTATGCACAGGAACACTTTTGTAAATGCACCAGCAGTTTTAAACAAATTTTATCAAGTAAAAAAATATAGTAACTTGTTTTTGGCAGGTCAGTTAAGTGGGGTTGAGGGCTACATAGAGAGCATATCAAGTGGACTTTACTGCGCCATAAATATGGCAAACCACATAAAAAACAAACCATTTGTTGAGTTTAGCGCTAAGACCTGTATGGGCGCAATGCCAAACTATATGGTAAACGCTAGTCCAACAAATTTTCAACCTATGAATATTAATTTTGGAATAGTTGAAGATATGGGGCAAAATATAAAAGATAAAAACACTAGACGCAAATTAATTTATGAGCGTTCTATTGCGGAAATAAAAGAAAAAATAAAGGAAGGTGAATAAAAATTATGAATCAATTTGAAGGAACGACAATAGTAGCCGTTAAAAGAGACGGCAAAACAGCAATTGCTGGAGACGGACAAGTAACATTTGGTCAAAACACCATTATGAAGAATAATGCAATAAAAGTTCGCAGAATTTATGACGACAAAGTCGTAATAGGTTTTGCAGGCGGAGTTGCAGATGCTTTTAGTTTGAGTGCAAGGTTTGAAGAGATGTTATACAAATTTTCGGGCAACCTTATGAGAAGCGCGGTCGAATTAGCGCTTGCTTTTAGGACGGACGAAATTTTAAGAAAATTAGAGGCTATGATGATAGTAGCAGACAGCGAAAAACTATTAATCATAAGTGGAAATGGCGAAGTAATAGAGCCAGAAAACGGCATTTGTGCCATTGGAAGTGGTGGAAACTATGCCTACGCTAGCGCAAAAGCGTTAGTTGAAAACACAACGCTTTCTGCAAAAGAAATTGCAGAAAAAGCAATATCAATAGCAGGTGATATTTGTGTATTTACAAATCATCACATCACAATAGAGGAGGTGTAAAAATGAATTTATCACCAAAACAAATAGTAAAAGAACTTGACGAATACATAATAGGTCAAGACGAGGCAAAAAGAGCCGTTGCAATAGCGCTTAGAAACCGTTATAGACGCAGTAAATTAAATGAAGAACTAAGGGAAGAAATTACGCCTAAAAACATAATTATGAAAGGTCCTACAGGCGTAGGTAAAACAGAAATTGCGCGTAGGCTTGCAAAATTAGTAAAGGCACCTTTTGTAAAGGTTGAAGCAACTAAGTTTACAGAAGTTGGCTATGTTGGACGCGATGTTGAAAGTATGATTCGCGACCTAGTAGAAGTAGCAGTAAGACTGGTAAAAGAAGAAAAGTTGCAAGAAGTTGCAGTAAAGACAACTGAAATTGTAAATAAACGACTATTTGACATTATTTACCCTTTAAAAAAGGAAGTAGACATTCCAGCAGAGACTCAACACGAGCAAATTATGCAAAATTTAATTAACGGCAAATATGACGAAGAAATGATAGAACTTGATGTTGTAGATAGCCCAAAACCAGTAGAACTTATGCCAGGCATGGAAGCGGTAAGCATAGGCAACATTTTTGGCGGTATGCTACCACAAAAGAAAAAGCATAAAAAAGTTACGGTTGCAAACGCAAGAAAAATGCTACAAGCAGAGGAGAGTGCAAAACTTATTGACCTAGACAGTGTAAACGAAGAGGCAATAAGGCGTGCAGAGCAAGAGGGCATAGTATTTATTGACGAAATAGACAAAATAGCTGCAAAGGGCAGTCACAATGGACCAGATGTTAGCCGAGAGGGCGTACAAAGGGACATTTTGCCATTCGTTGAGGGTTGTACTGTAAACACTAAGTACGGCATTTTGAAGACAGATCACATTTTGTTTATTGCCGCAGGTGCTTTCCACATTGCAAAACTAGAGGACTTGATACCAGAATTTCAAGGTAGGTTTCCAATCAGGGTAGAACTTAAAAACCTAACCAAAGAAGACTTTATTAAAATTTTGGAAGAGCCAAGAAACGCAATAACTCTTCAATATATTGAACTACTAAAAGTAGACAATATAGACCTAACATTTACTAAGGACGCACTAGAAAAAATTGCAGAAATAGCAGAAAAAGAAAACGATACGTCAGAAAACATAGGCGCAAGAAGGCTACATACCATTATGGAATTAGTGCTAGAAGACATATCCTTTAACGCAAGTGGCGACCACCCAGAAATGCAAGTAGTAATAGACAAAGCCTACATTGACAAGGCTTTAAAGACTACTATTAAAAAGTATGACCTAACCAAATACGTTTTGTAGGCTTTAATTAGCACAATTATTCCGTTTACTACACGGCTGTTGTCAAACAGTCGTGTATTATTGTATACACTCCTGCTTGAACAAAACCGTGTGAGCCTAATACTTGCACCAATTAAAGCCTACAAAACAAGTGCACTTACTAAAATTAAAACTTTTTTTGGGCGTCAAGTATGTTTTTAGGTAGTTTTAATAATATAAGTTGAAAGATTGACCTTTAAACTGGCTTTTGCTATAATGAAATCATATAAAATTTGAGTGGAGAAAGTATGAAAGGACAAATTATTACTGCACAAAAAGGTACGAAGGATGTTTTACCTAACGAGAGTTACAAGTGGCACTACTTAGAAGACAAAATTAAAGAGGTAACACGCCTTTACAATATTAAGGAAGTTCGCACCCCAATGTTTGAGGCGACCGAACTATTTTTGCGCGGTGTTGGTGATAGCACAGACATAGTAAATAAAGAGATGTATACCTTTTTAGACAAAGGCGATAGAAGCATAACCCTAAAACCAGAGGGTACTGCTGGCGTCGTAAGAAGTTATATTGAAAACGGCTTATTTAACGAGCCTCAACCAATTAAATGCTATTATGTGAGTTCAATTTTCAGGTATGAAAGACCACAAAAAGGTAGACTTCGCGAGCATCATCAATTTGGCATAGAATACTTTGGTTCAAATAGTCCACTTGCCGATGCAGAAGTAATTATGGTAGCAGTTGACTTTATTAAAAGTTTTGGCATAAAAAATGTAAGCGTAAACATTAACAGCATAGGAAACGAAGGTGATAGAGAAAACTATAAGGCGAAATTAAGAGACTATTTTAAAAATCAACTAAATGATTTATGCTCTGATTGCCAAAACAGATATAACACAAATGTATTAAGGCTACTTGACTGCAAAGTAGATATGGAAAAGGAAGTTGTAAAGAACGCTCCAAGCATATTAAATAGTTTAAGTGAAGAGAGCATGAGACATTTTGAAGCGGTTAAAAAAGAACTCACTGTTAAAGATATAAAATATACAGTTAACGATAAAATTGTAAGAGGACTAGACTATTACACTGGAACAGTTTTTGAAATTATAGGGGACGACATTGAGGGTCCAAGCAAAGTTATTTGCGGTGGCGGTCGTTATAATAATTTGGTTGAAGAACTTGGCGGAAAGCCTGAACCAGCAGTTGGTTTTGGTATGGGCTTAGAGCGCGTACTTATGTTACTTGACGAGTTTAAAATAAGCATTCCAGAGCCAGCAGGCGTTGATGTTTATGTAATAAGTAGCGATAAGGTTGTAAACGCTCTTGAAGTTGCAAACGAACTTCGTGAAAGAGGTGTGAGTGCAGAAGTTGATCTACTTGAGAGGGGTTTAAACGCCCAATTAAACTACGCAAATAAAATAGGTGCTAAGTTTGTAATGTTTGCAAGCGATAATAGTTTTATTGAATTAAAAAATATGAAAAATGGCGTACAAGAGCCAATGACCTTTGAAGAGGCTGTTGAATTTATAAAATTTGGCAAAAGAAAAGCAAAGTATATAATGGCGTAAATTTATGGGTTTTGAAGAGAGAACAAAATTGGTTTTAGGCGACGAAGCCATTGAAAAATTAAAAAATGCTAAAGTCATTGTATTTGGCGTTGGTGGCGTTGGTGGCTATGTGTGTGAAATGCTTACTCGTACAGGAGTAGGCAGTTTAACCATTGTAGACTTTGACACGGTTTCTGTTAGCAACCTAAATAGGCAAATAATTGCACTAACTTCCACTTTAGGCAAGAAAAAAGTTGAAGTAATGCAAAATAGGCTAAAAGACATCAATCCAAGTTTAAATTTATTGGCGTTAGATAAAAAATTTAGTGCCGAGACAAAAGAGTTTTTTAAATTACAAAACTATGACTATGTTGTTGACGCAATAGACATTTTAGACAATAAAATTGACTTAATTGCCTATGCCAAAGAGTTAAATGTTAAAATTATAAGTGCTATGGGCGCAGGTAACAGGGGCGGTATTCCTCACTTTGAAGTGGTTGACATATTTAAAACGAGTTACGATAGTTTGGCAAAAAAGGTGCGTAAACTACTAAAAGATAGAGGCGTAAATAATTTGACTGTTGTTTATACAAAGGAACCTCCACAAAAATTAAAGCCAGTTGGCAGTGTGGTTTATTACCCAGCCATGTGTGGAACGGTGTTAGCCGCAAAAGTTATTAACAACATAATTAGTGGTTAAAAAATAGTTATAAATTTATAATTATTTTGCTTGACTATTTAAAATGTATATGCTAAAATAAGCACGATTTAATAATATTTTATTTTAATAATAAGGAGAAAATTATGACAAAACCAATTTATGTAACAGATGCAAACTTTCACGAAGTAGTTTTACATAGCGAAAAACCAGTACTAGTAGACTTTTATGCTGATTGGTGCGGACCTTGCAAAATGATTGCCCCAATTTTGGAGGAAGTTGCAAACGAACTAGGCGATAAGGCTATTATTGCAAAACTAAATGTAGACCAAAACCCATATACCGCAAGGAGTTATATGGTAATGAGTATTCCAACAATGATTTTATTTAAAAACGGCGAGATGGAAGAAAAACTAATAGGTTTACGTCCAAAAAATATGCTACTTGAAATGATTAACAATCATCTATAAAAACAAATTAAAGCCGAGTAATTGCTCGGTTTTTTGTTGTCAAAAATTTATATGCATTATTACTGTTGACAGTGCCTTTTTTGTGTGATATCATATTCAATATCAGACCATATTGGTAGGAATTAAAGGAGGTTATTTATGAAGCTATCAGCCAAGTCACGCTATGGTTTAAGAGCTATGTATTATTTAGGCAAAAACACGACAAATGAACCATTATCATTAAAGACTTTGGCAACGTTTAGTGGAGTAAGTGCCCCTTATTTAGAAAAACTTTTGGGAGTTTTGCGCGTAAACAATTTAATTAAGACCACTCGCGGCATAAATGGTGGTTACGAACTTAGTAGAGGTGCTGAAAACATATCGGTCGGCGATATTATTAGGGCGCTAGAAGGCGAAGTATTAATTGTTGACTGTCTTGACGGTTGCACGAACACAAAATGTCCTAATAAGGCAATTTTTAGCAATTTGTATGATGAAATTAACAAAGTCTTAGACAATACAAGTCTAAAGAGTATGATAGAAAATAATTAAAGAGGAGTTTTATGAAAAGAAGAGTTTATTTAGATGCAGCAAGCACAACCTATGTAAGCGGAGAAGTATTGCAAGAGATGTTGCCAGTTTTTGACACATTTTATGGCAACGCAAATAGCCTACATAGTTTTGGCAGAGAGGCGGCAGCACTTTTAGATGAGGCAAGGGACAAAATAGCAAAGGCAATAAAGGCAAATGCTAGTGAAATTTACTTTACTTCTGGCGGAACAGAGGCAAATAACTGGGCAATTAAAGGTTTAGCCTACGCCAACAGAAAAAAGGGTAATCACATTATTACTTCACAAATTGAGCATCCATCTGTGCTTGAAAGTTGCAGACAATTAGAGCAAGAGGGCTTTAAAGTAACCTATTTGCCAGTTGACAAATATGGCATAGTTAGCCTAGCAAAACTTATTCACTACTTAGATAACGATACAATTTTAGTATCAATTATGACGGCCAACAACGAGGTTGGCACAATTCAAAACCTAAATGCTATTGCAAAGACTGTAAAGGAGCGTGGGGTGTTATTCCACACTGACGCAGTTCAAGCAACAGGTAGCATAAGTTTTGACGTAAAAAACCTAAATGTTGACGCTATGACGATGTCTGCGCACAAAATTTATGGACCAAAAGGCATGGGTGCTTTGTACGTTAAAAAGGGCGTGAAAATTAATAACCTACTTCAAGGCGGCAGCCAAGAATATTCTAAGCGTGCGGGAACAGTCAATGTGCCAGCAGCGGTTGGTTTTGGTAAGGCTATGGAAGTAGCAGTTAGAGATATGCACGCAAACAACCAAAAATTAAAAAGTTTGAGAGACTATTTTGTAAAAGAGTTAAACGCTAGAATAGAGGGCGTGCACCTAAACGGTCACCCAGTACAACGCTTACCTCACATTAGTAACTTTTCTTTTGACTTTATTGAGGGCGAGTCTATTATGCTTATGCTTGACCTTGAAGGCGTTGCGGTTTCTACAGGAAGTGCTTGTTCGTCAGGCAGTCTAGAACAATCACACGTTTTAAAGGCTATGGGTATTAGTCACGAACTTTCAAATGGGGCAATAAGGTTCTCATTTAATAAGGCAGTAACCAAAGAAGATATTGATTACACAATAGACAAATTAGAGGTAATTGTTAAAAAGTTGAGGGCAATTTCTCCTCTTACAAAAAAATATAAAGGAGCGAAAGAATAATGTATAGTAAAAAAGTTATGGATATATTTATGAACCCAAAAAATGTTGGTGAAATTCGTGGCGCTGAGGGCGTTGGCGAGGTAGGAAACGCCGCATGCGGGGACATTATGCGTATTTATTTAAAAATAGAAAACGACGTAATAGTAGACGCCAAATTTAAAACTTTTGGTTGTGCTGCTGCAATAGTTAGTACTTCAATAGCGACCGAAATGTTAAAGGGCAAGACTGTTGAGGAGGCTCTTCAAATTACTAACGAGCAAATTTTAAGTGAAATGGGAGAGATTCCAGCACAAAAAATTCATTGTAGCGTACTAGCAGAAGAAGCAATTTATGACGCCGTACAAAATTACAGGAA
The DNA here is from genome assembly GCA_050178795.1 of Spirochaetales bacterium. Lineage (GTDB taxonomy): Bacteria > Bacillota > Clostridia > Christensenellales > UBA1242 > STF1-184. Next base: position 76,114 of record JBFXFT010000004.1, read on the forward strand.
AAAGAAAGAGCGTAAAGCAAAAAAGAGCGGTACAAATGACGCTTCAGAAGAGGGCGAAACCGAGGAAAGTAGCGACGGCGATAGCGACATTGACGCAGAATAATCAAAAATAGCCAAATCGGCTATTTTTTGTTAGAAAATAGTTTAGCGCAATAAAAAAACATAACAATTTTTGTTTTGATTATTGCGTTTTTTATGTTAAACTTTATGAGTATTAAGAGGTGATTATGAGGGTAATGGCACTTGACTTTGGCGATGTACGAATTGGTATTGCCATGAGTGATGAGCTAAAAATACTTGCAACAGGTTTAGAAACATATTTAAGAAAAGACTTAGAGAGTGATATTAATTATCTTTCCGAGTTAATAAACAAAAATAGAGTTGAAACTGTTGTTATGGGGCTTCCACTAAATATGGACGGCTCAGAGGGCAAAAGGGTTGAAGTTACAAAACAATTTGCCGACGAACTTCTTAAACACATAACCGCTAAAATTGTCTATGTTGACGAGAGGCTTACTTCGCTTGAAGCGCAAGATTTAATTATTGAATCTGTGCGTTCTAAAAAAAAGAGGCAACAAAAAGGTCTTGTAGACAAAATGGCAGCGACGATAATTTTGCAAAATTATTTGGATAGGCTTTAAGCCTGTATAAAAAGGAGAATTTTATGAAAAAAGAAAAAGAAGCAAAAGTACAAAAAGAAGAACAAGAGTTAAGGAATCCAATTGAGGCACTTTTAGATGCAGATGATGACTCACCAATCGTTTTATATGATGAGAACGACAAGGCAGTAACATTTGAGCAAGTTGCAATTATTCCTTTTAACAATAAGGCTTATGCAATTTTAAAACCAGCAGAGAAAATGGAAGGCGTTGAGGAAGATGAAGCAATAGTTTTTGCTTTATTTGAGGACGAAAACGGCGAAGATATTTTGGCAGTAGAGCAAGACAATAACGTTATTGACAGAATATTTGAAGAGTACTACAGACTTCTAGATGAAGACGAAGGAAAATAACATTTAAAAACTTTAAATTTATGCTGGTTTAGACTTGGCACTAGTTTAAAGTTTTTTTATGCATAAATGCCGTCAAAATGACACAATTTGAGCATTTTTTTTGCTCATTATCATTGATTTTTATTATTTAGTATGTTAAAATAAAGAGGTTCAAAAATTACACACCCATTGTTATTCTATGGCGGTTGCCAATTTTTTTTGGTTGTTATAGGAGTTTTAACGCAGTGGGGAGGTCAAAAAACAAGGAGGAAAGAAAAAAATGTCTGTAATTTCAATGAAACAACTATTGGAAGCTGGTGTTCACTTCGGACATCAAACTAGAAAATGGAATCCTAAAATGAAGGAATACATTTTCACATCTAGGAATGACATTCACGTTATTAACCTAGAAAAAACTGCTGAACTTGTTGAAAAGGCTTATGCTTTTATGAAGGCAAGAGCAGAGGAAGGCAAAACTGTACTATTCGTTGGTACAAAAAAACAAGCACAAGATGCTATTAAGGAAGAGGCTGAAAGGTGCGGTATGTTCTACATTAATTCTAGGTGGTTAGGTGGTACTTTAACTAACTTTAAAACCATTAGAACAAGAGTAGACAGATTAAACAAAATAGATAAAATGGAGACCGTGGGTGAATTTGACCTTCTACCTAAAAAAGAAGTAGTTAAATTAAAACTTGAAAGAGAAAAACTTGAAAAGAACCTTGGCGGTATTAGGGAGATGACACAACTTCCTGGCGTATTATTTATTATTGACCCTAAAAAGGAGCACATTGCAGTAAAGGAAGCAAGAGTTTTAAACATTCCTATTGTTGGTCTTGTTGACACTAACTGTGATCCTAACGATGTAGATGTTATTATTCCTGGTAATGATGACGCTATAAGGGCAGTTAAATTAATTGCTGAAGTTATGGCTAACGCTATTATTGAAGCACACGAGGGACAAACTGCAGAAGTAACTACTGAGGAACAAGTAGCAGAAGTTAAAGAAGCAGAGCCTAAAGTAGAAGTTGAAGAAGTAGTTGCAGCACCAAAACCAAAGACAGCAAAACCTAAAAAGGTTGCTGAAGAAAAGGTAGAGGAAGAGGCAAAACCTGCTAAAACAGCTAAACCAAAAAAAGCAACTGAAACAAAAGTTGAAGAGTAATAAATACTCATAAAAATATAAAAGGAGAATAATTATGTTTACGGCACAAGATGTAGTAGAATTAAGAAAACTTACTGGTGCAGGAATGATGGACTGTAAAAAGGCTCTAACAGAATGTAACGGCAATATGGAAGATGCAAAAGACTTTTTGAGAAAAAAAGGTGTAAGCGCTGTAGCCAAAAAGGCTGGAAGAATTGCCGCAGAGGGCATGATTGGTTCTTACATTCACATGGGTGGAAAAATCGGAGTACTAATTGAGGTTAACTCAGAGACAGACTTCGTAGCAAAGAACGAAAAGTTCCAAGAATTAGTAAAAGACCTAGCTATGCACATTGCCGCTTCTAAACCAGAAGTAGTAAATACTGAAGACCTTTCTGAGGAAATGGTAAATAGAGAGCGTGCAATCTACAAAGAGCAAGCACTAGCAGAAGGAAAGCCTGCAAATATCGTTGATAAAATGATTGAAGGCAGAGTAAAAAAATATTACAAAGAAGTAGTTTTAATGGAACAACCATTTATTAAGGACCCAGACAAGACTATAAGAGATGTAATGAACGACGCAACTTTAATAATTGGTGAAAAACTTGTAATTAGGCGTTTCACTCGTTATGAACTTGGCGAAGGTCTTGAAAAAAGACAAGACAATTTTGCTGAAGAAGTTATGAGTCAAGTTAAAAATTAATTTTAAAACTGTAATTTGGTTAAATTCATCGTTTACTGTGACACTTTGCTAAACAGTCATTGACATTAAAGTCAACTCCTGCTTAGACAAAATACCACGAGCCTTGACTTTAACGCAAATTACAGTTTTTTTTATGCTCTAAATTTGATTAATGATGTAATATTTATGTATTTTAGTAAAATTAAAAAATATTACCAATAACACCATATAAAATTACAGTTTTTTTATGTGCTAAAAACCAATTATGTTATTTTATAATTTTCTTTTATTCTATTCATTTGCTTTATTTAGTAAATTTTAGTAAAATTAAAAGAGTAACAAATATAATACAAAGGCGGATAAATTTAAATGTACGATGAAGTTATTGAAGAGCTTAAAAGTGGCATAGAAAAGAGTTTACATTTTTATAGGAGCGAACTATCAACTGTTAGAGCTGGTAGAGCCAATCCTAAAATTTTAGATAGGGTAATGGTAGACTATTATGGCAATCCTACACCACTTAATCAAATGTCTAACATAAGTGCTCCAGAGGCAAGGATGCTTGTTATTTCTCTATGGGACACCAGCATGATTAAGGAAGTAGTAAAGGCAATTAACGAGGCAAATTTGGGTTTAACTCCAAGTGATGACGGTAGAGTAATACGCCTTGTTTTTCCAGTGCTAACTACTGAGAGAAGGCAAGAATTTGTTAAGACAATAAGAAAAATGGCAGAGGAAGCAAAAATTGCGGTTAGAAATGAACGCAAAAATGCTAATGATATGCTAAAAGAAATGAAGAAGGAAAGTATTTTAACCGAAGATACCTTAAAGGTTGCTGAAAACGCAGTTCAAAAAGAGGTAGATGCAGCAACTGAAGATATTGACCTATTATGCAAGAACAAAGAAAAGGAAATAATGGAAGTATAATGGACTTTACAGAGTTTATTGGACGAAATAAAGAGTTGGTGCTTTCTGAACTTGAAAAACTTGGGTTTAAAGTTACATTAAAAGAAAACGGCACGAATTTAACAAAATATGATACAGAACTAGTCGTTAGAATAAAAGAGTTAAAAAATAACCATTTAGAGGTTCTAACCGACCGATTTTTAATTGAAATATAGGGGCAGCATGAATATTTTTAAAAACAACGAAAAACTATTAAACAAAGACAAAATGCCTCGCCATATTGCGTTTATAATAGACGGCAATGGGCGTTGGGCAAATAGAAGGGGTTTACCTAGAACAGTAGGGCACAAATATGGTGTTGAGGCTGTCGGTAATACCATTAAAAATTGTACCGATTTAGGCATAAAATATATGAGTTTTTATGTGTTTTCTACCGAGAATTGCAAGCGTCCAAAGGACGAGGTAGACACAATTTTTGACCTACTTAGAGAGTACATAAAAAAGGACATATCTGAGTACAAAAATAGAGACATAAAACTTATGACAAGTGGCGATTTAAGCGCACTTCCTAAGGACATTGCAGACGAAATACGCTCGGCGGTTGAAAAGACAAAAGAGTGCAATAATTTTGTTGTAAATATTGCAATAAATTATGGCGGAAGAGCAGAAATTTTAAAGGCAATTAACGACATATTAAAAGACGGCATAAACAGTGTAGATGAAACTTTATTTAAAGACTATTTATACACAAAAGATTTGCCAGATCCAGACTTAATAATAAGGACGAGTGGCGAGCATAGAACGAGCAATTTTATGCCGTATCAAGCGGTTTATTCCGAGTGGCATTTTCCTAGGGTTTTATGGCCAGATTTTAACAAAAAAGAGTTAATAAAATCACTTTTAAACTATCAATCAAGAAACAGGCGCTTTGGCAATATCAAGACAGATAAAAGGTAAAAATATTATGAGAGAACGCACAATAACGGCAATATTTATAACACTTGGGTTAGCCCTTGCCTTTTTGTTTAGAGAGGTTAATTTATATGTTTTTGACGGCTTTATTGCAATACTTTCTATAGTTTGTGCGTTAGAGGTTTCGCGAGTGTTTTTGCGCTCTGGCAGAGCAAATTTTATGGGCTTAGAGGCAACTTTTGCCACGATAACTTTTATAATGACAATTTGGGGCATAAACGCTCAGTTTAGCCTTTCACAATTCATACTCGGCTATTTAATAATTTTAATAGTTATGTTCTCAATAAGTTTTGCTATGGGTTTCTTTAACAAAAGAACAGTGGAAGAAGATGAAAATTTTAAGGCATCAAAACTTGGAATATATGAATATTCCTACAAAAAGAGTATGTTGACCCTATTTATTATGATTTATCCAACACTTTTGTTTGTGCCTATGTATTTACTTAATCACATACAAGAACTTAACCTATTTACTGGTGCAGTAAACGCCTATACAGGTGTAAATTTGGGACTATTTTTACTTGTAACAGTGTTCCTAGTCACTATGGCTACAGACACTTTGGCACTTTTAGTTGGAATGACGCTAAAAGGGCCTAAATTAGCACCGCTTATAAGCCCTAAAAAGACAATTTCAGGTGCTATTGGTGGACTATTTGGTGGAATGGTTATGGCTGTTGCCTTATTTTTACTCGCTAGTTGGTTTACACCACTTGGAGATGCGTTTAGTGCGGCAGGCATACAATTTTGGCTATTCATTATTTATGGCTTTGTAGCCTCAATAATAAGTCAAATTGGAGACCTATTTGCCTCATACATTAAGCGTAGGGCAAGGGCAAAAGATTTTAGTTCCGTGTTACCGGGACACGGCGGTTTTATGGACAGACTTGACGGCATACTTTTTAATGCCGTATTTAGTTTTATATTTTTTATGATTGTGCTTTTATAAAAGCAAAAATTTAATTTGAAGGAGAAAAAATGGGCATATCACTATTAGCAACAACATTTACAGACCTATTATCAAATGTCTTTTACATATTTATTGCAATATTAGTGCTTTTACTAATGATTACAATTCACGAATTAGGGCACTATTTGGCAGGTAAAAAACTTGGTTTTGGAATAAAAGAATTTTCAATAGGTTTTGGAAAAAAACTTTTTTCACGCAAAAATAAAAGCGGTGAAGATTTTTCAATTAGGCTTATTCCACTAGGTGGCTACTGCGCTTTTGAAGGTGAGGACGAAGATGACAATGACAACCCTAAGGCCTTTAATAACCAAAAACCTTGGAAGAGGCTAATTGTGCTTTTTATGGGTGCATTTTTTAACTTTTTATCGGCAATAGTTTTTGCCGTAATTTTGCTTACTGCTTATGGCTATGACATTCCGCAAGTTGCAACAGTAGACGCAGAGAGCGCAAATTATGGAATTATACAAGAAAATGATGTAATTTGGGGCGTAAACGGCGAAGAAATTAACTTTGTTACAGACACAAGTATAAGTGTTTTGCTTGCAGAGCAAACAGTTGGCGAGCCATTTACACTTAACATTGAAAGAGACCACGAAAAAATGGATATAACTGTTTCATTATATGCTGTTCCAGCACTTGACGGCGAGGGTCAACCAGTTTTAGATGAGGAAAATAACCCAGTATTCAACAATGTTTTAGGGATAACAATAAAACTTTATGCCTTCCCATTCTTTGAGGCGTTAGGAAGGAGTTTTTACTTTGTCATAGGTATGGCTTATAAAATTTTAGCCTTCTTCTTACTACTAATTACAGGAAGGGCAAGTTTAAGTGCAATAGGTGGACCTATTACAACAATCACTATAATCGCAAGTTATACTCAAGCAAGCCTTGCTGGATTTGTGGTTTTGCTACCTTTAATTGCAGTAAACTTGGCTGTATTTAACTTACTTCCTATTCCTGCACTAGACGGTGCGCGAATGGTGTTTGTAGGTATTGAATGGATTAGGGGTAAGCCAGTAAATAGAGAACTTGAAGCAAAAATTCATACTATTGGACTAGTGGTGCTACTTGCTTTTGTGCTCTTTGCGGACTTTTACCACATGCTATTTGCCTAATGATATATAATTAAAAGGACAAAAAATTGGAAAATTTATTAAAATATCTTAATCAAAAAACTTACAGTAAATATGCTTTTTTAAAGATGGGTGGCATAAATTATTACAAAGATAAAAATACGCTAAACCTAGTCTTTTTGTACCCAAATGAAATTGGTGCAATTACCGACGAGCAAAAAGAAGAAATTTTAAGTGTAATGAAAGATTATATGCTAAATGAAATAAAAGACGAAAGCCTAAATGTAGAAATAAAATACATAAAAAGTTTTTACGATGAGCCTTACATAAAAATGATAACAAAAGAGTTTTTAGAAAATAATTATCCGTCTATGCTCGCTGTTGTAAAGTATGGCGAATTAAAACTTGCAGAAGAGGAAAATTTTGTTAAACTTACTCTTCCATATTTGAAAGATTACGTATTTGAAAACCAAATTACAAAGTTTAAAGAGAGCCTTGAAAGGCACTTAAACGACAAATTTTTATATAACTTTGTAATTGAATTAAAAGAGGTAAAAGAAGCGCTAAATTCCAACATTTTAGAGAAAAAACAACTTGAAATTTTAGAGGAATTAGAGGGCGAAGAAGAGGTTGAAAAAAGCGTAGTAAAGGTTGAAGTTATAGAACAGTTAATAGGGCAAGAAACCAGCATAAAACCTTATTGCGTATCAGCAATTCGCTCACCAGAAACACAAGTAAGTGTTGCAGGAACAATAAAGTATTTAAATGAGCGTGAGTTTAACAAAAAACAAAAGCAAGGTGGAACAGAAGAAGAGCAAATAGTAGAGGTAAAAAAGACTTTTTACTCTTTCTACTTGGAGAGTGCTGGAAAAGAGTTAAATGCAGTATATTTTCCTAATAGTAGTACCATTGAAAAGGCTCAACTACTGGCTGACGGAATGCAAGTTGTTTTGACTGGTGATGTTGAAGAATATAATAGCAAACTAAGCCTAAAAGTTAAGCATATAACTCGCGTAAAAATTTTGGAAAAGCCAAAAGAAGTTACAAAGTTTAAAAATGTGCCAGCCAATTATAGATATGTTTTTCCTGAGCCTTTTGAAACAATAGGGCAAGCGAGCCTTTTTGAAGAGGAAAAGGAACAAAACGACTATATAAAAAACAACACTTTTGTTGTCTTTGACTTAGAGACCACAGGTTTAAACTATGAGGACTGCAAAATTGTTGAAATTGGCGCAGTAAAAATAGAAAATGGCAAAATAACTGAGAAGTTTTCTACCTTTGTGGACCCAGAAGAGGAAATACCACTAGACGCAACGCAAATACACGGCATAACTAACGATATGGTTATAGGTGCACCAAAAACAGGTGAGGCAATAGCCGACTTTTATAAGTTCTGTTACGGCAGTGTACTTGTTGCCTATAACATTGATTTTGACTATAAATTTATAAACTATTACGGTCGCCAAAATGGCTATAATTTTGACAACGAACAACGCGATGCCCTAATTATGGCAAGGCAATACATTCATGGGCTTAGAAACTATAAATTAAAGAGCGTTTGTGAATTTTTAAACATCAACTTAAGTAACGCTCACAGAGCCTATTTTGACGCGGCAGCGACCGCACAGGTGTTTTTAAAACTGGCAGAAAATATAAAATAATTACTTGCAACTATATGTTTTTTATGATAGAATGGTAAAGTAAGAAATATGTAGGCTGTTGAGAGTGGGGTTGCCCGCTCTCACTTTTTGAGAAAGGAGCATTGATGGATAACAAAATTGTTGAAAACAAAGTGCGCGAAATGGCACTTCCAATTCTTGAAAAACTAGGCTATGAATTGGTTGATGTTGAGTATAAAGAACAAGACGGAAGTATGAATTTGACACTTTTTATTTACAAGGACGGCGGTGTCTCACTTGACGATTGCCAAATTGTAAGTAGGGCGTTGGACGAGCCACTTGACGCTCTTGACCCAACTCAAAATATGCCATATAACTTTAATGTTTCTTCGCCAGGGCTTGATAGACCTCTAAAAACTATTAGAGATTTTGAAAGAAACCTAAATGAAGAACTAGAAATTGACTTTATAGCGCCAGACGGCAACAAAAAAAGCATTACAGGCGCATTAAAAGATGTTACAAACAATGTTTTAACAATAAATCAAAAGGGTAAATTGTTAAAAGTTGAATTTGATAAAATTGAAAAAGCATTATTAATAATTAAATTTTAGGAGAATAAAGAATGGTTAATAAGGAATTTTTTAAGGCATTAGAAGACCTTGAAGTAACAAGAAAAATTAAAAAGGAGCTATTTGTTGAGGCTTTAGAGGCTGCTTTAACTGCGGCTTATAAAAAGAGTTATGGCGAAGCGAAAAATGCTGTCGTAAAACTTTCACCAGAAAAAAATGGAATAAAAATTTATTCATACAAGACAATTGTTGAAGAAGTTGAAAATCCAGACAAGGAAATAAGTCTAGACGAAGCAAGAGAGTTAAAGAAGTCTTATAAACTTGGCGATATGGTAATGGAAGAAGAAAAGCCAAAAGACTTTGGAAGAATTGCAGCACAAACCGCAAAACAAGTTGTTATGCAAAGACTAAGAGAGATGGAAAAAGATGTAACAATGGACGAACTAGCGGAAAAAGAAGATGAACTTATTACCACTATAATTAGAAGAATAGACGGCAAGAACGTGTTTGTTGAAATTGGCGCAAATCAATTTGAAGCAGTTATGGGCGAGCAAGACCAAATACCAGGGGAAAGATACAACATAGGCGACCGAATTAAAGTTTATGTTAAAAAAATAAAGGATTCTTTTAATGGACCTATGGTACAAGTTAGCCGTTCTAATACTGGCTTTGTAAGAAAAATATTTAAACTTGAAGTGCCAGAAATTGCAAGCGGTGAAGTAGTAATTGAAAACATCGTAAGAGAAGCAGGTTACAGGACTAAAATTGCAGTATATTCTGAAAACCCAAACATAGACGCAGTTGGCGCTTGTGTAGGCAATAAAGGTATGAGAATAAACTCAATAGTTGCTGAGATGAACGGCGAAAAAATTGACATTATTCCGTTTAGTTATGACGCAAAAGAGTACATTACAAACGCATTAAGCCCTGCAGAGGTTTTAAATGTTGACATTCTTGGCGAGAAGGAAAGTAGAGCAATAGTTCCAGACAATAAACTTAGTTTGGCTATTGGTAAAAACGGACAAAATGTTAGACTTGCAGCAAGACTTACAGGCTGGAAGATAGACGTTAAACCAGAAAGTCTAGGCGTTGAAAGAGTAGAGGAAGAACCAAAACCAAAGGAAATGGCAGAGGTTAACTTTGAGGCAGACCTAACCGACTTAGACGATATGTTTGCAGACGACTTAGAAACACTATAAAGAGGTATTTATGAAACAAGTTCCTTTAAGAAAATGTATTGCCTGCAAAGAGATGCTACCCAAACAAGACTTAATAAAAGTCGTAAAAAACAAAAACGATGAATTTAGTGTAGATTTAACAGGCAAAATGGAAGGCAGAGGCGCCTACATTTGTAAAAAACCAGAGTGCACAGATAAACTTTTTAAAAATAGACTTTTGCACAAGGCGTTTTCAAAAAACGTGCCAGATACCATTTATAATGACATAAAACAAATACTAGTCAAAAAAGACTAGTGGAACAAAAAAAGAGGTGATTTAATTGAGTACAGTAAATAACAACAACGAAAACTCAAAAATTGACAATTTAAGACAACTCGCTCAAATTTTAACCAGCAATCAAGTTGCTGGGCTTTTGAAAGAAGTTAGAAACGCAAAGTATAGTTTAGAAGACTTAAACAAGCAAGTTCTTTTTAAAGAAAGAACAATTCTTGATAAGGAAGAAACTGCAAAAAATACTGAGCAAGTTACTAAGGTAGAAAAAGTTAATGTAGAAGTTGCAAAAACAGAAAGTGTACCAACTGTTACTCCAACTAATAGAGCGCCTCAAAATAGGGACTCTCGTCCACCATATAATAAACCTTATGACGGAGAGAAAAAGCCTTACGAAAAACGTCCTTTTGAAGGTAAACCGTACGAAAAGAGACCTTTTGAAAATAAACCTTATGAGAAAAAGCCTTTTGAAAGAAGACCATTTGATAGAAACACTACTGGGGGGGATTCTAAAGACAAATTCGCAGGTAAACCTTACCCTAATAGGGACGGCAAAGCACCATATAGACCAGCCGCTAAACCAGAGGTTGCAGTGGAAGAAACAGTAGAGGTTGTAAAGAATAAATTTGCACTTGCTACAAGTAAACAAAAAGACGATGCTTTTGATAAAAAACCAAAAAATTATAGCAAAAAACAACTATTGAGGCGCGGTTTAATTGAAGAAAAAGAAATTGAAGAGCGCATGTTAAATAGACGTTTAAAGGTTAAACGTCCAAAACAAATGATAACTATGGTTCAAAAGCCAGTAGACCGTGCGGTTATAACGACCGAAAACATATCTGTAAAACTACTTGCTGAAACAATAGGTAAGCCAGTTACAGAAATTATTAAAAAATTGTTTGAATACAAGGTTATGGCTACTATTAACAGCAATATTGATTATGACACTGCGGAATTAGTTGCACTAGACCTAGGCATAACTCTTGAAAAGAAAGTAGAAAAGACTTTTGAAGAAAAATTGCAAGACCAATTAAACGACCACACTGAGGACGACGTAAACTTAAAATCTCGTCCACCTATAGTTGCCGTTATGGGTCACGTAGACCACGGCAAAACCTCTTTACTTGACGCAATTAGAGAGACCAACGTAATAAAGGGCGAAGCTGGCGGAATAACTCAACACATAGGTGCTTACGTAGTTAAGACAGAAAAAGGCAAAATTACCTTTATTGATACCCCAGGTCATGAGGCGTTTAGCGAAATGCGTGCAAGGGGCGCAAAAATTACAGACGTTGCAATTCTTGTAGTTGCAGCCGATGACGGAATTATGCCACAAACCATTGAGGCAATAAACCACATTAAAGCAGCAGACGTACCAATGATTGTTGCAGTAAATAAAATAGATAAACCTACAGCAAATGTTGAAAGAGTAAAACAACAACTAGCCGACAGTGGAGTATTGGCAGAAGAATGGGGCGGTGACGCGATTATTGTTCCTGTTTCTGCTCATACCAAAGAGGGCATAAACAAGTTACTAGAAATGATTTTACTTGTCGCTGAAGTTAAAGAGTTAAAAGCAAACCCTCAAAGGAATGCTTCAGGCACTGTTATTGAGGCAAAACTAGACAAAGGTCAAGGACCAGTGGCAACCATTATAGTTCAAGACGGAACATTAAAGGTTGGCGATACAATAGTTTCTGGACTTGCTATTGGTAGAATAAGAGCCATGATGGACGAGAATGGCAAAGCGGTTAAAAAAGCGCTTCCTTCAACTCCAGTTGCGGTACTTGGACTTGACAGCGTACCACAAGCAGGCGACTTTGTTCATGTAGTTGACGAAAAAATGAGTAAGCAACTTATTGAAGAAAGAAAAGAAAACGTACAAAGACAAAAGAACAATAAGTCAAAAGTTCTTACAGCAGAAGACTTATTTGGTAAAGATGTTAACAAGAAAAAATTAAATGTAATTGTAAAAGGCAGCGTAATGGGTAGCGTTGAAGCACTAAAACAAAGCCTATTAAAAATTAAGAATGACGAAGCAGAAGTAGCCTTTATTAGTGGTGGCGCTGGTGCAATAAACGAAAATGATGTGTTACTAGCACAAACTGCAAACGCAATTATTATAGGCTTTAATGTTATGCCAGATGTAAACGCAAGAAAACTTGCCGATAAAACTGGTGTTGACATTCGTTTCTATGACATTATTTACAATGTAATTGATGACTTTGAGGCTATGATTAAAACTATGCTTGCTCCTAAGTTTGAGGAAGTAATAATAGGACACGCCGAAGTTAGAGTGCTATACAAAATAAGTAAAATAGGCACAATATTTGGCTGTATTGTTAAAGACGGCAAAATTACAAGAAATTCTAAAGTTAGAGTTTTAAGAAAGGACAATGTAATAGCAACTGCAAGCATTGAGACTTTGAGAATACAAAAAGACGATGTCAAAGAAGTAAAATTGGGCTTTGAATTTGGTATTAAACTTGCAAACTATAACGATGCAATGGAAGGCGATATTTTAGAGGCTTTTGTAGAAGAACAAGTAAAAGCTTAATTTAGGAGGGCATTATGTCGGCTATAAGAATGAGTAGAATAAACTCGGCAATTCAATCAGCAATTATTGATATAATTAAAAACAATTTAATAGATCCAAAACTTGACGGCGCTATTGTAAGTGTAACAAAAGTAGATACTTCTAATGATTTGTCGCACTGCAATGTCTATATTAGCATAATGACTAATAAAAGCGCCGAAGAGGCTTTTAACGCAATAAGAAATAGTTTGCCATATATTAGAAAGCAAACGGCATCAAGGGTTAGCCTTAGAATTATGCCACAACTTCACTTTATATTAGATGACAGCATTGAATATTCCGCAAAGATTGAATCTTTGATTGAAAAAATTCATAGAGATGACAAATAAAAGGAGAATTATTTTGCAAGACATTATTAAACTTATTGAGGGCAGTAAAAGGGTAGCAGTTTTCACACACATCAATCCAGATGGTGATGCGCTAGGCTCTTCTATAGCGATGAAGCTTGGACTAGAACAGCTTGGTAAAGAAGTTGACCTTTATTCTGCAGACACAAACATACACGAGAACTACAACTTTTTAAACATCGAAGAATATTATGTGGAGCACGAAAATCAGAATTATGACCTTGCAATAATGGTGGACTGTCCAGAACTAAAAAGAATAGGCAGTTATATGGGGCTTTATAGTAGCATCCCCAAAAAGATTGTGCTAGACCACCACTTAAACAACACCGTGAAAGCCGATAAAAAAATAGTTGACGAAAAGGCCGGCAGTGTTGGCGTAATTATATATAGGTTATTTGAAAAACTTGGCATAAAATATAGCAGAAATTTAGCCACAGCAATTTACACTTCTGTCGCTAGCGATACTGGTTGCTTTATGCACTCAAATACCACTATTGAGAGTCACCTGATAGCCGCAAATATGTTTAAATACGGCATAGATATTGACAAAATAAATTTTTATTTATTTAAAAGAAAAACAAAAAACCAAATAATGCTTTTAAGTAAAGCGCTTGAAAGTTTGCAATTTCACGAGGACAACCAAATTGCCCTAGTGGTTATTGATAGAGAAGACTTTAAAAAAGCAAAAGCCAACTATATTGACACTATTGGCATATCCTCTCTAGTTGGAGGCATAGACAATATAAATGTGGCGGCAATACTTACAGAGATGGACGAAAATGTGTTTACACTATCGCTTCGTTGTAATCATGGGGCAGACTGTTCTGCCATAGCGCGTGAGTTCAATGGTGGCGGGCATAGGAGTGCCGCTGGTTGCACAATTCGCGGTCAAAAAGAAACAGTTGTAAACAAAGTACTTGAAGTGTGCAGAAGAGAATTAAATTTAGAAGAGAATAAATAATGAATGGTATTCTTAACATATTAAAACCTAGCGGAATGACTTCAAATGCCGTTTTGGCAAAAGTAAAAAAACGCTTTAATATAAAAAGAGTGGGACACTTAGGAACACTTGACCCAGCGGGGGTAGGTGTTTTACCTGTAACAATAGGTAAAGCAACTAGGTTGTTTGACTATTTTTTAGGTAAGGACAAGACTTATTTGGCAATTTTTACCTTTGGCAAGACGACCGACACACTAGATAGCGAAGGCAAAGTGTTATTTGAAAATGGTTTAGTCCCAACCAAGGGAAAAATACAAGGTGTATTACCAAAATTGGTTGGAAAAGTGGAACAAATACCGCCACAATTTAGTGCAAAAAACATAAATGGTAGGCGCGCTTATGAACTAGCGAGAAAGGGCGAAGATTTTGAATTAAAGCCAAAAAGCGTGCAAATATACAGTATAAATTTATTAGAGCAAACAAACGAAAACTCATTTTTATTTAAAATTGAGTGTAGCAGTGGCACATACATCAGAAGTATATGCAGAGATATGGCAAATTTATTTAATACTTATGCCTATATGAGTTCAATTATTAGAACCACGAGCGGTATGTTTAAAATAGAAGATGCTGTTACTCTTGATGAATTACTAAACGGACAAATAGAAGACTATTTAATAGGCTTTGAAACAATTTTAAAAGACTTTAAAAAAGTTAATGTAAAAGACGAAGATTACAATAAACTTTTAAACGGCGTAAAAATAGAGGCAGATAAGAAAATATCAAATGAAGAGTTTTTACTCTACTCTAAAAATGAACTATTTGGAATAGCGACAGTAAGTGATGGCTATTACAAAATAAAGGTAAATTTAAAAGTAAACGATTAAAGGGGGGAATATGGTTAAATTTGGACCATCAGGCAATGACGAATTGTTTTATGCTGAAGGCTATACGACTAGCGTAGACGCCCCACAATGGCTTAAAAACAAAGGTTTAGACCTATATGAATATTCCTTCGGTCGTGGAATCACAATCAGTGAAGAAAAAGCAAAAGAAATTGGCGAAAAAGCAAAGGAATATGGCATACAAATAAGCGTTCACGCACCATACTTTATAAACTTTGCAAATAGTGCGCCAGAGGCCAGGCAAAAAAACATTCAATACGTTTTAAATAGTTTAAAATATTTAAGACTATTTGGAGGGCATAAACTTGTAATTCACCCAGGCAGTCAGTTGAAGATGACGCGCGAAGAGGCTATGAAAAACATACTAGACGGCGTTGAAGAACTAGTTGAAAGGGTTTATTTAGAAGGCTATTCGGATATGTTCCTATGTTTTGAAACTATGGGAAAGAGCATGCAAATGGGAAGCGTTGCAGAGATTATTGAAATTTGCAAAATAGATAAAATTTTAATGCCTACTGTTGACTTTGGGCACGTAAATGCCGTAACACAGGGCACATTGAAGACGGAAGATGATTTTAGAAAAATAATTGACTCAATAAAAAACGAACTTGGCGAGTTTAAAGTTAACAACTTTCACATTCATTTTTCTAAAATTGAATATACAGACAAGGGCGAAAAGGTGCACCTGACTTTGGAAGACCAAATTTATGGACCAAACTTTGAGCCACTTGCAAAAATAATAAAAGAATATGGGCTTTCACCCACAATAATCAGTGAAAGTAAGAATATAATGGCGCAAGACGCCTTAAAATTAAAGCAAATATATGATAACACGGAGGTTTAAAAAATGTTAGCAGGCGATATTAGAAGAGGAACAACTTTTGACATGGAGGGTGCCATTTACACAGTTGTAGAATTCCAACAAGTAAAACAAGCAAGAAGTGCAAGTTTTATAAGGACTAAAATAAAAAATGTTGAAACAGGAAACATTGTAGAAAGAAAATTTAACCCAACAGATAAACTAGACGAGGCAAAAATAGAAAAGACAGAGATGCAATATCTATACAGCGACGGCGAACTTTACTATTTTATGAACTCTGAGACTTATGAGCAATTTCCAGTAGATTATGCTACGGCAGAAGATGCTTTAAAGTTCATCAAGGAAGAGGGCTTGGTTACAGTTTATACCTATAAGGACAAAATTATTCAAATTGAACCACCAATTTTTGCTGAATTAGTAATTACAGAATGCGAACCTGGTCTACAAGGCGATTCTAGCCGTGCAGGCACAAAGCCAGCAAAATTAGAGACAGGTTATGACATTCGCGTGCCACTATTTGTCAATAATGGCGAAAAAATTAGGGTAGACACAAGAACTGGCGAGTACGTAGAGAGAGTTTAGTTTTTTGTAATTTAGGGCGTTACAATGAGCGTTTAGCCTTTAATAAGGTTGCTATATTTTTTAACCCTATGTTATAATTAGTTAGTTTTTGAAGGAGTTTTGGCTATGAAATATCCATTAGATGGCTCTAAAAATACATCTAACAAGGGCAAAGTTAATTGCAATAAAAACATTTTGCTTTCCATCATCAACTTGGCGGCTAAGGAAATTAGCGGTGTGTCAAGAATGGCGGAAACTTTTGGCTCGCACATAAGAAACTTAATTTCAAACAACTACTATGAGGGCGTTAAAATTGCCTACAACAACAACGATGCCCTTACAATAAATGTCTATTTGAATGTTTACTATGGTGTAAAAGTCGCAGATGTCGTTTATAGAGTACAAGAGAATATTAAAAATGGGCTTTCTTCAATGATTGATGTAAAAATAAACACTATCAATGTGCATATTTTAGGCGTTGATTTTAAAAAGGAAAAAGATTAAAAAATAAAAGGGCCCCTCTAAGTTTTTGAGGGGCTTTAAGGTTTTATATGAGCAGAAAAATAGCGAGAGAGACAACTTTTAAGTTGATATTTGAATATGGGTTTTTAAAACTTTCCAATCCACTTACGTTGGAAGATTTTTTGACGAAAGAAAAAATAACAGAAGGCGATAAAGAGTATATTAATTCAACTTATAACGGCGTTGTAGAACACTATGACGAAATTACAGACATAATTGTAAATAGTTTGAAAAACTATAGTTTGGAGAGAATATATAAAACAGATTTGGCGATACTTGTTTTGGCAGTGTATGAACTTAGATTTGTGCAAAAGGAAGTGCCATCAATAATAATAAATGAGGCAGTTGAACTAAGCAAAAAATACTCTACCGATAAAAGTTACAGTTTTGTAAACGGTGTTTTGGCAAGCATAGTAAATGGCGAGGCAAAAGATGAATAGAGAGCCACTTACAGTTTCACAATTAAGCGGCTATTTAAAAGGCATTATTGACGCAGAAATTATGCTAAAAAACATTGTAGTTGTTGGCGAAGTCTCTGGTTATAATGTCGTTAGAGGCATTGCTTATTTTAGTTTAAAGGACGAAAACGCCCTACTAAATTGTGTTCTGTTTGGTGCAGACGACTTTGAAACACCAAAAAATGGCGATAAAGTGCTAGTTACTGGCAGTCCAAGTTATTATGTAAAGGGCGGAAAACTTTCGTTTAACGCCACAAAAATTGAAAGTTATGGTTTAGGCGAGTTATATAAACAATTTTTACTTTTAAAAGAAAAGTTAGAAAAAGAAGGCTTGTTTGATGTTTCTCATAAAAGACCGCTTCCAAAAATGGTTAAACGCATTGGCGTTGTAACAAGTAAAACTGGCGCTGTAATTGAGGACATAATAAATGTTGTGACTAGGCGAAACGCAGGTATAGACATTGTTTTATACCCAGTTAAAGTGCAAGGCGAAAAAGCCGAGTACGAAATTGCGAGCGGTATTGAATTTTTCAATAACTACAATGTAGATGTCGTAATAGTAGCGCGTGGCGGTGGAAGTGAAGAAGACTTACAACCCTTTAACACAGAAGTTGTTGCGAGGGCAACATTTGCCTCTAAAAAGCCACTGGTAAGCGCAGTTGGGCACGAAACAGACTTCACAATAATTGACTTTGTAAGCGACCTTAGAGCGCCTACACCAAGTGCAGCAGCTGAACTTGTTGTGGCAGACTATGTTACAGAATCTGACAAGTTTAAGACACTAATAAATAGGCTGTTTTTGAGCCAAAAGAACAAGTTGAACTTAGAAGAAGCAGGCTTAAAAAATTTAATTAATAGTTTGAAGAACAAAATAAACAATTTATTGACTAAAAATGACAACAAAGTAGCATTATTGACTAGCAGTTTAAGTAACCTTAACCCAGCAAAGATACTTTTAAAGGGTTATGCGAGATTGGAACTTGATAATAAGCCAATTTACAGTGTTAAAGATGTTAATGTCAATAATGAGTTTACAGCCATTATGAAAGATGGTAAAATAAAAGCCATAGTAAAGGCTATTGAGGAGAAAAAATAAAATGTCTTTTGAAACGAAAATGAAAGAATTAGAAAAGATAGTTAATCGCTTAGAATCTCCCGAAATGGGTATAGATGAAGGGGTAAAACTTTTTGATGACGGCATAGTACTAGCCAAAGAATGTTATGAACTATTAAACGCTAGTAAAGGCAAGGTAACAATGCTTTCAAAAGAGTTGGACGAAGTAGTAGAAAAACCATTTAAGAAAGAAGATTAATTTTTAGGAGAAAATAATGAGAGCAAGCAAACTTTTTTTTGAAACATATAAAGAGACTCCAAACGAAGCAGAAATAAAAAGTCACAAATTAATGCTTAGAGCGGGCCTAATTAAGCAACAAGCAAGTGGTATTTATGCATATATGCCGCTAGGTTTTAAGGTGCTTAAAAAAATTGAAAATATAATAAGAGAAGAAATGAATAAAGCAGGCGCGCAAGAACTTTTAATGCCTGGTTTAGTACCACAAGAAGTTTATGAAGGTAGACTAGAAAAGTTTGGTTCAGATATGTTTAAGTTAAAGGACAGAAACGGCAAAGATTTTTGTTTAACACCAACACATGAGGAACTTTTTACTCTAGCAGTTAAGGACTTTGTTAAGTCATACAAACAACTACCAATTACACTTTATCAATTCCAAACTAAATATAGGGACGAGCGCAGACCAAGGTTTGGACTTCAAAGAAGTCGCGAATTTATTATGAAAGATGCATATAGTTTTGACATGGATTATAGCGGACTAGAAGACAGTTACATAGCAATGTATAACGCATATTTAAAGGCTTTTAAGAGGTTAGGACTAGACTTTGTTAGCGTTATGGCAGACAGTGGTTCAATGGGCGGTAGCCGTTCGGAAGAGTTTATGGTAAAGAGCGAAGTTGGAGAGGATACAATAGTTTTCTGCAAGCACTGCAATTACTCCGCTAATGAGGAAAAGGCAATATCACAACTAGAACCAGCAAGTAAAGAAGCAGAAAAAGAAATTAAAAAAGTGCACACTCCAAATGTAAAAACCATTGAAGAAGTTACAAAATTTTTAAAGGTTGATGCCAATAAACTTGTAAAAACTTTAATTTATATTGCAGACAAAAACCCAGTAGCAGTTATGATACGTGGTAATAGAGAAGTTCAAGAGGTTAAACTTGCAAACGCTCTAGGTGCGAACGAAGTAAGGCTAGCAAGTGCTGAGGAAGTAGAGTTTTATGTAAATTGCCCTAGCGGTTTTGTCGGTGGCAAAGGCTTAAAAATTAAAACGATTGCAGATGTTGAACTAAAAAACCTAAAAAACTTTGTAATGGGTGCAAATGTAAAGGACTATCACTATGTAGATGCTAATTTAAAGGATTGTAAAATTGACGAATTTGCAGACATTAGAAAGGTTCAAGCAGGCGATATGTGTCCACAATGTGGAAAACAATTAGAAGTTATGAAGGGCATTGAAGTAGGTCACATTTTCCAATTAGGAACAAAATATTCTGAAAGGCTTAATTTAAAGGTTCTAGACGAGAACGGCAAAGAAGTTACAGTTGTTATGGGCTCTTACGGAATAGGTCTTGGAAGGACTATGGCAGCCATTGTAGAGCAATTAAGCGACGACAAAGGCATAATTTGGTCAGAGGGTATTGCTCCATTTGACGCAAGCATTATAGCAGTAAATCAAAAAGATGAAGCACAAGTAAAAGCGGCAGAAGACCTATATTTAGCGCTTAAAAACGCCAATTTAGATGTTTTACTAGACGATAGGACCTCAACCTTTGGAAACCGCATTAAAGATAGCGAACTACTTGGTATTCCATTTATTATAGTTGCAGGCAAACGTGCAAATGAAGGCATATATGAGTTTATTGACCGCAAGACAGGGGTTAAAACAGAAGTTACTAAAGACACTTTATTTAATAAAAAAGCATAAGTAACATTTATTTTATAAACATTAAAACAGGGGCAATAAAAAGCCTCTGTTTTTATTTTATGTTGATTTATTACAATCAAAATTTTATTTAAGAAGCCATAAAGACTATTGAAAATTTTAAAAATCTATGCTATAATCATTAAACACTTAAATATTAAAGGCGCAGTATTCTAGTCGGGAACTTTGATCTGGAAGACGAACTTTTAGAGCGTTGAAAGGGCACATCGATGAAGTTTCTGGTGTTGGCTTTGGTTGCCCAAACTGGGGCTGATGCTGGAAGTTAAGAATTATGGGCGCATTGTAATGGCATACAATACCCGACCCATTTTTCGTGGAGACCTTAAAGGTGGTTGGCCTAGACCAACTACTAATTAGGATTAAACCTGCAATGCGGTTAACAGCTGTGTTCAGAGTAGCCTGTCTTGAGTGAAGGTATGCGGATTAAACGTCAAAAAAACTTATAAACTGGCCGGTTTTAGTTACAATAATTGGTTTATGAAACTGCATTTGCAAAACAGACTAAGGACATTTAGAACCCGTTAAGGAAAACTTCTAGACTGTAAATATTTATTTGGCATATTAGGGATTATGGTGTAGTCTAAGTGGTAATTCGGCATATTATGGTATTGTTTTACTATAATGCATCTGGCTTAAACGGAAACGGCTTGGTTGGCGACGACAAGTGCTGGGTGAGGAAATCTTGCTGGACCTAAGCTGCAAGGTTTACTTGATATGTTGCCTTTAAAATTTGAGTGTATTTTTTTAAATGAGGTATATAATTTTATTATGAGTCCTAAAGACGATATTGAAAATCAGATAATAGAAGAGAGCGAAAACAAGAAAAATAGAGGACATTTTTTTAGAGAAGTTATAAGGAATAAAAAAATAGACTGGACTTGGCCTTTAAAAATATTCCTTACAACCTTTACTTTGGCAATAGTGTTTAGTATTGGTTCAGAGGCAATTTTAACGGGTGCAGGGCTTGCAATTTCGCTTGTTTTAGTGTTTGTTTTACTGGCAATTAGCGTTGTTTTTGATATGATTGGCGTGTCAGTGGCGGCAGCGAGTTTAGAACCCTTTGTAGCCATGGCATCTAAAAAGGTCAGTGGCAGTAAAGAGGCAATAAATCTACTAAAAAATGCCGAAAAAGTATCAAGTTTTGCTTCGGACGTCGTTGGCGATATATGTGGCATATTGAGTGGTGCCGTTGGTGCAGCAATAGTTGCCCAAATTTATATTTCGACTGGGGACTTCAAATCGGTATTAATTGCTGCTCTTGTAAGCAGTATAATTGCCGCTTTAACAGTTTTTGGAAAGGCGGTTGGCAAGAATTTTGCCATTCATTACCCTGAAAAAATTGTGCTAAAAGTAAGCAAATTTTTGAGCATATTTATATCTAAAGATAAAAGATAAATTTTATAATTAAAAATACAATTAAAAATTTGGCATAAAAACTATTATAAAATTTTTAAATAATATAAACTTTAAAAACTTTTCATAAATTGAGAAGTTTTTTATTTTTTATACCTATTTTTAAAAATGGGTAGTAATTTTTAAATGAGACATAAAATTTGAATTTTTAATAATTTTTAACCCCACCTAAATTTTTTTATATTTTCATTTTTTTCAAAAAACTCAATTTTTTTAAAAATACAAAAATTATAGTTTTTACCTAAAAATTGTACTTTTTTTAAAATTTATCAAAAATAGCAAAAACTGCGGTTTTATTTAGACACGCTGAGAGGCGTTTTTAAAATGATTAATGGATAAATCTTCACATACTAAAAATGCAAAAAATAGCATAAAAATTCAAAAATTGATAAAAATAGCAAAAAATAGACAAGTCCTAAATCATAACTATATTTTAGGGCATATTTATGAATTTATAACATTAAATTTTTAATGCATAATATTTAAAAATTCAATTATTAGGCAACTTATTATAAATAGGTAAAGTTTTAAAATTATTGCATAGTACTACTGTCAATACTATGCATAGTAGTATGCAAAGTACTACGCAAAACAATACTATGCATAGTACTATTCAAATAAGAATATTTGCATAGTAGTTATGAAAAATATGTCATAAATACACCCAAATAGGGGATGATATGCAATAATTTATACTTATGCATACCTGTTTTTATAATAATAAAACAATATGAATAATCATTCAAAAAGTTTATGAATAAATATGCAAAAAGTGCTTGCATATTTATAAAATATATTGTATAATTATTTTGTTTTCATAAAGAGACATTGCATAAATATAAATTTATAAATATGCAAAATTGCTACAGTGCTAGTAAATACTATATATACAGGAGATTTTGTATGGCAAGGAGTAGTCGCCAAAGTAAAATTTTAGAAATCATTTCTGCCAAAGAAATTGAGACTCAAGACGAACTAGTTAACGAACTTAGGGCGTTAGATTACGATATTACACAGGCCACAATATCAAGAGATATTAAAGAATTAGGTCTTATTAAAATTTTAACCGACTCAAAACGTTACAAATACGCGTTGGTTGATTCTTCAGATCAACAAATTAGCGACAAGTTTGCAGGAATTTTTAAAGAGTCAATTATTAGCATTAAACCAGCACAAAATTTGGTAATAATAAAAACATTAAAAGGCGTTGCCTCTGCAATTAGCAGTTTTATTGATAAAATGAACTTAGAATATTCCCTTGGCTCAGTTTATGGCGAAGATACCGTTATGGTAATATGTGCAGAAAATGAAGAAGCACTTTTAGTTTACGAAAAATTGAGTACAATGTTCTAAAATTAAAAATTAACTATATTATAAATAAAGAAAATAGCAATCAGTAAAAATGATTGTTATTTTTTAGGTTATTTGTTATAATTAGTTTGATTAATTGATGGGGAAGTAATATGTTACAAAGTTTAAAAATTAATAGTATTGCACTAATTGACGATTTGACAATAAATTTTAAAGACAAATTAAATGTTTTAACTGGCGAGACTGGAGCAGGCAAAAGCATTATTATAGATTCTTTAAATTTTTTGCTTGGCGCGAGGGCAGATAAAACACTAATAAGAAGTGGCAAAGACTCTGCAAAAGTTACAGGCGTCTTCTATGTAGATGTAGAAAACCCATTTGTTGCAGATTTTTTTGAAAAAGCTGATATACCAAGTGAAGATACTATAATAATAACGCGCGAGATGAATATAAACGGCAAAAGTGCCACCAAAGTAAATGGTGAGTTTGTAAGTGCAGCGATGCTTAGAGCGTTTACAACCCATTTAATTGACATACATGGGCAAAACGAACATCAATTTTTGCTTGACGAGAAAAACCAACTTCAACTTTTAGATGATTATGGCCAAAATAGTATAAAACCATTAAAAGCGGACTATTTAATTAGTTATGACGGTTTAAAAGAAGTAAATAGGCAAATTTTGTCCTTTGGTGGCAACGAGGAAGAACGTTTAAAGGAAATTGACCTATTAGAGTTTGAAGTAAAAGAGATTGAAGGCGCAAAATTAAGTGAAAATGAAGAGAACTCCTTACAAGAAGAGTTTAGGCGCATGCAAAACATAGAAAAAATTGCAAACGAGGTCAATTTGGCATACTCTAACTTAAATGGCGGTGCTGATGGTTCTGGATTAAGCCAGTCCATTACATTTGCAGAGCGTAGTTTAAGCGCAGTGGAAGAGTATGACGAGCAAATAGCAAAAATAGCAGAGAGGCTAAACTCTGCAAAATTAGAGTTAGAAGATATAACTTCAGAGTTGGGCGCCTATGCAGAAGGGTTAGAGTTTGACGAAGAAGAGTTTGAAAGGGTAGACTCTCGCCTTGACTACATTAAAAAACTAAAGCGCAAATATGGTGGAAGTATTGAAAGCGCTGGGGAATATTTAGAAAAAGCAAAAACCAGGTTATATGCTTTAAAAAACAGTGCAGAGCAACTCGAAAAATTGGCAAACGCAAAAAATAAGTTGCTAAAAGAACTATTTGTAAAGGGTTCTAGGTTAACTGAAGAGCGAAAAACCATTGCAAATACTTTATCGCAAGAAATTTTGGAACAATTAAAAGAACTTGGCATGCCAAGTGCAAATTTAGAAGTGCACTTTAATAATTTGCCTACTCTTGGAGAGTTAGAGCAACAATTAACATCAAATGGCATAGATATAGTTGAATTTATGTTCTCAGCCAATTTAGGTGAGCCTGTAAAACCACTTACTAAAATAATAAGTGGGGGAGAGATGAGCAGGTTTATGCTTGCGCTAAAAACCATAATAGCAAAGACCGACAATATTCCAACTATGATTTTTGACGAGATTGACAGCGGTATAAGCGGCAAAATGGCTCAAGCAGTCAGTCATAAAATGGCAAAGATAAGCAGAAATCATCAAGTTTTAGTCGTTTCTCACTTGCCACAAATAAGTGCAATGGCGGACACGCACTTCTACATAGAAAAAATTGTTGAGGGCACAAAAACACTTACTAATGTAAAAGAAATTACGGAGAATGCTATAATAAATGAGATTGCTCGCATGCTTAGCGGCGAACAACTTACCGAACACTCAATAAGCAATGCTAAAGAACTAAAAAATATTTGCGATGAGTATAAAAGAAAATTATAATTGTATTATAACACTTTAATTTGTCTAAAAAGCGCCAGTAAAATGGCGCTTTTT
>JBFXFT010000005.1:0-73178 GCA_050178795.1 Spirochaetales bacterium
CTTCGGAACAAATATTTCGGGTTCAAATCCTGACGAGTGCACCAAAATAACTGCAATAAAAAACACTCCCTTGTGGGGGTGTTTTTAGTACAAAATTTTTATATTAATTAAATGTAATCATTCCGTCCGAAAGACTGTAACTTAAATTAAAATGTTCGCTCAATAGGTTAAGCCCATCTAGCAAAGTTTCTCCAACAGTTTGTTGTAAAGATGCCGCCGTATAAGTGTCCTCGCCATCATTTAAAATATCAACAATAAGTGTTAAAAGGCTATCATTGTCCTCAGCGGATAGATTGTTAACTTTTAAAGTTGACGATGTAACCTCATAATTTCCGCCAACTAATTCTATAGCACTTGAACTCGTCAAATAAACTTCGTTTGGTAGTAAGAAACCAAACATTCCAAAACTTTCTTTTAGGCTTTCAATATTTATTTTAATAACTATATCTAAATTAAAAACATCTGTAGAAACCTCTTCTATGGTTGTTTCTAAAATTTCAAGAGCAAAGCCATCAATGGAGTTAACATTAAACCCTAATGCCTCTAAATTGCTAAAGTCTGCAACAATAGAGTTCATAAACCCTGCCACTTCGTTGTCCGTTAAACTAAATGGCGTAGATAATGTATAATTTGAACTTATTAGCAATGGGTCTACCTCATCATATTGATTAAATATAGTAAGTCCAGCATTTTCTAAAATTGTCACTGCCGATGTATAATCGCTCTCGGTGGTTGGATTTGTCACAAGGTCACCTTCATCAACCGCTACAGATAAATCGCTATAAATACCATAGACTTCAAAGAGATTTGATCCACTAAAATACGATATCTTGCTAAAAGCGACGTAAACGCCAACCCCAAGTAGTACCAGTACAAATACAACAGTAATAAGGGTGTTTATGCAACCAGATTTTTTGTTTTTTGCCATAAGAAAATTACCTACCGTTAATTCCAGTAGGTAACAAATAGCCATACGAATATGCCAATAACAATTATTGTTGAAACACAGCCACAAGGCTTTTTAAAAAACCTACCAATCATAATGTCACCCACCTTTATGATAAAATTATATATGTAAACAAATCAAAAGTCAATTATATTGGTAGTCAAATGACCGTCCAAAATTTTTTCAATATTCATTGACATATTTTGAGTATTAAACTATAATATAAAACGTTTAAACACTATGCACAGTTAGCGCAATTGGATAGAGCGTTGGTCTACGGAACCGCGTCGCAATTTTAAACTAACGCTACAATTTTTAATATAAAAAATTTTCGCTCATGTTTAAATTGTTCCTTTTCCCAAAAAATATATTTTTAGGGAACCCTATATAAACCTTTGGGTTCCTTATATGCTAAAATTTAATATTAATCACCTTGAATTATGCACCGTTAGCGCAATTGGATAGAGCGTTGGTCTACGGAACACACAGATAGGAGTTTGACAATTTAATATTATATGCACCATTAGCTCAGCTGGATAGAGCGTTGGTCTACGGAACCAAAGGTCGGGCGTTCGAATCGCTCATGGTGCACCAGTTTAGCCTTATTTTATAGGCGTTGTAGAGATTTTAAGCCTCTACTTTTTTTATGTGTTTTTCGCAAGCTTTTTACTATGTTTTAATTTAATTTTAACACTAAAATAGCTTTTAACCCAATTTTATTTTTCGCAAAAAAATGACTAAATCACCCAAAATGTGTGTTTAGTCAAGATTTTGCTAAGATTAAGTCAATATAAAATGCAAAACACCCTTTAAAATAAGGCAGTATCGCTTAGTGTTTTTTAGTGCCGTTTTGCAATAAAAATACGTGGGTAAAATCTTAATCAAAAAAATTTAGTTGTTTAAAAACATTTAAATTATAAATCTTTTTAAATTCTTCTGGACTTGATAAAACTTTTTCTAGCATATTGTTTTTTAATAATCCAACAAATATTGCTAATGATCGTGCCTGACAATTAATAGATTTTTTATCATTAAATTCTATATCTGTAAAAATATCATATTTGCAAATATCTCTATGCAAATCTTTTCTTTGATATACAGCATTTATATAAATCCAATCATAGAAAAATGTCAATGGTTGCAATTCCCATTCTTTATCTCGATAAACAAATAACTTTAATTTTCCTGAGTTTTTTAGTCTAACATCTTTCTTTGCCTCTATAGGGGTAGAGTACAATAAATCCTTATATGGACCACCTTTTTCAAATTTTTTTGAGGATTGAAAAATATTTTCAATAAAATAAAATTTGTTTTCAATTTTTAACTGTAAATTAAATGCACTTAATTCAACCCCTAATCCATTATTTGATTTTGAAGAAACTTCCAGTATTTTAGAATTAGGATACTTCTCTATAATTTTATCGTGTAATTCATTAATTGATTTTTGTTTTTGTGATATTGCAAAACCTGTATAAAAATGAAACTCAAAATCTTCTTCATAAAATAAGTTAATATCATTATGCCTTGATATAAACACTTTTCTTTTAGCCAAGTTATTTTCACCTCCTATAAAATATTGAATTATCAATTATAACTGGTATTTGTAATTTTTTATTTTCCAGTTCTGATATAACTATCATTTTTGCTAGTAAATCTTTGACATAAATTTTTGTAACATAACATAACTCTATGTGTCCTTTTACTAAAACTTCTGCTTGCTCATCTGTTGGAAATTTTTTAAATATTTGAGAAGAGTTTTCATTCCTAATAAATAAATTTTCAATAAAACTAATAGGCATTATCTCTCTACCAGCATTTCTAGCAGCATTTGAAGGGCTACAATAAGAATTTTTACCTCGCAATAAATTAATATCAAGTTCAATTATAATAAATTGTGTTTTATAATTAATTTCATAAGTATATCTTAATCTATTATTAGGATACTCAATACTACAACAGATGCAATCAGTTTTGTTTTCTAATCTATCACTATCGTTACTGTTATAAATTACTTGTAGATTATTTAATTTATCCTTACTTAATAATCCATTTTCTAATATTGATGTTAAATTTTCAATATCTGTAAAATGATATAAAAACTCCAATTCTCTTTCTTTTATACAATGCTCTAGTTTTTCACAATACAATTCTTTAAGTTTATATGTATTTTTATAACCATTTATATCATAACTTTGTTTTTCACCTATATTTAATCCAATTAAAGATTGTGCAAAAGGCTTCTCATAACCAATTAGATCACCTTGTGATTTATTTTCATGAATTAAATATTCATCTTCTTCTCCATCTTCCCATTCAACTTTAACTTTATAGTTTATTAAACAATTATCCATAGTTCACCCAATTAAAAAATCATTACTTAATAATACCATAAAAATATATTATTAAAAACAAAATATATAATAAAGAACTCACTACATCTCAAAATTATCTTTTTGTTTTAGGTTTTTCTTTTTTTCTTCTAAGAGTTTTTCTAGCTTTTGTATTTCATCCAGTTCATTTGCTTTAGTTTCATTAAAGTTTAAGGTTTTTTCAATTGTTTTTGCTGATTCTATTTTAGAAGAGTAATCTAAATGGGAATAAATATCTGCTGTTGTAGAGTAATTAGAATGCCCTAACCATTCTTGAATTTGTTTCATTTGTATTCCGTTAGCAAGTAGTAAACTGGCACAACTATGTCTTAAATCATGAAGCCTAATATATTTTAAATTATGTCTTTTTAATATCTTTTGCAAATTTTCTGTTAGAGTATCTGGCAGTATTAAATCACCAATTTCATTTACCATAATGTAATCATTGTATTTATTATTATAAGAGTTCCCGTACCAATTTTTATTTTTTTCAATCTCTTGTTGTTTTTCAAGTAACATCTTTTCAATTTCTGCTATTAATGGTAAGGTTCTATAACTTGCACTTGTCTTTAGTCTATCACTTGCTAGCACTTCACCATTTAAAACTATCACTTTATGTTTTACTTTAATTGTTTTGTTTATAAAGTCAATACTATCCCATTTTAAGCCTATAATTTCACTTCTTCTAAATCCATAATAAGCTGCAATCTTAAAAGGTAGTTCGTAACTATTGCTTTCTAGGTATTGAAAAAGTTTTTTCATATCTTCTTCTGTATAAAAATGATGTTCTGGTTTTTCTTTTTTTATTTGAGGTACAAAATCAGCATAATTCTTATCAATTAAACCTAATCTATAGGCTTCTTTTATGGCTGGGTGGATTACCACTGCATAATGTTTTATTGTAATATTTTTTACTTTTGTTTCTTTACTTAAATAATCATAATATTTAACAATTGACTCAGTATTGATATCTTTTAATTTTGTGTTTTTAAAATATAGTTTTATTCTTTTAACTATATAACTATAGCTATTAAAAACATAAGGTGTTAGCTCTTCCTTTTTGCTTTGAACATATTTATTAAGCCAATCGACAAATACTATGTCTTTAGGATTATTCTCGGTTTCAGGCTTTTTGGTGGGCTTATTTACCTTAATTGTTTTTTCTTCCTTTAAGGGATTAAACTTTTTAATATAACCCTCTAGCATTTTTTGTGCTTGTCTTTTATTACCTCTTTCTTTAAGACCCGTGTTAAACCATTTTTGTTTATCGTTTCCATATTCATCTTTATAGTAAACAATTCCATACCATTTACCACCCCTTACATATAAACTGCTTTTTAACATTTACTCTTCTCCTAATTCATTAAAAAATTTAATAATGCTTTGTTTTTGAATTTTATATTTATTGTTTAATTTTTTCGATTTTATCGTTTTCTCCTTTATTAATTGATAAGCAAGCGTCCTACCTATTCCCAACATTTTTTGCATTTCTTTTACATTCACAATATCTGGGTATTCATTAAATAAATTTTTATCCATTTAGCCTCCTACATTTCAAAATCATCTTTTTGATTTTCCTTTTCTATTTTTCTTTCTTGAATAATGTATAAACCTTTTCTAACTAAAATATCTAAGGCGATTATAATTCTACTTGTTCTAGTTAAATTTATTTTTCT
Organism: Spirochaetales bacterium; assembly: GCA_050178795.1. Taxonomy (GTDB): domain Bacteria; phylum Bacillota; class Clostridia; order Christensenellales; family UBA1242; genus STF1-184. The sequence goes on from JBFXFT010000005.1 coordinate 4,992, forward strand.
ATATAAATTCTCTTTTCTAAGCAGTAAATCATATCTGCACCAACAAGCAATTTTATCTATATTCTCTTCCTTTTGATATAACAAGTTTTCAACAGCAAATCTTAAATCACTAAAATCGTTAAAACTCAATTCATTAGAATTTATTAATGTTTTTAAATTTCTAGCAACTGAATTTGTATTAACCCGTTCACCATATAAATTAGTAAAAACATAATTTGAAGTTGCATTTTCTTTTACTTCTAATAATTGACTCCTTAAATACGGAATTAAAGGATAAACCCTTTTATTTTCATCTTCTTTTATATACTGCCAATTATATTTGTTTATACTCTCTCGCTCTTTAAATTTAGCCGTGTAAATACCAATCGTATTATTTTCAAAATCAACATCTTTCCACTCAATGTTAGCAACCTCATACTTTTTTAGTCCATATGCAATTGCCATTTTATAAAGCAGTTCATACTTATGTCCTGACATACTCCTTATTAGCTTTTTAAACTCTTCTAATTTTTCCATTTTATTCTCCTTAACCTTATTTTTTGCATCAAAAAACACCTCATTATTTTCAAGGTGTTTTTTTTATTTAATTGTTATTTGTTTAATTTAGACTCTAACCATTTTTTTGCATCTTCTGTAGAAACTAGGCTTGTTGTTTGATCTGTTGCTACATATTTATTTAATTTGTTCTTTTCTAACACTACTGCTGAAAAATCATTATCAATTTTGTCTCGAATAATTGTACCATAAATGCTATAATCATCATTCGCAAACCATGCAATTTCATCATGGTAAATTATTGAATTAGCATGTCTTGCATAACCAACTCGTTCTTCAAAAGTATTCGGTGATATTTTTTTCATATACTCCTCCTTTCTTATTTAGCATTAAAAACTTAAAATACAGCTTACAAAAAGCAAAATGGGCATCACATTTGTGCTAAAACAAAGTGCATTTTTTATTATTTAAAATTGTTGTAAGGTGCCGCACCCCTCAAAACCTTATAAACAAAGGCTTATAGCAATTTAAACATAGTAAAAAGGTGCCACTTTCTTATCCTGCTTGATAAAATACACTAGAAAATAGTATAATTTAAACTATTTTTTTATCATCTCAATATGGTAATTTAAGAGTCTATTTTGTTTAATTATAAAAATATTAGCCAATTTGGTGACTATAATAAATTGAGCCTGAGTTTGACCCATTGTCATCATCACCATAAGCCCCCATTATAATATTAGAGCCTTCTATAGATACAGCATACCCAAAATAATCACCGTTATTTCCATCGCTGGCTATTATCTTTCTCTCATATGTCTCGTCATCAATTTTATATACATAGGCTGAACCAAATGGATAATTGCTACCTTCTCTTTCAAGTGAACCTATTACAATATTATTACCACTTATTGCTACACTGTTTCCAAAATAATCTTCAGAATCTCCACCACTAGCTGTTATTTTCCTTTCATAAAATTTGTCATTTAACTTATATATATATGCCGAACCTGAATTTGATCCATTGTCATCATCGCCATAAGCTCCTATTACTATATAATTTCCATCTACAGCTACAGTATATCCAAAACAATCTCCTGAATTTCTATCACTAGAAGTTATATATCTTTCCCAGCCCTCAACTTCTAAGCTATAAACATAGGCTGCTCCTGTCAAATAACTATTATTGTAAATCTTTCCATAAGCCCCCACCACTACATAGTTTTCATTAACTGCCACACTATATCCAAAACGATCTTGACTATGCCCATCACTTGCAAAAATTATTCGCTCATATGTTTCATCGTCTATTTTATATACATATACTGAACCACAATATAAACCATTGTGATACCCATCACCATAAGCCCCCACCACTACATAGTTTCCATTTATTGCCACACTATATCCAAAATATGCACTTCTATTTCCATCGCTTGGGGTTATTTTCCTTTCATATGTTTCATCATCTATTTTATATACATATACTGATGAACTTCCATAAGATCCTATCACCACATAATTACCATTAATTGCTACGCTATATCCAAAATAATCACCACTAGCACCATCACTAGAAATTATCTTTCGCTCATATGTTTCATCATCACTATCGTATATATATGTTGAACCTGAAAGTGAACCATTATCATCATCCTTGTAAGCACCCGCTACGATATAATTATTATCAATTGCTATAGTATATCCCAAATAGTCATACATGGCTCCATCGGTGGCGATTATTTTTCTTTCAACATAATATTCAATACTATCATTTATATCATCACGATACACTTCAAAACTTATACTATTAGATATATTCCCATAAAGATCTTTTGCCCTTATGATATAAATACCAGCTGATAAATTATCAATATTAAAAGTAAAAACTGCTTCAATATCAATAAACTGTCCGCCATTAATTGAGTACGAGTCAATTAGTTCATTACTTATTATTGTAAGGCTTTCAGCTACAGAGTCTTCTTCATTAATTTCTAACTCTGGGGCAGTCAAATCCACTATAAACTCATCTTCTGTAAAATTACCCGCCTCATCTGTAATAATTAATACATAGTTTCCATCATTAGTTATTTTGTTATTATAACTAATTTCAACGTCATCTTTAAATAATTTAAGCGTATATTCATTTGCTTCAACAATGGAAATATCAGTATAATTATTTGATGTATTTCTTACTGTTGTATAGTCAATAACAGGACTAGTTTTATCAACCTCAATAACCAATCCTTCTGATATATTTCCGCACAAATCTTTGGCGACAAGCGTATATATCCCTTCCTCTAAATTATTTAAGTTTATAGATTCATCTCCATTTAATATATTCTCATCACCCTGATTAATAAAATATCGACTTAAAGATTCATTTGAGTTAATAATAAAATTACCTGTATTATTAATATTATTTTCAATACTTAATATAGGCGATGTTTGATCCACATAGAGAGTTAAATTGTCTGAAATATTATCATAATAATCTTTAACCTTTATGTTATATTCCCCCTCTAACAATCCTGATATGTGTATTACATTATTATCATTATTTTGTTGCCACTCACTATTATTAATCGCATAAAATTCAACATTCTCAGTACAACTTAATGTAAAATTGCCTGAATTGTTAGCATTTTCAGATGTTGATATTATAGGATTTGTTAAGTCTACCACAAAATTTAATTCTTTAATATTTCCTATCTTATCAGTTACTACTAATTTATAGTTTCCATCTACATACAAATCTCGTGTAAACTCTATTAACTGATTATCTTTATATAATATTTTTGTAGAGATATTTGCTTCAACTATATTTATCCTAATATAATTTTCTATTCTTTGAGTAGTTATTTCTGGCAATAAAGTATCAATGAGCACATCTTGTGACTCTGATACATTCCCCTCACTATTTTTTACTTTTAACTTATATTCTCCATCATCTAGATAACTTAAATTAAGCATTTGTGAAGCATTCACATCTATCCAAGTAACACCATCATCTACTGAATAAGCATAAATATTTTTATTGAATTTTACAACATATAGATCATTCGTTGAATCAAAATCACTAAGGTCAAAGGTGACCTCAAAGACACCTGTTTCAGTAACTATATTTTTATCTCCAAAAATATCACTTATACTACAACCCGCAAAAAAAATGCTTGATATAGCCAATAACCCTATAACAATATATGCTTTTAGATTTATTTTCATATTTTAACCCCACAACAATCAATTAAAATCATTATACTATATAATCTTTTAATTTGTAAAACAATAAATTACTTATGTTATAATTATACTAGTTAAATTGGTATAATTTATATATTTAAAAGATCTTTCTCAAAATAAAATTTATTAAAAGAGGTATTAAAATCTATGGAAGGAATTAAAGATAAACTAGAACGTTTTTATTCTCCTATAAAGAATTATAAAGAAGGTGGATCAGATACTAGATATAAATCTTGGGAATGGTGCCATATGTTTTTTATAAAAAATAAAAAAACTAAAAATCAGAAAAAGATAGATCAAATGGCTTTACAACTTGCTTTTTATTTGGCTAGTTGGGGTATGTATCGTGGTTCATCATATTTATTACAACGGGATTATAAAGCACATAAACCTGCAATTAGAGAAATATTAAATAAAAAGTATAACCTGCTATGGAATTACAATCCCACCACCGAAAATATAGAAAAAGCTAAAAAATTATTGTTTGATAAAGATGAAGGTATTTATTGGAAAGTAAAAAAATCTTATACAAACTATTATGGTGTTGAAGACGAATCATCAGACATATTAACCACTAAAATTCTTATGGGAACATTTGGATGTATTCCGGCATTTGATAGATATTTCAAAAAAGGACTATCTACTTATAAAAAGAATAATGGAAATAAAATAGATGGCTATTCATTAACGCAAAATATTGAAAATAACGATGGAGTAACTTTTACCGCTTTAGCACATTTAGCAATAAAACATAACTGTGATTTAAAACTTGATAGCAATAATTCTTACCCACCAATGAAATGTTTGGATATGTATTTTTGGCAAATAGGTTATGAACTTGATGTTGCTAAAAATTTAATTAATGAAAACAAAAGTGATAAGCAAAAGAAAAAGCTGTTAGAAAAAGCTAAAAAATTGAAAATTTGCAATATAGAAGATAAAAAAGCAAACACAGAAATATTTAAAAAAGCAAGCGATCAAATATTAAAATTAAATATTATTAAAAAACACTAAAAAGAGTGAATTAAATTTTCACTCTTTTTTAAACATTTATTTTTTAAAATACCTTTGGTTTCGGCTGGTTGGCTTGTCTGGAAATGTCATTTTAATTAAATTTTGTTCTAGTGCAGGGTTTAAGTAATTATCTCTAAATGATATTCTCGATTTTAAGTTTAACAGTTCCATTAGTTCTTTTGTCGATTTTGGGTACTCGTCTATTACCTTTAAAAGTGCTTCTACTTGAGGTGAAACAAACTTTTCTGTTGGCTTTATATTTGAAGTGTTTACTGCTTTTAAAATAACATTTAGCATAAACTCTATAAATACATTTGACTTACCTTCACTATTAGACAAACTAAAAGCATTATAATAATCGGTTTGTTCTGCTTTTAAAATATTTTCTATTGGCAAGTATTTAAAAATAGGTTTATATCTACTTAAAATTGCCGATTGCCAAAACCTACCTGTTCTACCATTTCCATCTGAAAATGGGTGAATAAATTCAAACTCATAATGAAACACGCAAGACTTAATTAACAGATTATCTTTTGAAGTGATTAGATAATCAAATAATTGTTCTATTAAGCCTGCCACCATTTTAGCCGGTGGGGCTATATGAATAACTGTGTTACCATCAAATACGCCTTCTGCACCTTTTCTAAACTCTCCAGCATCTTCTTTTATGCCTTTCATCATTTCATATTGAATACGCTTTAAATCTTTTATGCTATATGGGTCAATTTCATCAATTAAAGAATAGGCGTCAAGTGCATTTTTTACTTCTTGAATTTCTTTTTTATCTCCAATTACCGGTTTACCGTTTATTACATCTTCAACTTGCGAAACCGTTAAATGATTATCCTCTATTGCAAGTGATGAATGAATAGAATGTATTCTATTTCTTCTAAGTAATTGAATTTGATTGTTTAAATTTGCAAAAGCTGTTATTTCACCAATTCGTTCCATAATTTGTGCAACAGTTTCTAACATTTTATTTGTTAAATCATATGGTGGAACATATTTTTCATTTTCTTCCATAAAGTTTACTCCTATAAAACAATTATACTATCAAATTAAAAAATAAACAACTATCTTGTATGTTTTCTTGTATGTTTTCTTGTATGGTCTATATACCTATGTTTTCCATAATTTACTTATTTAATCTTTTAACTTTTCGTTTTCTAATATATAATTTCTTAATTTATTAATTGCATTTTTATATCTATAACTTATTAAGCTAGGTAGTATGTTATATTTTCTTGATATCTCAATTTTTTTATAATTTTGCCAAAATATTTTTCTAATGATAAACCATTCTTCTTTACTTAATTTTTTCAAAGCTTTATTAAGAAGTTTTAACCAAATTTCTTTTTGGGTTAATTCCTTTAGTCCTTCTTTTTCTTCTAGTACATCATAAGGATTCGGTGTGGTGTCAATAAATATGTTTTCTTTAATATAATCATTTTCGTCTTTTATCCCATCAACAGAAAACTCATGCTTTGCAATTTGTCTTTTTTGTTCTTTTTCTTCATAATAAAAACCTTTTAAACTTTCTGCTACCGCATTATTAACTTCAATAGTTATGTATTCGCCACTTATACTGTCATAATATTTTACAACCTTCATTAAATAATTCCTTTACCAAATGTAAAGATATTATATTAAATTAAACTTTATTTGTCAAACATATGTTCGATAAATAAAACAAAAATAAAAGAGACACTATTTATTATCTCTTCTATTATTAATAGGAAAAATGCCCTAAAATTTCAAACCTGATTAATATAATGCAATACAAAATATCTCTGTAAAGCACTTATGTCTTGCTAAAATAAATTTTAAAAATTTCTATGGAAGATCAAAATTTTCAGTGTTTACCTTAATTCATTCGCACCTTCAAAATATATCCAACCATTTGAAGCGGTTCCAGTACATATAGCTCCCGCATTAGATATTGATGTAGCCTCATAATCAACTTTTAGAATAATTTTATCATTAATAACCTCTGCTTTCTCATTTTTTATTAATGAATTAATTATACTCTCATATTTATTATAAAAACTACTTGTGTCATTATTATATGCTTTAGTCGTTTCACTAGGATGTTTTATTTCACTACCTGATTTAATAATAAATTTACCATTATTAAAGTATATGCTAGCCGTTTTATGTTTGTTATAATAAAGTTTAATCTTTTGTTTCTTTTCCACAGCAATAGATATATTTTCAGCTTTCAACAAAAATTTAATATCTTCAATATAACTTTCCAAAATTGGCATATCAAATTGTGAAATGTTTGGCTTTATATTTCGTTCATCTTTATTTTTTAATAAATATGTGCTTTTATTAAATTCATTAATAAAAAAATACTCTAAATAATCAATCGTAAGCCTGTTGAATGAATCGCTATCTGTAGTAACCATTATACCATAAGTCCAAAAATCTTTGTTAGCCTTATGATTCAATATTCTATCTACACCATTAATAGTTTGCCCAATATAAATTTCTTTTTCATTATTTTCAGTTTCACTAAATAAAAAATATACAGAATGTTGGTTTGCATATTTTTCTTTTTTTAGTTCACTTAGCATATCTCTTGTAAAATAATATGCTAATATTTTTTTGTTTGGTTCTTGTATAACCTTTAAACTATTTGCACTCTCCTCATTAGGAAATAAATAATAAATAGTTTTTGCCTTCATATTATACCTCATATAAATATTTAATTTTAAATATAGTTTAACATATCTCAATAAAATCACCTAGAGCTTTATAATTTATTTTATATTTAAGTATAACAATTGTTTTTATTTTCTTAATTATTTTAGTCAAGATAAAATGCAACAAAAATGCACTGAAAATGCAAAAGTGTCATTTTTTACCATTTAATATCTTTCAATCTTTTTTCATTCTTACTTTTTAATCAATTTGCTGTAACCCTTATAAATACTACTTTATAGCATTTTACATTTTGATATTATAAGGTAAAAAATAAAACCCCGTAACAATTTTTAACAGCCACTACGGAACCAAAGGTTAGGAGTTCAAATCTCTTACGGTGCACCACAATCATTAACTGGTCAAACTTTTTAGGTTTTGCCAGTTTTTTTAATGTTTTTTACTCTGTTGACAAATTGACAAATAAGTAATATCATAGGAATATAAGGACTATAAGAAGGGTTATTTTATGAAAAGTAGCAAAAAATTGCATAAGCAAGAAGTGCGAAGTAGGCAAAAAAACTTAAAAAAACAACAAGAAAAAGATAAAAAACTTGTACAAAGAATAGAACAAGTAAATAGAAAAGAGCGTGCAGAGGCAACAAAAACTCAAGTAACGACCGAGGCAATTGCAGAGGAAAAACAAGAGCCATTAAGACCACAAGAGTTTGAGGAGTCTACCACATTTATTCCAAATGCCTTGGGAGAGATGTTACTAAATTCACCATATTTATACGGGTTATTTGGTAGCGGTCAAAAAAGCAATGAGCCAGAAGCAGAGGCAACAAAACGAGAGAAAATAATGGAAATTTGCGGAAGGGCTAATGCAAAACCAAAAGTAAAAACAGACGAGACAGACATTATTGACGCAGAATTTACAGAAATAGAAAAATAAAAACCATAAATGATTATCAATAAAAACTGCAGACTTAAAAAGTTTGCAGTTTTTTAGTGGAAATAAATTATAAGCAAATTTTAATACATAAATAACTGTTAGTTTTCATCCATATATTTATAATTAAATGTAATTATAGTTGGAATTTGTCTTCCGGTATCTCCAACATACGGATACGTTAAAAGTTCTTTCCTGAAAACAGTTTGTGTGGATTTTCCGCCATCCAAATTGTAAGCAAATTTAACATCTGCTTTAATCAAAATACGTCTAATTTCTTCTAATGTCATGCCAGGATATTCACAAGTCAAAACAAAATAATTTAGGTTTTGTAACTGTCCAATTACTTGCCTTGACTTTTTCACAACACTACCATAATGATAAATTTTATTTGCATCTTTAAAGATTCTTCCGTCAATGATTAAAGGAACAAAACCCGTTACAGCATACACTCCACCGTCATTTATAATATCTTTTGCAGAAAATGAAGGAGCGTATGCTTTCATGTCTCCGTTTTTATCAATTGCCAAATTGTATAGTTCGGTTCTTTTATCATCTCCCTCATCATTACGTGTTCTTTTATAGGTTTCTGCTTGGTCTATGATGATGTTAGAATTCAATATTAAAACACATTCGGGTTTTAAGGTTTCTACATTAAAAATACCTGCATTAATGGCAAAAAGTCTATTATTGACTTTGCAAAAATTTAGTAAAGATGTTGGTGGTTGTAACTCATTATATGTCAATTCAACTTTGGGACAAATTATTAGTTTTTCATTAATACACTTTTTTATAACAGTAAAAATGTAACCACAACTACTACTCTCATCAAAAACCTTGCTTATCTTAATTTCATCGCCGATAATTTTATAAACATCTTTCATTTTTTCTTTGCCTCCTTGAAAAACAAAAAAATCTCCTCAACTTATGACAGGCACCAAAGTGCTTGCCATTCGTTAAGAAGATTTTAACCTGTCTTAATTATTCTTAAATAATATCTGCGAGAATGGTGAAACATCAGATATTACTTTATTAGAATATCATCACATTCTTTTTTTGTCAATCTTTTGTGTTAAAAAACAGGTTTAACAACCTGTTTCTTTTTTATCTTTCATTTTCTGGTTCTGTCTCTAAATCAATAAGTTCTTGATCCTTTCTTGCTATGTAGGCAACTGGTCTTGCTACAGTGTTTAGACCATTATTTTCTTCAACATCAAGTACAATTGGTGTTACTGGTCTCTCCTCACTAGTTGTTACCGCTTGTACTCCTAACGCCATTCCTACTCCTAATCCTGCAATTACTACTTTTTTCATAAGTCCAGTACTGTTTCCCATATTATAATGCCCTCTTTATTTTTATTTCAACTTATTATAGCCTTAATTTAATGTCGTGTCAATATGCTTTTGAAAACTTAATATGGTTATTTTGCCATAATTTTAGTTAAAAAAATCCACTTTAAATTAAGTGGATTTTTAATATTAAATTTTTTAACTACCTGTCAGGTCCGCCATCTCTAATTATATTTAACTCTGCCTCTCTTGCCTTTGTGTTATAAACCACAAGCGCATCTCCAAAAGCGTCAATAAAGTTTTCTGTTTTATATTCTTCAACGCCTACCTCGTCACCCTCTTTAATTGGTGGCAGTAACACATAAGTTCTCTTTTCCTCGCTGCCAACGGCAAACTCAAAGTGTTGCCCCCTTAACAGGCTTTTAAGTGCGTAAGATGGTCCTGCTAAAAATGTATTTATTGTCCCTTCTTTTTCTTCCATTGCTTTGTATAGGTTTTTTACAATTTGATAGTCATTTACTACTTTCTCGCTTTTTAAGTCGCAGATTGTCCTTGTTTGCCTGTTGCCACCGTCTATATATTTGATTATTATTTGATTGTTTTCTTTGTCATATATTACAAGACCAGCATTTATATTACTCATAGCATTTACCTCTCTATTTGTATATATCAATTATCACATTTTTTGTTTTGTATGTCAAACCATCTAAAATCAATATTGATAAATGTTAATTATTTTTTTGTTGACACTAGTTTTTTGCCTATGGTAAACTCCTAGTAAATAATAAAAATTATAGGTGAAAATTTTATGTTTAATGGTCTACTTTTGTTTGCCGCTTCTTTAAGAAGCAAAAAGGTGTTTTATATATTCGCTTTATCCGCGTGGGCTGTTTTTATGCTTATCAACTATAATTACAGTATGGGTATAGGCTTTGCAATTTTAAACTTTGAAGTTGTCTTTTTAATTACTTATTTAATTAGAAAATTTAATAGGGGCAATTTAGTGTTGGCGGTTTTATCGGTACTAGTTTATAGCATATTTATTGACATTATTTGCTTTTTTATGTTTCCGACTTTTACTTTTGGGGTAGACCTATTTACCTATGTCTATAATGGAATAATCTTTAACTACAAACCAATTATATTAAACATTATTGCTGGTGTAATATTTGCCCTTACAAAAACGGTTATTAAAGGGGTAGAGCGCAAAAAGCAAAATATTAATGCATAATACAAAAAAACAAAAAGTGTAAAATTTAATTTACACTTTTTTATTGTTATTTTACCTCATATAAGGTTTTATCTATATTGCTTAATAGACCTAAGTTTTCATCTTCATTTAGCACCATTAATTGGTGTAGTGCCCTTGTAAAGACAACATATAGTAAGTGCTTTTCGCCCTCTTTAATGTAGTCATTTTTAAAGTGTACCGATATTACCGCGTCAAACTCCAAACCTTTTGATGAGTAGGAACTTAAAACGGAAGCGCCTTCTATGTAATTGTCGCTATTAAAGTCAATGTAGTTTAGTTTATCAATGCCACCTTTTAATAATTCGTGAACTTCTTTTGCCTCTTTTGAAGTCTTGCAAATTATGCCTATTTGTTTAAAGCCCTTGGCGCGCATATCTATTACGCTAGCCCTTATTGTGTCTATAATTTTGTCTTTTGTTAAGTTACTATAAACCTCTGGGAGTCCCTCATACCTATTCATTGCTTTTATGTTTTGCAGGTCAAGTAGTGCGTTTGAGAAGTTGGCAATTTCGTAACTATTGCGGTAACAATTGACTAGCGAAAATCGTTTTGCATCTTGTTTTTTAAACACTCCCTCTATTGCCTCAAAGTTAGTATACTTTAAGTATGGGTTGATGGCTTGGTTGACGTCGCCTAATATTGTAAATTTGGCTTTATTAAAAGTTTCTTTTAAAATTTCATATTGCAATATACTGTAATCTTGCGCCTCATCAACTACCAAATGCTTAACTGCGTCTTCTTGTGCTATGCTTGTTAAGTGCATTTTTAAATAGGTCATTGCAATTAGGTCATCATACCTAAGTATTTTGTCTTTTAACCCTTCTAAAATAAACGCTGTTATGTCATTTATTGTGTTTTTGAACTTAAAGTTTGCAAAGTGTTTATTTATTAAGGTGCTGTTTTTAAACAGATTTTTATACAAAGTTTCTATTTTAAATTTGGTCTTTATTTGTGCCCTAATTACCTTTGAAATTTGACCTTTCTTTATTCTTGCCCTATCGTATAATCCTAAATTGTCTTGTATATTTAGAATGGCTTGTTCTATTATGTGTTCCATTCTCTCTGCAAGTTTAAACTTTTTGTACTTTTTATTGTAAAGGTTTTCAAATGTTTCCTTAGAAAGAGCAGTTTTGTCTTCAAAAATTATGTTTTTGAACTTGGTTGATTTTTCTATTTCTTCAAAGTACTCATCTAACAGTCTTTTAAAGTTTATGCTGTTTTTAAATTTTAAACTGTCTAACTCTAAACTGTCTTTTGTTTCATATATGTTTTTTATGTACTCATTAAAGGTTTGTGCCTTAGCATAGTCCGTAACATTTGAAAAATAATAGTCTGAAAATGTTAAATACTTTACATCGTCCTCACCAAGTTCTGGGAGCACGCTTGAAATGTACTCCGAAAACACTTCGTTTGGAGAAAGTATTACAATGTTGTCTGCCCTCAATGTGTCCCTTTCTCTATATAGTAAGAACGCTATTCTATGAAGTGCCACCGAGGTTTTACCACTGCCTGCTGGTCCGTCAATAATTAGCACTCTGTCCTTTTCGTTTCGTATTACTGCGTTTTGTTCCTTTTGAATGCTGTTGACTATGTTCTTCATTTTGGCGCTTGTGTTTTTTGCTAGCGCCTCTTTTAAAAGTTCGTCGTCTATGTTGATGTTGCTGTCAAACACGAGCTCTAACTTGCGATTATCTATTTTGTACTGTCTTTTTAATTTTATGTCGCCGTGTATTACTCCGTCTGGTGCAACATAACTTGCCTCGCCAACCGCATCGTCATAATACATGCTGGCAACTGGACTTCTCCAATCATAGACAAAATATTTGTTTGTGTCTTGTTTATAAATGCTTGTAAGTCCTATGTATATTTTTAGTAATTCGTCATAATGGTAATCCTCAAAGTCCATCCTCGCAAAGTAGGGTGAGTTTTCAACCTTTCTTAAAAGTTTGTACTTTTTGTCGGCGACGTCCCCTGCTGTATACAGGTTGTCTATTGCCCGCATAATTGTACTCATTTCACCTGGGTCCATTTGACTTTTGTTCTCTGAAAGATATTGCATCAACTTTTGTGCCCTATCCTCAATGTTTGCGAAGTTATTTATTTGCTCACTGTAATTCTCATCAAATATTTTTATAACTTCTTCTAGGTACTTCTTTTCCTCATCAATTTGCTCTTTTGTTAAAACCATATTAAATATAACCGCCTTTATTATTTTTTGCTGTATATTTTGTATTTTTAGTTTCGCGCAAAAACACATAATTATATATTATAAAGAGTAAAATTGTCAATAGGTAAATGCTAATATTAAAACATAAAAAAGCTAAAAGATGTCTTTTAGCTTTTTATTTTAGTCTTGTAAAACCTATGCTGCCATTGAGCTCATTAATGTACGGAATATATCTAACGAATCAATTTCTGTTTGAGTTAAACTTCTGCCAATTACGGCTTCAATTTGCTCGTTAGTTGCCTCTTCAATTACTGGGTCAATACCTTCAACTGCAAGGGTAGCATACTCATTAGAAAGCATCAATATAACTGGAACTGCTGCTAGTTCTTCTGTCGTTAGAGAACGACCAAGACCTGACTCTAATGAAGCAATTACGCTTTGTGACATTACATAATAGTAACTGTCAATTTCATCTTGAGTTAAACTTCTGCCAATTACGGTTTCAATTTGTGTAAGAGTTGCATCTTGAAGTTCTGGGTCAACTCCAGATGTATATGCTGCGTTGTATTCAAACATCAATTCAAATACAGTTGCTACATAAACTCTTTCTTGCTCGGTTAATTCTCTGCCCCATTCTGTTGCCATTTGGTCTATCATCATATTGATAATTTGCTCTTGATAAATGCCTAGAATAACTTCATAGGCTGCAACTTCCTCTGTCGTAAAGGTTATGCCTAAAACTGTTTGTGCGTCTTCAACATTTGGAAGCATACCGCCATAACTTTGGAATGCTACTACTACATAAGACATTAGTTTAAACGCATCCATTTCTTCATAGGTTAAGCCTCTATTCAAATTGTTTGCTACCATAACCATCATCATGCCAGACATCATTTCCATATACATATCGTCTTGTATTGCGTATGCGTCAACTTCGTCTTGAGTTAGACTTCTACCAATTACGGCTTCAACTTCTTCTGTCGTAGCGTCGCCAAAATCTGGATCTTCTACGCCTTTTGATGCGCTATACTCTGATGATAATGCACCCAAAACTGTAAATATTGCTCCTTCCTCTGTCGTTAGTGGTCTGCCTAAAATAAATGAAGTCATAATTCTTTGAACATCATAAGGTGTTAAACCATCCCCAGTTGGAGACCCTATGTTATTTGTCCAGTAAGTTTGATAGTCTACAATTAAAGTCAACTCTTCTGGCGTCAACTCTCTAATAAACATATCTTGTACTGTAGCCTCGTCAATGCTGTAACCCGGTATGAAAATTATACCAAAGTTTTCTGCACGTAAGACTGAAACTGCCTCTAACATAGCAAGTGTTTCGCCACTTGGACTGATGCCTGTTAACTCTGTCAACAAAGCAACATCAAGCGACAAATATTCTTGTGGTAACACCATAACAACTGTAATTGTTACCTCTACGCTTGCTTCATTATCAGAAGTATCTGCTACTGTGTAAGTAAGTGTGTATGCACCTGTTGTCATTAAATCAACAGCGCTATCATCAACAACAATTTCGTTTGTTAAATTGCCATCATAACTGTCGGTTGCAATTATTGAACCAATCCAGTTTGGTGTCTCTGAACCTGCTGCCAAGAACAAGTTTTGTGCCCCATTTATTTGTGGGTCGGTAGTGTCAACAACTACAACATTTACTGTTTCTGTTGCCTCATTGCCACTATTATCTTCTACTGTGTAAGTAAGTGTGTATGTGCCAACCGTAGTTAAGTCAACCTCGCTATCATCTGCCACTATAGCACTCGTTAGGTCGCCATAATAACTGTCATTTGCCGTTAAGCCAGTTAACCAGTTTGGAGCACTAGAATTTACTTCTAATGTAAAGTCCTCCATTCCCGCCATAGTTGGATTTACAGTGTCTACTACATAAACGCTAACCGTTACACTTGAGTCATTATCACTTTCATCTGTTACGCTATAAACTAAATCATAGGTTCCAACCACTAGTAAATTTACATCACTAGCATCAACTGCAAGTTGAGTTGTCAAATTGCCATCAACTTCATCAATGGCAGTTACGCCACTTAACCAGTTTGGTGCGCTTGAACCTACTTCCAGCGTAATATTAACTGCTCCGCTTATAACAGGCCCTGTTTCATCTGCTGTTTTAAACCAGTCACAACCAGAAAACAAGGTAAAAACTGATAGTAAAAAAACAACGGATACTATTTTTTTAGCCCATTTCATTTTAAAAAACCCTCCTTTAAAAATTTTTTGGGGTCCATATTTTTAGTACTTACTTTAATTATAGGCACTTATTCTATTACAAGTCAAATACATTAATAATTATTGTAATTCAAAATGTCATCAAAATATACAAAAAAAATAAATTACCCCCTAAGAGTTCTTTTTGTTTTTTTTATTATTTGCTATAATAAATTGATGAAAATGAAAAGGAGATATTTATGTCAAAATACAAAATAACGAATATAGTAGCAAGGCAAATACTAGATTCTAGAGGAATACCAACAATAGAGAGTGAAGTGACATTAAAATGTGGTGCAGTTGGCGTTAGCAAAGTGCCAAGTGGCGCAAGCACTGGTCAATACGAAGCACACGAATTAAGAGACGGGGACAAGACCCATTATTTTGGCAAAGGCGTACTAAAAGCGGTTGAAAATGTAAACACTTTAATTAAAAATGCACTGGTGGGTAAAAGTGCTGACGAACAAACCGAGATTGATAACCTACTAATCGCACTTGACGGAATAAAAAATAAAACTAATTTAGGTGCAAATGCAATTTTATCTGTTTCTATAGCATGTGCTCATGCTGTTGCAAATGCAAAACACGAACCTATATATGCTTACTTAAACTCATTAACGAGAGCCGAGTACAAAATACCTGTTCCTATGTGTAACATATTAAACGGTGGCGCACACGCAAGCAACAACATTGACATTCAAGAATTTATGATAATGCCAATAGGTGCTAAAACCTTTGAGGAAGGAATAAGGTGGTGCAGTGAAATATTTAATAGCCTAAAAAACTTACTAAAAAGTGCAAAACACAGCATAGCAGTTGGCGATGAGGGCGGTTTTGCACCAGACCTACAAAATGAAGAAGAGGCTTTAAAGTTAATTATAGAGGCAATTAACCGCGCTGGCTACAATACTGAAACACAAGTAAAATTAGCGATAGACGCAGCGGCTAGCGAATGGGTAAAAGACGAAACCTCTTACCTACTGCCAAAAAGCGAAAGAGCGTATACCAACAAAGAAATGGTTGCTTACTGGGTTGACATATTAAATAGATACCCAATAATATCACTTGAAGACCCTCTTGGCGAAAACGACCATGAAGGCTTTAAGGAGTTAACTAGTCTAGTTGGAAACAGAGTTCAAATAGTTGGAGACGACTTGTTTGTAACTAATATAGAAAGACTTTCTGTGGGAATAGAAAATAAAGAAGCAAACTCTATTTTAATTAAACTAAATCAAATAGGTTCATTGACCGAAACATTAAAAACAATTGCCTTAGCAAAAAGCGCCGGCTTTACAACAGTAATATCTCACCGCTCAGGCGAAACAGAGGACACTTTTATTGCCGACCTTGCAGTTGCAACTGGTTCAACGCAAATAAAAACAGGTTCACTAAGCAGAAGTGAAAGAATTGCAAAATACAATAGACTATTAAAAATTGAAAGCGAGTTAAATGACAAAAATTATTTTGCTGGAGACAAAGCGTTTTATCAATTAAATAAGTAAACTTACAAAACAAAAAAGAGCAGCGATTGCTCTTTTTTTATTAACCTATTTATTGCTTGTATGCCTGCTTATGTATTTGTTTGTATTTATACATCTCTTTGTCTGCCCTATCTATTAGAGCGTCTTTATCGTATTGTTTATTTGGCTCGCAATAACTTGCGCCATAACTAAACATAATTTTACTGCGAGTAGTCTTTTGATTATAATCTTCTGCTTTTTGTTTTATGTTGTTACAAAAATTATCTAGGTCTTTTAATTCATCTAATTGCATAACTAAAACAAATTCGTCACCGCCAATTCTTGAAAATAAGTCTCTGTTTTTTATTTCATTTGTTATTAGATTAGAAAAATCTTGCAAAATTTGATCGCCTTCCCTGTGTCCCCAGACATCATTTGTTGCTTTTAAATTATCAAGGTCAAAAAACACAACGGTTAAATACTTGTCTAAAACTTTCGGTATTTGGTAAAAATAGTCTTTAAGTCCAAAGGAATTTTTGACTCCTGTTAAGGCGTCTCTTGAGACCATATTTGCAACAATCATTATGTGTATGATAAATATTGAAAGAGTTAGGAATGGGAACAGTGCGCTTATTTGAACTGTTTGAACCGATTGTATAGTGTTCAAAAAGAATGTTCCAACTATGTTGATTGCGATTAATAAAATTGTCATTCTATTATTTCGCAATATTTTGTTTACAGATTTTATGTGCGTGAATAATAAATTACCTAAGACTATTACTAAAGGCAAGAACACAAATATTAACATTACAAAGTAATAAGGGCTACGTGAATAAATATTTGTAACTGGCTCTATACTGAAAATAAAATCAAATGGTACGCTTAATGAAGATAATAAAAAGTTAATGATTACAAAACCAGTAAAAACTTTTTTAAACTTATAGTAACTAGGAGAAAAACTCTCAACACTATATTTTATAAAAAGAGAAGCATTCATAGTAAGAATCGTACAGAAAGTAAAAAGCACAACATTTAAAACTTCAGAAAGTATATAGGCTAGTTGTCCCGTTCTGCCGTCTAGATACCAACAGGCAATGTCAAGCGTTTGAGTTATAACTGTGGCAAACAAAACCTTTAACCACACCTTTCTTGTGCCGGCATTGTCTTTTTCCAAGAAAAACTTAGTATGAACATACATAATCACTAAAAGCATTAAAGAAAAGAAGTTAAGAGAGTTGAAAACAATAAAATCTTCCATACAACGATTTTCCTTAAATAAATTTTATTGAATAAAATTTTTGCTTATTAGAAACGCTTAATTTTAGTTGTTATTACACAAATTGCTTCAATAATATAAAAATACTAACACAATAATTAATGATTTGTAAATTAATTTAAAGCCCTTTAATACACATACCGTTGAAAAATAGGAACGACCAAAATGTAATATTTAAAACATTTATTAAACATATTGAATCTTTAACAAATAAGTGCTATAATTTTACAGACCAAAAGAGAGGTTGTTATGACTCATTATCAAAAGTTACTAAACACAAAGGTTTTATTAAAGACATTACCCTCAAAATATGCCAAAATTATGGCAGATTTTATAGCGATAATTCCACCCGAGTTTAAAGACCAAATCAATCAAACAGGGCTTACTGAAACCAAAGTAACAAAATCTATGTGCTACAAGACGACTTATTTTATAAACCGCACAAAGAATTATGTTGAGGTTGTTAAAACATATTCTCATAATAATTCCGCTAAAAAACTTAAATTGTTTTATGAAACCAATTTTTTTAAACCACTAATTGCCAAATATGAAGAAATACAAGATAATCAAATAAGCCTAATAAAACTTGAAATAAACTCATTAAATGCCGAACAAATTTGGATGGGTTTAACAAGTAGTATAAGATGTGCCTTAATAGATAATGAAAAAGAAAAATTACTACCTGGAAAGGAATTTGTGTTTGAAAGGCAAGTGATTTTTGAAGCGCAAGACCCAGATGACTTTAAGTTTAACGGAAACGTATATTGCAAAGAGGCTGAAAATAAAGTCTTTACAATAAGCCACCAAAAATTTAAACAAATATTTGGCGAAGAAGCAATTAAAAGCGATGAGCACGAAGTAAATTAAATAAATAAAAAACACCTATCACGGTGTTTTTTTTATTGTTTATAGTTGTACTTATTATGGTTGCATAATGCCCGCAAAGACTAACCATGCCAAAGCAGATTTAGACACAAAACTTAAAATTATATACATCTTTTCGCCGTATATATAGTCTTTCCACTTGCCAACCTTTTTATATTGTAAAAACATATTTAATGGGAACAAGTTAAAGAATAAGAAGTATGAGCCTGCGATTGCAAATACAAACCACGGTATTTCGGCTAAACTTGTGTTTCCAAAAGCAAACATAAATATTAGCGCCCAACTAAATATTCCTGCAATTGAGCCTACAATAAAGGCGCTCCAATTTGTTTTTTCTGTGTATTGGTTCATCTTTTCCATAATTAGTCCAAGTAGGTTCATAACCATATTAATACCAAATAGAAGTACAAGTGTACCAAAATCTGTAACTCCAAACAAAACTGCTATTAAATCAATCATAACGGAACTTGTAATTGAATATTCAATCCATCTAAATTTATTTATTCCTTTTTGCAAGTCATTGTTATAAACTGGATTTACCCTGCGAGTAGAAACTAAAAAATGAAAGAACGCGGTTAGTAGCAAAAAACCTGCTATTACAATTACAAATGGTAAATTAAAAAATAATTCTGTTACATTTTCTAGGTGCGCTGGAACGTGTATAGTTGCCGCTACCCATTGGTAAAAGTTTGTATAAATTTCTGGTTGAAAACTTTTGACCGTATCAATTGTTAGCGCTATAACGAGCATAAATGCACCCTCTAAAAAATGAAGTATGCCTGCTGCAACATTTAAACGCCTAAGTCTAAAAAATGCATCTGGTCTACTTTGTGAAATCATAAATTCTATTCCTCCTAAACTATATTTCAAGTTTACTTATTTAATCAAAATAAATCAAATGTTTTTAAATAGTAAAAAAATTTAATTGTCATAAAATTTAAAAAGCACCTAAGAGTTAGGTGCTTTTTTATTATTTATCGTCTGCCTTTGGATCTAATTTTTCTTTTAATTCTTTGTAATCCATAATTTCAGCCTTGACATTTGTAACTATTAGTCCTTCTTTTTTTAAGGCGTCAATAGTCTTTTGTTTTATTTCCTCAATTCTTTGAGCCTTCAACTCTTGGGCTGCTTTTACTTCCTTTTCCTCTGCCTTTTTCTTTCTGGATATGCGTCTATCTATTGCTTTTATAATATTCTCTACGCTCTCTCCGTTCATTACTTGGTCTAGTTCTTCTTTATAGATTGTTTCCTTCTCTAATAGAAGTTGTGCTAAAACTTCAAGTTTATCCATACTCTTTTCAATGGCTTCTTTTGCCCTCAAATAGTTGCGATCAAGTATTTCTTTTATCTCTTCATCTATTTTTCCTGCTGTTGCTTCTGAGTAACTTTGTTGTTTTGAATAGTCTCTTCCGATAAACACCTCAGTGCCTGAATCTAAGTTTACAAAACCAAGTTTGCTCATACCAAATTGAGTTACCATTTTATGCGCTAGTTTTGTTGCTTGTTCTATGTCGTTAGAGGCGCCAGTAGAAATGTCTTTAATTATTAATTCCTCTGCTATTCTTCCACCCATATATGCAGCAATGTTGTCGTTCAACTTATTAAAGGTATAATAAGCATCATCTGTGCTTGGTCTAGTCATAGTATAGCCACCAGCCATACCCCTTGGAATAATAGAGACCTCGTGCACCTCGTCGCAGTGTTCCAAAGTTCTTTGAACTATTGCGTGTCCTGCTTCGTGGTAGGCAGTTATCTTTTTATCTCTCTCGGTTACAATACGACTCTTCTTTTGTGGTCCCATTATAACTTTGTTTATACCTTCAGAAATATCGTTCATATTTATTGCAACTCTATTTGCCCTAGCCGCTAAAATTGCCGCCTCGTTCAATAAGTTTTCAAGGTCAGCACCGCTAAAACCGCTAGTCATACGTGCAAGGTTTTTAAAGTCAACATCGCTAGATAAAGGTTTATTTCTTGCGTGTACTTCTAATATCTTTTCCCTTCCTGCTACATCTGGTATGTTAATGACAATTTGCCTATCAAACCTACCAGGTCTAAGTAGTGCTGGGTCAAGTACGTCTGGTCTATTGGTTGCCGCAATAATTATTACGCCTTCGTTTGCCTCAAAACCATCCATTTGAACCAATAATTGGTTTAGAGTTTGCTCTCTTTCATCATTTCCGCCACCGAGACCTGCGCCTCTTTGACGACCAACTGCATCAATTTCATCAATAAACACTATACATGGCATACTCTTTTTTGCTTGTTCAAATAAGTCTCTTACCCTTGAAGCGCCTACGCCTACGAACATCTCAACAAAGTCACTACCGCTTATAGAGAAGAATGGAACCCCACTTTCTCCAGCTATTGCCCTTGCAAGAAGTGTTTTACCTGTTCCTGGAGGACCTACAAGTAGTACTCCCTTTGGTATTCTTGCGCCCAAGTTAGTAAATTTGCTTGGGTTTTTTAAGAACTCTACAATTTCTTGTAATTCTTCTTTTTCTTCTTTTGCTCCTGCAACATCTTTAAACCTTACTTTTGGCATTTCGGCAAGTTTTGCCCTGCTCCTTGAAAAGCCCATAGATTTACTGTTTGTTGAAGTTATCATTCTGATTACTATAATTGCTATCGCTACAAACAATGCTATACTTAAATATGGTAAAAGTGAGTCTATTATAGACGCTTGCTCAAAAGAGTATGTGGCGATAACTTGAACCGTAGGTACACCTGTAAGTTCTTGTTCTGCAAGTTCACCTGCATTGTATGCATCTATAAAGTTCATTAAATATTCTGCATCTATATAAGTAGCTACATAATCATATTTTTCTGGAAAGTCGTCTACTAAGTACTGAGAGTTTACATCTCTTGCTTTTATTGTGCTTCCAACTACATCAATGTTTGTAATTTGTTCTGCTACAACTTTGTCCCTAAACTCCGTCCAGCTAAGTTCTGTATAGTTTGGAGTAAGGTTAAGTGATGATATTACTAGTAAAATTAAAGCAACCGCCAGTACAATTTTTATAATGTTATTAAATATATTGTTATTTTTTTTAATTGGCATTTTTTCCTCCTATATATTAGTCCATTAATTCTAGCATATTATAACATTTTTACAAAATACTATAAACTATTTTTAAAAGTTTTTCACAAAACTAACACTTTCGCTCGTTTAACCACCAATAAAACACTGCCTACCCTTGTTTAGATTATATATTTGAACCACAAATTACCCTGTTATATTCTAACGGTTTTATTTAAAAATTATTTACAAAGAAAAATCGTTATGTTATAATAAAATTGAAATTATGCACAGGACGAGTGCATTTTAGGAGGATAATATGGATTTCTTTACTTCATTAAATGCCCTAGATATTGTAATTATTGTCATTATGTTAATATTTATTATATCTGGATTCGCTAGAGGATTCTTATCAAGCTTGTTAAAATTGTTCAGTAGCGTAGTGAGTTTAGCAATAGCAGTATGGCTTGCAAAACCCGTTGCAGTATTTATCGACGGAATAGTTAATATGAACAGTTGGTTTGCAGACAAAATTGCTGCTGCGTTCAGCTCTATGGATGCTTTCTTTAATTTAACGGTCGGAGTTGACTTCCCTGGTGGAGCACCTGGTGCAGATATTACTGGTGCAATTTTAAAAGACGAAATTGCTAATGGTGTTTCAAGCATAGGCGCAATATTCAAAACAGCCCTTAATTTCTTTATTCAAGACAATGCAACAATTACAAACGGAACCGTTTTAAAAGATTGGTTCGGTCAACTACTTGGTGGAATTGCTGCCCTAATCGTTGCCGCTGTACTAATCTTCATCGCTATAAGAATAGTTGTTGCTATACTAAGTAAAGTCTTTGACGCTATTACTAAAAATGCCGCTATCGGTGGACTTGATAGATTACTAGGTCTTGCTCTTGGTGCAGCAAAAGGCGCACTTGTAATTGCAGTTATGTTCGCTATTTATTCTGTAGTTTCTGTAGTTCCCGGCGTTGAAGCCGCTACAAGTTCAATAATTGATGGCTCTGTAATAGGTAAACCAGTTTATGACTACGTTTCGGAATTTGTCGTAAGCCAGATTGGGCAAATAGATTTTAATGCAATAATTCAAAGTTTATTTAACTCAATAACCGCTTAGTAAAAAATTAATTAAACAATAAAAAAACAACTGTTAAATTACAGTTGTTTTTTTGTGCCTTAAATTGTGTCAATTTGTTGTGATTTAAAAGTCTCCAGTATTTTTTACTGCTCCAGTAGTATCTGGCTTGGCAAAGCTTATTTGGTCTCCTGCTGGCATAATGTAATAACTTGCTGTTGAGTCACAGTATACATCGCCAACGACTTTAACTTTTACAACATATTTATCGCTAAGAGTTAATGTTATAAGTGAACCATCTGCTCCAACTATTGCACTTGCCTTCATTTGAGATATTGTTGGAATGGTTGAAGAGTCAGCCATATATTTAATAACTTTTCTATAGTTTTTGCCTGCCATTGCTGGGTTGTTTAAAACTTGTGCTTGATATTCTGTAACTACTCCGTTTACCTTGATTGCTTTAAAGAAAGATTGTTCAATTACGGCGCTTATAGAGTAGTCATAAATTGGTTGTCCTGGGAATATTCCAACGGCTTCTTGGAAGTAATCTATCGTGTCATAAACCCAAGTATTTGCGCTTGTATAAGTGGTAATTAAATCATTGCCAGACCTTACAACATTTTCCGTTGTTCGTATGTAAACTAAGTTTGTAGCGGAATTGTAATAAATTTGTTTTGCTATTGTTCTACCGTATTTATTGCCAGGCTCGTAAGATATAAGTTCATAAATTGCGCTGCCGTCCAAATATTTAATCATAATGTTTTGAGAATAAGTTTGAATTTCTATTCCAAGTGTTTTTACTGTATTAAATGATGTGCCCCTGCTTATTACGTAATATGAATCAGCGTAGAACGTATTGTTGTATGAAGTAACAAAAGTATCTGCCGCGTTATAAAATAATTGCTCTGTACTGTCTGTCTCTTCATCTACTGTTGCTGGGTCATAAATTGATATTGCGTGGTTATAATTAAATTCGTTTACATCTTGCATCATCTGTTCAAATTCTAGCGTTATTTGCGAGTCTTCATAAATACTAGAAATGGTTGCAACAAGCGTTGACAGGGCAAATATTGCCGTCAAGAATATTGTAAATACATTTACCATTTTGGTTGTAACAATTTTCATTTACTAACTCGCTCCTTTTACTATATTTTTAATATATCACTTTTAATTTGCCTTTGCAAGCATTTTATTTGTTAATTTATAAATATGCAAAATTATGCATTATTATAAACCAGGGATTGTTGGTACTTCAAATGGGATTGGTTGATTATATAGTGAGTACATATAGGTCATATTGAAGTTACAGTTCTTTGTAAACACTACATTATACTTTCTTATGTATATTACAAAGTCCAAATTTTGTTTAAGTTTCATAGTTTGAAGTTCGCCATATTTACTGATAATTGCCGACATAATAACTTCTTTAAAATTTAAGTCTCTAACCAAATCTGGCTCAATAGTATTAAGTGCCTCTGTAATAAATTTTCCATAAACCCCAGTAGAAAGTATTGGGTGCAATTTGTATTGAACGTGATATTGTCCATTTTCGCTTTCGTCTTGAGAGCTTATTTGTTTAAAGAACACTTCCTCAATTGTTGTGGCGTTGTTTATTTTGAATAGTGGAGAGTCTGGTTCGCCCCAATAGTTTGCTATAAACTCTTCTATTGTTTTTGTCTTCCATGAAGTGCTTGAATAAACTGGATTCCATACTCCATTCGCGTTTTCTAGCGTCCAAGTGGAGTTATGGTAAATTTTGTTTGTTACTTTATCGTAATAGAACATTATTGCGCCCATTTTGCCGCCAAAGTTGTTACTTGTTTCCCTTGCGACAATTTGATAAACCATATTGCCATTTTCGTACCTTGCCATTACAAAGGACATATCTATATCTAGTGCAACACCAAGTATGCTCGTACTTAGTGTTCCATAAGCTTCATTGTAGTAAGATGTTGCGTTGTCTAAATTTGAAAAACTATTAATCAAGGCTTGTTTGCCAGAAGTGTAGTGCGCATATTCTTGGTCTACAGGGTAAATGGTCTCTATGTTTGAAGAATCTATTGAGCTTAAATGGTTTGCATTAAAAGACTCAACTTCTTCTAAAAGTTGATTAAACTCAAACTGAATATAGTTGTCATTTTGAATATCGGCTACTGTAGAAATTATTACAGACAAAAAAAACATTGCTGCTAAAATGAGTGTAAATTTATTAAACAGTTTTGCTGAAAACATATTTTCTTTAATCCTTAATAATTTTTTATATTTTGCGTTTTACTAGTACTGCATAATACTAGTATTATAATTTTACCATTAAAATATTTTAAAGTCAACTTACAAATTAGTCAAATAATTATACATTTTAAAAAATAAATGTTATAATATTTATCGCTACAAATTTTTATAAAGAGAGTATTTTATGCAAAAAACAGAAAATTACGCGGCAGAGTATTTAAACACCCTTAATCAAGATGAACTAATTGAGGACGCCGAAACAAACTACAAAGAGCAATTAATAGACGCAGTAAACCTTTTAGTAAATGGACAAAATACCATAAAATTTATATTTATTGGCGGTCCATCATCTTCTGGTAAAACCACTTCTTCGCACATACTTAAAGCGGAACTTTTAAAAAACAGAATAACCGCAAAAGTTATTTCTTTAGATGACTTCTTTTTAGAAAGAGACGAAACGCCACTTTTACCTAATGGGGACAAGGACTATGATTCAGTTAATTCCATTGACTGGAAATTGTTTGGCAAGTGTATGAGCGAACTATTATTAAATAAGTCGTCAGTTTTGCCTGTTTATAATTTCTTGACTGGCGAGAAAAATTTTGGCAACACGCCAACCACTCTTTTAGATAGTGAAGTAATAATAATAGAGGGTTTACACGCACTTAACCCAATAATCGCTAATTACATTCCACAAGACCTATCAATAAAAATATATGTTTCTCCTCAAACTGGTTTTACATATAACAACAAGGTGGAAATAGATGGCTATATTTTAAGGCTTATGCGCAGATTAATTAGAGACATTAAAAGCCGCGGAATATCTCCAGAGCGAACTTTTAAAACTTGGCAAAATGTTAGAAATGCAGAAAGCAAATATATTATTCCATTTATGGACAGTGCAAACTTTATTATAGACACAACACACGCCTATGAGCCATTTATGTATAAAAATATTTTAAAAACTTTCTCGGCAACACATATGGACTCAATTAATTACTTGTTAAAAAAATTAGAGTATTTTTCAGAGATGGAGCCAAGCAAAGTTCCTAATGATTCGTTAATAAAGGAATTTGTTGGATAAATAAAAAACAAAAAACCGATTTTAGTCGGTTTTTTTATTTTCTATAAGCTTACTTTTAAGCATTGTTTATTGTTATTATGCCCAAATATTCTATTGGGTGATTCATTATGAACTCATCTATTGTTAAAAGTTCTACTGGGTTTGCAAACCAAAATTGTCCGTAGGTTTCTGTTTTTTCAAACATTTGATAGTGACCGTAATTAAACTTTTTACTTACATATAGTGAAATATTTACAAGCGAGTTTGTTGCCGCCTCTACAAAATTGTCCCTATTGGTTACAATGTTAACTTTAAAGCCCTTGCCCTCTAAATAATACTTTATTACAAGTGGATTAGTGCCCAAGTAACCATAGGCAAAAGTTCCGTAATTTGCAAAAACCCTTATTAGGTCCTCTATTACTATTTCGCCGTCGTAATAGCCTTCATTTTTTAAATAGACTAATGCGTTGTATGTCGCAATCCAACCACAGCCGCTTTTGTCGCTCGTTTGTAGTCCATAATGAAAACCAGCCGTTAAATTTTGGTTTTGAATGTAACCATTTACATCAAAACTGTCAAAAGTCTCGGCAAAGGCTTTGTTGCTTGCGTAATAAAAACTTGAAATGCCTATCGGTGCAATGCAGGCCAAAATAAATATTACAACTGCTGCAATTATAAAGCCTGTTTTATTGGTTTTTTGATAACTTAATTCTGCTATTCTTTCTTCCTCTGTCATAAAATTCACCTATCACAAATATTAATTCTTTTTTACTCCTGTTGAGCCAAAGCCACCTTCGCCACGCCTAGTTTTATCAAGCGAAACGACTTCCATAATTTCAAACTTGTCAAGTTTTGAAATTATCATTTGGGCTATTCTGTCGCCAGGCTCTATTACAAAGTCGTCTTTTGAGTGATTAATTAAAATTACGCCAAGTTCGCCCCTATAGTCTGCATCTATTGTTGCTGGTCCGTTTAAAACGCCTATTCCTTTTTTTGCTGCAAGCCCACTTCTAGCCCTAATTTGAGCCTCATAACCAAATGGCATAGCCATTTTTAAACCCGTTGCAACAACTTTAAAATCGCCAGCTTTAATTACCGCGTTTTCAACGGCATATAGGTCCATGCCTGCGTCAGATTTGTGCGCAAACTTTGGAATAATTGCGTCTTTATGCGCCTTCATAAATTTAATTTTAGGTCTTCTAAACATAGTGTAATTCTCCTAATTTCCGTATAATTAAGTATACCATATCTATGGTATTTATCATAGCATTTACTGGTTATTTAACTTATTTTTGCTTGCCATTTTTTAGGTAAACAATATTCAATTTTGTTTTTATTTTCACTATATTTAAATTTAATTTTTTTGCGATTGCTTTTAATTTGAGGGTAAGCAACTCTGCAATATTTGTCAAACTCGCAAAACAAGTTTTGAATGTCAATTAATTGTAGTTTTCTGTTTGCCAAGTAAGGGAATTTTAACCGAAGACTCAAAAAATATTGCTCCTGATTTTTGAATGCATATTTTATTACATCTTCATAGTTATCAAACTCTACAAAACATTTTTTTATGCCCCTTTGTGCGCCTGGTCCTGCCACCGTAAACTCGTCTTCACGCCAAGGAATAAACTCACAATATGCAAGGTCTGTAATTAATTGATACGCCATAAAATTTCCTATTAATGGGTATGAAACCATAATTTTAAAGGCTTGTTCCATATTTTTTATTTTTAACAATTTTTCTGCCAAATGGTCTTCAAAAAACATTTTTTTAAGTAGCGCTAGGTGATTATCGTGCTTTGATTCGTAACCAAAGTATTTTGTTGCACAACTTATGTAGGCGGAATTATATATTGGCTGTTTAATTTTTAACTCGCTCAAAAAATGAGATAGTTTATCAAAATTGAAGTTTGATAAACTCATTTTGCCAAACTCATTTTCAAGAATGGTCCACGTGCTTGGCAAATTAAAAATTTTAAAAAATACCACTCTAAAAATTATGTCCTCTTCTGTCAATCCCTCACTTTTATTTATTACTTCCCTTATTAAAAATTGCGAAACCCTATCTAAAACTCTGTAAGTGTTGCAAAACTTATATGTCGTTAAAATTTCATCTGTAGAGTATGGCATAATGCCATTTAACTTATTATAAAAAACGCTTTGCCTATTAAAGGCAAAAAGCCAAAATTCGTTAAACATTTTTTCGTTTGCTTTTATCATATTGTCCTCTTTTTTATTTTATTAAAAATACTGTTTAATCGCAACCAAAATTTAATAAAAAATATTAAATGTTTTTTACCGCGTTAAGACGCTTAATTATTTTTTAAACCTGTGATATTATAAAAACATAAAAGGTAATAAAATTATGAAAAAGAAAATACTTACATTATTATTAATTTTTATACTTGTGTCTAGTTTTACTGGATGTAGAACGGTTGCAGAAATTGATTCAAATATAAGTTTAGAGCCAAACAGTATTGAAAATACTATTTTAATTATAGGTGATGGTATGGGCGAAAACCACATTACCGCGGCAAGAACATACTTGGGTCAAGACTTAGCGCTAGACTCAATTAATGAGCGAGGACTGGTAAACACTCTATCTTATTCTGGAACAACCGACAGTGCCGCTGCCGCAACGGCGATGGCAACTGGGCAAAAGGTCTATAACGGTCAAATAGCGAGATACGAAGGCAATAATTTATCAACCTTTTTAGATGAGGCAAAAACAAGTGGTAAAAAAACAGGTGTAATAACAAGCGATTATTTGTACGGTGCCACTCCAGCCGCCTTTTCTGCCCATGCAGATAATAGAAATGATACATTGGCAATAATAAACTCTCAAATAACGAGCAACATTGACCTTTTAATGGGTCAAGGCGTAAATGAATATAACAATTACTCTCAAACCATTACAAATGCTGGTTACGATTACGTAAACGACATCACAAACTTAAATGAATCGGCAAGCAAGGTGTTTGGGGTTTTTAACTCAATTGACCCACAAGAACTTGCAACAGAAAACTCCATAAACATAACCGCTCTTGCTAATTTTGCACTCAATTATTTAACCAATCCAAATGGTTTTGTTTTGGTGTTTGAGGTTGCAGACATAGATAAAAGGAGCCACGACCACAATTTACAAAGCATGATTTATGAACTTTTAATGCTAGATCAACTTGTAAGCACTGTTCTAAATTGGATGGGCGAAAACACTAACACATTTTTAATGGTAACCGCAGACCACGAAACCGGAGGGCTAAACCTACCTCAAACCGACACCTATGAAAACTTACTAAATACCTATAGTTTTACAACTTTTGGTCATACGGACAGAAAAGTACCCTACTACGCGGTTAATTATGACTTAAAAGAAGATTTAATAGACAACATAGATATTTATAAACTAATAGACTTTTTAGTTCAAGACTAACATTTTTAAACAAAAAACACCTCATATTTTTATGGGTGTTTTTTTATAATTTAAATTCTATTTAAGTAAAGAAATGGTTTTAAATTAAATAATTTTAATAGCGTCAATTGGTTTCATACGTATAATTCTAATTAGTGGAAGTGCACTAGCAATAAGCACTACAAGAATACACATAGCAACCACTAACAACAAGGTGGTTGGCTGCAATGTAATGGCTTGTAGTTTATATTCAAATGTGTTTGTAAGTGAGGTGTTGAGTACCGTAGTTCCTAACACAATTATAATTGTAGATAAAATAATATTTACAATTGCAATGAAAACTCCTTCAAACATAAATATTTTGGCTACGTCAATTCCGCGTGCACCCATGGCGCGAAGTATGCCAATTTCTTTCTTTTTATTCATAACGCTTACTGAAATAAAGTTATACATTAAAAGTAGTACGAAGAACAATAAAACTAAACTGGCACCCTCTAACATTTTAGAAATAATACCAAATAACACATCTAGCATTTGTAATTCTGATGTTGGATAACCAGCATAATTCATACTTTGCGAATCAAGGTATTGCAATAAACTAATATTTGCAGCCCTATCCTCACTTAGTGGAATAAACACAGTTGGCGAAACTAAGGCGCCCTCTACACAAGTGTTTTTAAAGTTTTCGTTTGTAATAAATACATTATAAAAATCCGTTATGTCGCTGTCATCAAATACTCCAACCACTTTAATGTCGTTCATTATGCCTGTCGTATCTGAACTGTTTAAATATAGCGATAAAGAAAGGTCTTCAAAATCGGCCGCTGTCATATTATCGTAAGTAAAAATAAAGTTACCTAAACTATCCATTTCGTATCGGTCTAAAATGCTTGCAAGTTCCGAAAAACTAATTACGACCTCGTCATCGGCAAGTTGAGTGTTTGGCGTGTAACCAGCAATAAAAGTTACTGGCACCATAAGAAATAAAGGATTATACGAAATTACATTGCTGACTGAACGCAGACCTGCAACATAAAGGTCAAGCGGAAGAGTATAATCTGTATCGTTATTCCTTACATATACGCTACTTGCAACTATAGATTGATGCATAGCGTAATTATAAACTGCATCTTTTACAGTTAAAGCGGCAGTATATACATTTGATGTATTAAACTTAACTTGCGTATTTCTATCAAAAACCATTGATGTATAATCTGTGCTAAAAATGCCAGTGATTACAAAAGGAATACTACTAATAGTGATTGTTTTATTTAAAATATTTTCGTATCCACTATTTGGTAATACATCGCCATCGTCAAACTTTGCACCAAAATACATAATGCTATCGGCGGTGTAATCAGATATCATAATTTCAATTGAGGAAGTGCTTAACTCTGGGTATGTTCCCAATAATTTTGTCGCACCATAAAAACCATTTATTGAACTATCATCTAATGTGCTTGTCATTTCTACAACAGAATTAATAGTGTTTGAAAAATCAGTTCCATCTTCCTCCTCTGGCGGAGTCGCATAAATTGGCAAGGCTAATTCTTGAGTATAGTTTTTATAGGTAGTAATGCCATTTGTTTCAAAATTAATAAAGTCTTGACTATCTAGTGCAATGGTTGATGTGGTTTCAACATTGTTGTCATCAATTTCAGTTTGTAATTTTGTGACAAGCACTGTATCTATGCCAAGTGATTCAAAGGTTTCAATAGATGAATTTTGGTAATTGTAATTTTTTAAACTGCTTGAAAGCCCAAAAATAGATAATGCCAATACGGTAAGAATTAAAGTAAAAGCAAAACGAACTTTTTTAGTGCGAAAATTAGAAAGTGCAATTTTTAGTGCATGTTTCATAGGTAAATGCACATTAGTTTTTTGAAATTTTTCTTTATTTTGTTTGTCTTCAAAAGTGGTAGAAACAAAGGACTCGTCAATGCTCTTTTGATATTGATTTTTTAAAGCATCTAAGTCAACTTTGTGTAATTTTGTCTTATCGGAAATAATAAGTCCATCGGCAAGTTCAATAATTCTGTCGCCATAGGTAATTGCGTTATCCATATCGTGAGTAACTACGATGACTAAGCACTTCTTTGATAGTTTTTTAAACAGGTCAAAAATTTGTTTTCCTGTGTTTGAGTCCAAACTTCCAGTAGGCTCATCAGCAAAAACAATTTTTGGGTTTTTAACAATAGAGCGCGCAATCGCTACGCGTTGCTTTTGTCCGCCAGATAGTTCAAAAGACTTTCTATCCCCATAGCCTTCTAGCGAAACACTTTTTAACGCTTCTTCAATGTCTTCATCGGTGCAAGTTTGATTTTGTAATCTTAAAGAAAGTTCTATGTTCTCCCTAACCGTCATATCGTCAATAATACTAAAATCTTGGAAAATAAAACCAACGTATGTGTTTCTGTAAATGTCAAAATCGTCTTGCTTAAAGTCTTTACTGGACTTATTGGCAATAATAATTTCTCCGCTATCATGAATATCTAGACCACTCATAACATTTAAAAGTGTACTTTTTCCGCTGCCACTTTTTCCACACACAAAAACCATTCCCTTATCTGGAAACGATATAGAAACCCCATTAAGTGCACCACATTTTTTGCCTTTTTGTGTGGTATATGTCTTTTTGATGTCAATAATATTTAGCATTTTATTCTCCTTAATGAATAATTATAGTGCGAAGGGCTTTTCCATATACATGGTCAATTCCTTGAGTAACGTATTCTAATTGATTTGTGCCTTGAAACATATCGCTTAGCGTATAATTTGTAGTCAAATTTCCTGTGTCAATCGTACAGTTTTGTATTGTAAAGCCTATTAAATCAGAGTCCACAATGTTGCCAACAACAAAACCAATTTTAGGAGATACAGAATAACCTGACATGTGACCGTATCCAGTAACGGTAAAGTCAATACCATTAACGCTATTGTTTTCTATTGCAGAAGTAGTTGTATAGCCAACTATACCGCCTATTGACCTGCTTCTATATGCTATGTATATAATCATATCTATGTTGGACGCCGAATTATTGTTAATGTCTCCATGAAAAGATGTGCCTGAAATTGCACCGATATCTCCATTAGTTTCAAATGTAACATCATCTACATTACAATTATAGACCGTGCCATAATTATTTACACCAACAACACCACCAGTGCGCGACATATAGCGTTGACACTTAATATAACCACCAGTAATGTTAATGTAGGAAATGTCGCCTGAATTATACCCTGCCAAAGACCCAACTTGTGTGTAACTGCCACCATGATAAACATATCCTGTTATTGTCACATCTTCTAAACTTAAATGTGCGATTGTTCCATAGTTGTTAGCAATAAATCCAAACGGAGTATCCTCTTCATAAAGTTTGGCTGGAATGGTAATGTTTAAATTAGATAATGTATAATCGTTTCCCCAAATAGAGCCATAAAAATTAGGAATTGGTACCCAATTTGTAAGCGTAGACATATCAATATCACTAACAATTTCATAGTCAAGTTCTGGGTGATATTTAATTCCAAGCAGTTGTTGTAAGGAGCCAATTTCAATGCGGTCATATACTGTAACATCTACAGTAGTAGAGATATCATTTTCTCCTGTTGCAGATACTGTAATAACATAGCCAATGGGCGCATCGGCACCTAAAAGAAGGCGCCCACTCTCATCTATTGTTGCATATTCGCCACCAGATACAATGTCATATTGAACTTGTTTGTAACTTGCGTTTGTTGGAGTAAAAACAACATCTAATACAATTTCATTGTTTGGAAGACAAACGTATTTATCGTGCTCGTTTACAAGTTCAATGGATTCTAGTGGAACATATTCTTTGGTGACCTGAATATCTGCTGTGATTGAGGCGTCTTTTTTGTATATTATCTGCAATGTGTCGGAAAAAACTGCTGGTGCAGTTTCTGATGTTTTTAAATAACCGTTTTGAACATAAATATAACTGTTTTGGCTTATATACCAAAAATCGGCATAACTGGCCGCTTGTGTTGACCCATTTTCATATATAAACTCAATGTTGTCCATTGATGTTTGCTCGTCATTAATAGTGTAATTTAAGTTGGCTGATTGTATTGATACTACTGCCATATTGTCATTAGAAGAATTGCACGCAGTCATAATAAGTGGTGCAAAGCAAATAATAATAAATACCAACAACTTAAATAATTTCATACGTCTCCTACTAACCTGTAGTATAAAGATTATACTACAATATGTGCAATAAGTACAGCACAAAAATAATTAATGGGTTTTTATTTTTGACTTTGTTTAATTATATTAAACAGTGGCACATTTGTCAATACCTCGCCTTAGAAAAAGGGTGCAAAAAAACGACCCATATCAAGTCGTTTATTTTTGGCGGAGAAGATGGGATTTGAACCCATGCGCCCTGTTACAGACCTACTCCCTTAGCAGGGGAGCCCCTTAACCACTTGGGTACTTCTCCAAAGGATGTCTATAATGATATTTTTTTGTTGCTTAAAAGTTTTTACTAACAAGCAAAAAGAGTATAACAAAATAATTTTTTAAAGTCAATCATAAAAACTTAATTATAAATTAAAAATTGTTTTAAATTTTTTTCTTGTAGCGCATACGAAAAAGCCTGTTTTCTTATACAAAAATCTACAATAAAAGTATATTTTTTAAGTTTGTTCTTGTATTATTTGTTGATATTTGCTACAATAGTGATAATATAAACTAAAAGGGTATGACTATGGGAAAAAAGAGTAAACAATCTAAAAAATACTACGTTAATCCTCCAATAAAAAAAGTAGACAAGGTTGAGATTGAAAAACTGGCACAAGAGCCAACTCCAAAAAATGTTTCAAATTCAATCATTAAAAACTATGTCCCAGAATATTTTATTCCAAAATCTATTGACATGCACACGCATACTATTCGTTCAATGGACGGTAATCTTCCTGTCGCTAAATTATTAAGACATGCCGTTTTTAATAATGTAACAGACCTAGCAATTACTGACCATAATGACCTATTTGCAGTAAAAAAAGCCATGCGCTTAATAGAATCTAACTCAAAATATCAATCTGTCAATCTAATTACAGGTGTTGAAATAACCTGTTTTTCTGAGGAACTTGGCAGAAGCGTTCACGTCCTTGCATATGATTTTGATATAAACAATAAAGAACTAAATGAAAAATTAGCGTACGTAAGAGAACAAGAAAGACTTGCAAAATACTCTCTCTTTATTAAACTTGAAGTGCTTTTAGGAATTAAATTTTCGCCATATGAAATAATTAAAGCATCTTCAAAAGCAGATGATATTAATTGGGAAACCATTGCAACAATGGCTGTTTTACATAGCGAAAACGGAGAACCAAAACCTTATGCTAGAACTCGTGAAGAGTTTTTAGATAAAGCACCTAAAATGTTAAATTATATTTTAAAAGATCAAAAAATTAAAGATAAATTGATGATAAATTTTGACCCAATAAATTTAGAGACTCCTACTAATTTTCACCCTTCTTTAGACGAAGTTCTAAACCTTATTAAAAATGCTGGTGGAATACCAGTTCTGGCTCACCCAAGCAACATAGAACACGCTAACAATAAACTTAGCGTTGAAGAATTTATAAAACTATTTGCAAATAAAACAAAAGATTTAGACATTCGCGCAGGTATGGAAGTATTATTCGGCGCGCAAATAGGCGAAGAGGGAACATATTTAAAACTTGCAAAAAAATATGGGCTTATACCATCTGGAGGAAGCGATTTTCATGGCGCATATAAGAGTTTGAACCATAGGATAGGTACTGTAGGCAATAGATACCACATTACAAATTTAACGCTTCTTAAATATATAAAGGGTGGCAGAAAAGAGGAAGACATATATTACCCTCAACGCTCATCTGAATATTACTCAAAAATATCTTCAAAAAATCATTCTATATGGCATCAAAGAAATGTAGAAATTATCGAAAAAGAAAGGCGAGAAACAGAACAAACGCTTAAAAATATTGCCGAACAATTTAGAGATGTTCCACTACAAATAGACGCGTTAGAACATCAAAACGAACTACTTTACAAACGCAAAAAATTAATAATATTAAATGAAGATCTTGGTAAAGTGGTTAGAAAATATATTCATACATTAAAGGAATGTTCTAAAGATAAAAATTACATAACCAAAAATAGTGCGGCTATAAAATTAAAGGAAATCAAAATTGAAAGCATGCTTGACAATTATAATACAAGGTTACAGGATTTAGCTAGCGACAATATGGAAAATGTAGAACTATTTAAAGAGGCAATGAAAACAAGTGAAAGACGTTATAATTCAATTTATACTAAAGTTAAACAAAGTATTGCCACATTGGCAAAAGAAGAACTATTGGCAAAAAAACAAGAAAAACCAACGCCCATTAACCTTGAGCTTGCAACAAGCGGAAATTAAAAGAGTAAGAAGTTATAGAATAAAAACTATAACTTCTTTTTTATCGTCTTGCATTCAAATCCCTCAGTTTCAGCGTCAAATGGTTATTAAGCGTAAATACTGACCTACTATGCAATTACTGTTCAAATAGTAATTGTTTTTTATTGAACTGTTATTTATTCACAATTAAATTTGCAAAAACTGCGTAAAAATGTATAAATTTGGTGTAAAAAAGCGCTAAAACGGTGTTTTTTATGCTTAAATATGCACTTTTTAAAATTTTATTGTGTTTTTAAAAATGTTATCCACCAAAACAACATTTTTGTGGATAAGTGGAACAAAGCATATTACTCTGACTCCCCATGGTGTTTACGGTAGATATTTTTAATAATAAGCAGTACGGCACTCTTAAAGAGAATTAATAGATGGAAATTACTTAGAATATAATGAGATAATGGTAAAACTAATACTATTTATAACCATAGGCTTCCATAAGACAAAAACAAATAGAATAATAGGTATTTAAACAATTTTGGGTAAAATGAGGTAAAATTGGTTAAAATGAGCCCATTTTTAGTGTTTGCGCACCATAAAAATCATTTTAAACGCTCTGAGAGACGTTTTTATTATAAACAATGAGTATTACTTCACGGTTTTTGGCCTCATTTTTGCCGCTTTAGGAACACAAAACAACCACTATTAACCGTATTTATTTTTTAACCATTTGTCTTAATAAATTGTTTCACGTGAAACAAAACAGATTTTAATGTTCTAGTATCCTGACGAAAATTATCTCTTTAAAAAAATAATTAAGGTTGTTAATAAAAAATATCTTGGGTTAAAAATTTACCAAATGTTTCACGTGAAACATTTTTCTGGGCTTGCAAAAACAACTATCAGAAAAATTATTATTCTTAAGGCTAACGGTTTATAAAGTTTATAATTATTGTTTCACGTGAAACAATAAAAAAGAGGGTGATTAAAACCCTCTTTAAAGTTGATTTATGTTTGGCGCGATATGTTTTGTTGATAACTTTGTGCTATTTGTTAATAATTTGTTAATAAAATGTTGACAATTATTTGTTTTTTAAATATTCAACAAGGTCATGTATTCTATCTAAATCATCGCTGTTGTAATAGTCAATATATATTCTTCCGCGTTTGTCAGAACCTAAAATGTTAACCTTTGTGGAAAATACCCTTTGCATATCTGTAACTAATTGCTTTAATTCGATACTTTGTTCTTCTTTTGTTGTGCTTTTATGACCTGCTCCAGTTTGTTTTTTAACTACCTTTTCCAAATCTCTAACGGTTATTTGCCTTGCACATGCCATTTTTGCTAGTTTTAATTGTGCTTCTTTATCTGTAACTACCACCAAACTCCTTGCGTGTCCTGCCGAAAGTTTGCCTTCCTCTATTAATTTAATTACTTCTGGTTGTAATTGTAATAACCTTATCGTGTTTGCTATTGCTGGTCTACTTTTTCCAAGTCTACTTGCTACAACTTCTTGCGTCCAAGCGAACTCATCCATAAGTTCTTTAATTGCTCTTGCTGTTTCTATTGGGTTTAAATCCTCGCGTTGCAAGTTTTCTATAATAGAAACTTCTCTTATTTCTTTGTCGGTATAATCTTTAATTATTGCTGGTATTGTTGAAAGCCCTGCCATTTTAGTTGCCCTAAACCTACGTTCACCAGCAATAACCATATAGCGCCCATTTCTTTTTACAACAATGATTGGTTGAATAACTCCATGCACTTTAATTGAATCGCTTAATTCCTTCATTGCTTCTTCATTAAAGTTTTTTCTTGGTTGATTTTTATTGGCATCAACTTGAGTTATATCTATTTCCAAAACACCTTCTTTAGGTGCTATGCTTTTTGAATCTACGTTACTAGAATCTGACTTGGCTACCTTTGTAAGTTCTTCTTCTTTTTCATAAACGCTAAATAGCGAATCTAAACCTCTACCTAAACCTGTTTTCATATTATTTTCTTCCTTTTAATTTATTATATGTGTCTTCATTTCTGTCTAAAAATTCTTCTGCTAGCATTTCATAAGCTTGTGCGCCTTTACATCTTGGCTCGTAAGTCAAAATAGTTTTGCCGTAACTTGGCGCCTCTGCAAGTCTAATATTTCTTGGAATTGCTGTATCATAAACTTTTTTATTAAAGAATTTTCTTATTTCGGAAGAAACTTGGCTAACTAGGTTGCTTCTAGCATCTACCATTGTTAGAACTACGCCCTCAATGTCTAGTGTCGCGTTTAAGTGTTTCTTTACAAGGGTTATCGTGTTAATTAATTGAGTTAAACCCTCTAAGGCAAAGAACTCGCATTGAATAGGTATTATTATGCTATTTGCAGCAGTTAGTGCATTTACCGTTAAAAGCCCTAAAGATGGGGGACAGTCTATTGTTATGTAGTCGTAACTATTTCTTAGTTTGTTCAGTATGCCCTTTATTATGCTTTCCCTTGAATCCATTTGCACGAGTTCTATTTCGGCCCCTGCAAGGTTAATTTCTGACGGTATAATGTCAAGCCCTTCAATCTCCGTGCGTTTTACGACCTCTTCTGGTGTGCTCTCGCCACTCATTACATTATATATACTCTTTAAATTGCCAATTTTATCTACGCCTACGCCGCTTGTAGCGTTGCCTTGCGGATCCATATCTACAATAAGCACTTTTTTGCCCATTGCTGCAAGATATGCAGATAAGTTAATGCAGGTTGTCGTTTTGCCTACGCCGCCTTTTTGATTGGCAAAAGCAATTATTTTACCCATAAATTTACTCCCTTTGTATGTGTATTTAATCAATAATTAATTATAACATTTATTTAAAATTTTTTCATCTAAATTTAACCATTTTATAGAGGTTGTGTCCTCGGTTTATTGCCACTTCTAGGGTATTTTGATGGCGCGCTATGAGTTTTTTTAATAATGACAAAATTTCTTATGATATCTGTTCCGGGCAACATTATTTTAACGGTTTTGTTTATGTTTCCACCCAAAATTTTAATGGCGTTTTTTGAAGAGTTTAACTCTTCTTCTATGTTGTCCGCTTTGTAGGCTATAAACTCTCCCCCAAGCCTTACAACGGGCAAACAATACTCGCTTAACGTGTTTAATGGGGCAACCGCCCTTGCTACAGCATAATCAAAAGATTCTCTATTGTTTTTTGCAAAGTCCTCGGCTCTAGCATGAATTACTTCTATTTTGTCTAAATTTAGTTGAATAACTAGTTCTTTTAAAAATTCTACTCTTTTGTTTAAACTATCCACTAATACTAAATTTATATCTGGTCTTGCAATTTTTATAGGTACCCCCGGAAAACCAGCCCCTGTACCTATATCACAAATTTTTGCATTTTGATTTATTAAACTTAAACCAAGTAAACTATCTAAAAAATGTTTTATGTATATATCACTTTTTTCTGTTATTGAAGTTAAGTTGGTTTTACTGTTATACTCCACTAAAAAACTATAGTATGTTTCAAATTGATTTATCATACTATCTGTAAGTTCAATATTTATTGATTTTGCTAGTTCTTTAAAGTTTAAATTTTGCATGTGGCACTTCTTCTTATTTATATATTTTTATGTTTGATTTATAAAATAGACATTTGTTTGATTTTTAAAAACTGGAATTAAATGTCAATTTTTTTGTCAAAAAACTGCATTTTTTAGTGTTTTTTGTGTTAATTTTGCTTAATTTTGCCATATTTTGAATGTTTTTAACTGAAAAACACATTTTATAAACAGTGTTAATAATATTACTTAATGTGTTTATTTGCTTTTAAATATACTATTAAAACACTAATATCAGCAGGAGAAACACCACTTATTCTGCTTGCTTGTCCTATTGATGTTGGTTTTATTTTATCTAGTTTTTGTATAGCCTCAATTCTTAAACCTTTTATTTTGTTGTAATCAAGCATCTCACTTAGAAGCATTTCTTCTTGTTTTTTTGATTGCTCTATTTGTTCTAGTTGCCTTTTTATGTAGCCTTCATACTTAACTTGTATGTTTATTTGGTTTATTACAGAATTATCAAGCCCTTTAAACGCGTCTAGGTGGGTTTTTACATCAAATGCCGTTATATTATTCCTCTTTATTATTTCTGCTATTGATATGCCCGTTTTTATGGGTTTTTCGCCTTTTTCTTCAAATAATTTTATTAAGCCTTTATTGTTTGGAGATATTATTGTGTTTAACTCTTGTTTTGCTGTGTTTAAGTGTGCCACTTTTTTTATAAATCTATTATAACGTGACTTTGTAGCAAGCCCTATATCATAGCCTATTTGAGTTAATCTTAAATCTGCGTTATCTTGCCTTAAATGTAACCTGTATTCTGCGCGACTTGTCATCATTCTATATGGTTCATTTGTACCCTTTGTTACAAGATCATCAATTAATACGCCAATGTATGCGTCGCTTCTCTTTAAAACTAGTGGTGTTTTGCCTTTTAAACTTAATGAGGCGTTTATGCCTGCCATTAAGCCTTGTGCTGCCGCTTCTTCATAACCACTTGTGCCATTTACTTGCCCTGCAAAATAAAGACCTTTTATGTTTTTATGTTCTAGTGTTGCAAATAGTTCTAGACTGTTTATGCAGTCATATTCTATTGCATATGCGTCGCGCATAATTTTAACGTTTTCAAGCCCTTTCATGCTATGTAATACTTCTTTTTGCAAATCAACTGGTAGGGAAGTGCTTAAACCTTGCACATAGGCTTCTTGCGTAGATAGTGCCTCGGGCTCTATAAAAATTTGGTGCCTTTCCTTGTCTGCAAACCTCATAATTTTGGTCTCTATTGAGGGGCAGTATCTTGGACCTACGCCAACGATTTCGCCAGAGTACATCGGTGCTCTGTCCAAATTGTCTTTTATTATTTCGTGAGTGCCTACATTTGTATATGTCAAGTAACAAACAGCCCTATTTTTAGGTTGTTTTTTTGTTAAGAAACTAAAAGTTTGTATGCCCTCGTCACCTCGTTGAATTTCCATTTGAGAAGTGTCTATACTACTCATATATACGCGGTTTGGCGTGCCAGTTTTAAAACGTCTAATTTCTATACCTAATTTTATTAAACTATCGGTAAGTTTGTTTGCTGCCTTAAAGCCATTGGGACCAACATTTTCAGTATACTCGCCTACAATTATTCTGCTCTTTAAATATACGCCTGTTGCGACTACCACCTTTTTGCATTCGTAGTATTCGCCTTGTGCCGTTTTTACACCGACTACTTGACCGTCTTTTTCAATAATTTCGCTCGCTTCCGCTTGCCTTAAATATAAATTGTTTTGGTTTTCAAGCGTCTTTTTCATCTCGGTGTGATAGGCAATTTTATCTACTTGTGCTCTTAAACTATGTACCGCTGGACCAGAGCCCAAATTTAACATACGAAGTTGAATTAGTGTCTTGTCCGAGTTTACACCCATTTCGCCACCAAGGGCGTCTATTTCTGTTACTAAATGTCCCTTTGCTGTTCCGCCTATTGATGGGTTACAAGCAAGGTGAGATATGGAGTCAAGGCTCATCGTTAGAAGAACGGTTTTTATGCCCATTCTGGCACATGCTAAAGCCGCCTCGCTGCCCGCGTGACCTGAACCAATTACTACTACGTCATAATCCTTTATTATATTGTTATCCATATTTTGGAATTTCCTTTTATATCTTTATTTGCCTAGGCAAAATTTGCTAAAAATAGCGTCTATTATTTGCTCGTTAGAGGTTTCACCTGTAATTTCGCCTAGTGTGTCCCATGCCGCTTTAATATCAAGAGCAATTACATCTAGGCTCATGCCATTATTTAAACTGTTAAGTGCCTCTCTTACACTTTGCTGTGCTTTTAGTAGTGCTTCTTCGTGTCTACCATTTGTTATTAATAGCGCACTGTTTATTATGTTTTTATCTATTACTTCGCTATAAATGGTTTCTTTTAATTCATTTATGCCTTGTTTTGTTAGAGAACTAACTCCAACAACTTTTTCATTTAACCCTAAACTTATGTTTTTTAAATCTGTTTTGTTTTGCACCACTATGTGCCTTTTATTTTTTATTAGGTTTAAGTTTTCTTTGTCTTCTTTTGTAAGTGGTTCGCTTCCGTCAAAAACGGCAAGTATAATGTCGGCATAGTCTAGTGTTTTATAGGCTCTTTCTATGCCTAATTTTTCTACTTCATCATTTGATTGCCTTATGCCTGCGGTGTCAATTAGGTTAATTTTTATGCCCTTATAGTTGTAACTTTCCTCTAAGGTGTCCCTCGTCGTTCCCGCTATACTCGTTACTATTGCCCTATCATAATTTAAAAGAGCGTTCATAAGGCTACTTTTGCCAACATTTGGTCTACCCAAAATGCTTACATTGATTCCGTTTCTTACTAACTTACCTGTCTTTGCGGTCAAGAGTAATTCGCCAATTTGTGCACTCACTTTTGTTAAGTCGTTGTTAAATTGTTCTAGTGTTTTATATTCAATGTCGTGCTCTGGGTAATCAAGAGCTACTTCCATTTGTGCCAAAGTATCAGTTAACCCTTGTTGCATCGCTACAACTTTTTTGTATAACTCGCCATTTAAAAGGTTGTATCCAGCGCGAACTTGTGCCTCGCTCTCGGCGTTTATCATATCTATTACGCCTTCTGCTTGCTCTAATGATAATTTGCCATTTAGGAATGCTCGCTTTGTAAATTCGCCCTCTTCTGCTAGACTTGCGCCGTTATTTAAAAGTTCGTCCACTATGCCGTTTGCTATTACTATTCCGCCGTGACATTGAAACTCTACAACGTCTTCGCCAGTGTAAGAGTTAGGGTTTTTAAAGTAAACTACAAGACCTCTTTCTATAAAATTTTTTGTGCTTATTTTTACTAAGTGCATATAGCGCTCTATTAATTTGTTTTTATTTATTATTGTTAGCGCAATTGGTAAAGCGTCCGCTCCACTCAAGCGAACTATGCTTATGCCACCCACACCAATAGGTGTGCTTATTGCTACTATTGTTTTGTCTTTCATTTTGTTGACCTTTTAATTTTTTCTAAGTTATTATAACACAAACGCACAATTAGTAAAGAATATTTTGTCTGTCATTTATTTTATATATTGATTTTATAATAGAAGAATGGTATTATAATGATATCATTATTTGACTTGTAAAGAGGTATGAAATGGATAATTTAACAATTCTAAACCAAACTATTGAGTTTATTGAAAACACCCATCCAAACCCATATACTAAAATAAATAAGGAAGAGTTTTACAAAAACAAAGACGCGCTAGCAAAAGTTGCAAACAATTTGAGCGCCGCCAAATTTGACTTTGAAATAAAAAAATTAATCACTTTAATTGAAGACCCTCATACAGACTATTTGCTATCTAAAAGAGGTGAGGAGTTAAACGCTAAGTTTATTGAAATAAATGGCAAGTACTATATGCTTGATTACGATAATACTGCGGAAAGATATTGTGAAATTTTAAAAATTAATAGTTATGATGTTAACTATGTAATAGATAAAATAAAACAAATAATTCCGACTGACTCTGATCAATGGTTAAAATTTCAAACGGCACTATATTTAAAAAACCTATACACTTATAAAATGGTTGGAGTTGCAAAAGAGACTGATTCAACGCTAATATTTGAAGTTAAAAACCCCAATATTATAAAAACAGTCAATATAGGGCTTTTAAAACCTAGGGACAAAACAGATAGTAGCAATGTATATAAAAGCACAAATTATTCGTTTTCCATAATGGATGACGGCGTTCTATACATAAAATATTTCATTTGTAGAGATGATGAAAAATACCCTTTGAAAACCATGGTAGAGGAAATAAAGAAACAAAACAAAAACGGCAACTTTATTGTTGATTTAAGAGGAAATACTGGTGGCAATTCAGAAATTATGAAACCACTGCTTGCTTACTTAAAAGAAAACAATATGACTGGTGCGGCTTTAATAGATAGAGGCGTTTTCTCCTCAGGAATTTTTTCAGTACGTGATTTAAAAAATGAACTCAATGCAACAATAATAGGTGAGCCTACTGGAGGGTTAGCAGGACAACATTTTGGAAACGTGAAAAACTTGTGTTTAGATGACAAGAAAATAATTTGCTCAACAAAGCTCTTTAAGTTTAAAGACCTGTTTGATTATGAGGGACCAGTAAGACCAGATATTTTGATTGAAAAAACAATAAAGGATTATAACAACAATTTAGACCCTCAACTAGATGCCGCAATAAAATTTTTAAGTAAAGAAAAGGAATTATAAATACAGTAATTTGTTTAATAAAAAAACCGAGTTTAATCGCTCGGTTTTTGTTTTTTATTTGTTAATTATTTTTTAGGTTCA
Organism: Spirochaetales bacterium; assembly: GCA_050178795.1. Taxonomy (GTDB): domain Bacteria; phylum Bacillota; class Clostridia; order Christensenellales; family UBA1242; genus STF1-184. The sequence goes on from JBFXFT010000005.1 coordinate 49,467, forward strand.
ATAATTAAATATCTGTGAGGCTCCTCGCCTTTTGAGTAAGTTTTTACAGGTTCATCTGCTAGCGCTGTATGAATAATTAGTCTTTCATAAGCGTTCATTGGCTCTAACCTTTGATATTTGCCAGTTCTAATTACCTTGTTTGCAAGTCTCTTTGCTAGGTTGATTAATGCCTCTTCACGTTTTTCTTTATAACCTTCAATATTTACTACTACACGTTTGTTTTGTCCGTGTTCTTGTGTAGAGTTTTCTACAACATTTGCTAAGTATTGAATAGCGTTAAGTCCTTCTCCACGGTAACCAATTAGGTTGCCTGCGTTTTGTCCTTCCATCTCTATTGATATATCTTCATCTTTGTAAGACGCTTTTATTTCAATATCTGCATTTAATTGTTTTGCTAGGTTTTTAACAAACAAAATGGCTGCTCTACTATCTAAATTCTTATCTGAAACAACTTGTTTTTTTGTTTCCTTTTTCTCTTCTTTCTTTTCTTCTTTAACTTCTTTTTTCTCTTGTTTTTCGGCTTGTTTTTCTATTTTTTTAACTGGTTTTGGTTGTTGTGGTTTTTCTTCCTTAACCTCTGGCTTAACCTCTTTTTTAGGCTCTGGTTTAACCTCTGCAACAACTGGTTTTACTTCTTCAACCTCGTCTGTTATTATTAAAATTTTAGCCTTAGAAAACAGTCCGCCCTCGTTAAGTATTTTAATGTCTACATCTTCTTGCTTTCTGTTTAATTCCTTTAAACCTTTACTTATTGCGTCTTGAACGTTTCTGCTTGAAAATTCGTACTCTTTCATATTCTATCCTCCAAATTATCTACTATATTCTGGTTTTTCTTTTTCTATCTTTTTCTTTTCAAGTTTGTTTATTATAGAATAAGAAACAACTGAAGTAAGCATTGTCATACCAGAGTTGACAACGATGTAAACCGCGAATGCGGCACTATATTGAATTGTGAAAAGCACCATTAGGGCAGGTAATAAGAATAACATAATTTGTGAACTCTTTTGCGTTGGTGTTTCCTCATCAAATTTTGTGTTTTTAGGTTTTGTATAGTTGGTAAGTATTTTTTGTGATAAATAAGTTATAAGGGCAGATAAAACAATTAAAATGTATAGACCATTCCAGCCACTATATTCGTTTTGTAGCGCTGACATAACCTCGTTATATTGTTCCTCTGTTGGTGCAGTCTCTGAATTTTGTTGCGCTGTTAAACTTAAGAAGTTATCATAACTTGGAATTACCGAAGCGTTTGTATCTGGCATCCAAATATTGTTTACCCACAAGAATCCTTCTTTTACATTTTCATATTCTGCTATAACTGCACTTTGTCCTGCCGCTGTCGCTAAAAGTTCGTCTGCACTTAAAGTGTATTCTGCTTGATAAGCATCATTGTATGCTGTTGAAAGCGTATCATATTGATTTATTAATTTATATTCACTTATGTTTCTCATCGCTGTAAACAAAGTAATAAATATAAATAAGGTTATAACCAAATTTAGAAGCATACCAAGACAACTACCCATAATATTGTAGTTTTCCTTTTTGTATAACTCCATAGTTTTTTGATTCAACTTGTTTTTGTCGTTACCATATTTTTTTTGTAATTTTTCAAGTGCTGGTTGCACTTTTGCTTGTTTTTCTGTATTGTCTTTTGTTATTTTTCTTTGCATAAAATCAAGCGGACTAAGAAGTAGTTTTAAAATGATTGTAAAAACAATTATGGCAATGCCATAATCTCCAACAAAATCTACTACATAGCCTATTAGTGTTTGCCAAACGCCTGGTGGCATATCGGCAAGCATCAAGTGAGATAATAAACTCATAATACCCATTTTGCGTCTCCTTTTATATTATCTGGCACGGGGTCAAACCCACCTTTTGCCATTGGGTTGCAACTTATAATTCTTTTTGCAGATAAAAAACTCCCTTTAATCGGCCCAAATCTTTTAATTGCCTCCAAACTGTATGTGCTACAAGTTGGAGTGTATATACAAGATTTTGGAAGAATAGGGGAGATAAAAATCTTATAAAAATAAATTAGTCCTATTAACAATAATTTTATTGGATATAAAAGTATTTTAACTATTTTTTGAATCATCTGTTTCCTCTGTCATTAAATTTGTTTTTGTTAAACAATATTTAACAGCATCTACAATTTCTAAATAAGTTGCATTTTCTATACCGGCTCTTGCAACCAAAATGTAATTATATTTTGGATTAACATTTTCTTTATAGGTTTTGAACGCTTCTCTCAGTCTTCTCTTCGCCTTGTTTCGTGTTACCGCGTTCCCAATTTTTTTGCTTACCGAAAAACCTACTTTAAAACTTTGTAATTTTGTTGGTAAATAAGTCAAAATAACTAACTTGCTTACAAAACTTTTGCCGTTTTTAAAAATGTAACCAAACTCTTTTCTTTTTTGCAATCGGTATTTTTTTTCTAACATTTTTTTAACCTCTTTTTAAGGTAATTAAACAGTTAAACTTGCTCTGCCTCTTCTTCTGCGCCTAGAAAGTACTTTTCTACCATTGGCTGTTTGCATTCTTTGCCTAAAACCATGAACTTTTTTTCTGCTTCCTTTCTTTGGTTGGTAGGTTCTCTTTGTCATGTCAATAACTCCTTTTGTTTTTTATGTATAAACTGCTTTTACGCACTTTTTTACGGTATGGCTTATTATAGATAAATTGTCAAAAGTTGTCAACCTAAAATAGATATATTAATATCTGTACAGCAAAAATAGTTCTATTAGCGCTGTTTTTGTGTTAAAATTAAGTATGAAATATAAAGAGGTTTTTATGAAAGTAAATTATTCAGACCAAAAAATAGAGTTTAATAAAAAGAGCATATTTTTGGCAGGACCAACGCCAAGAAAAAAAGAAGTTAAAAGCTGGAGACCAAAGGCGCTTGAAATTTTAGAAAAATTAAATTTTGACGGTTTAGTATATGTGCCAGAGCATAAAACGGAAGTAAAATATGATTATTTAGATCAAGTAGAGTGGGAAAGAGATGGGCTTAAAAATGCCAAAATAATTGTGTTTTGGGTAGAAAGAGAACTAGTTGATATGCCTGCTTTTACAACAAATATAGAGTTTGGTTTCTTTTTAGCAAAAACGCCAGAAAAAGTACTTTACGCTAGACCAGATGACGCTCCAAAAAATGCTTATTTGGATTGGCTTTATGGTAAAGAGAGAGGCAAAAAACCTTTCAATAGTTTAGAAGATGTTTTAAAGGAAGCCGTTAAATTATTAAAATAAAAAAAGACACCCCGAAGGGTGTTTTTTAATGTTTAGTATAGTTGTTTTAAAGGCAGAATTAAGAATAAATATTCGTTGCCTTCATTTGGTTTAATTACACATGGGTTAATGCTTGTTGTAAAACATAGTTTTAAAAACTCGTCGTCCGTTACTCTTAAAGCTTCTTTATAGAACCTTGCATCAAAACTTATTTGTAGGTCTTGACCTTCAAGTGCTATTGTTATGTTTTCTTCAACATTGCCAATTTCGCTCCTTGCTTCAAGTGTCAATAAATTGTCTTTAATGTTAAATTTAACGGAGTTGTCACTGCTTACCCTCGCAAGTATGCTCGCCCTTTCAAGTGCTTCTTCTAGTTGGAACCTGTTTATTGTAACAATTGAACTAAATTGGGTTGGCAAAATTTGTTTGTAGTTAATAAAGTCGCCATCAAGTAGCCTTGTTATTATTTTTGTCGTGTCAATTTCTAGCATTAAATAGTTCTTTTGTAAATAAACTTTTACGCTTTGTTCGCTGTCCTCTAAAAGTTTACTCATTTCATTCAAACTTCTTCCTGGAACAATTATGCTGGTTTTTGCGGTCGTCTTTTTAATTGGTTTTTGTGCTAACGCTAGTCTATATCCGTCTAGCGCTACGCTTGTCAATCTGTTTTCTGCAATTTCAAACAAACAGCCTTTCAAAACTGGTCTTGTGTCCTCTAGACTTACGCTGAATATTGTTTTATTTATTATGTCCTTTAGTTCTTTTTGCTCTATTTCAAAATATTCACCGCTGTCAATTTTTTGAACGTTAGGAAACTCTAAAACATTCATGCACGCAATAAAAACTTCACTGTCGGTATACTTTATTTTTAGTTGATTGTGCTCGTTTAAAGTTAGTTCAATTTGCTCGTTTGTAAGCCTTCTAACATATTCGCTAAAAAACTTACCAGGAACAACTGTTTCACCTTCAATTTTAACATCGGCAATAATTCTTTTTTCTATTGCTAGTTCGCCATCGGTCGCCACCAAAATTAATTGATTGTCCTCTGCTGTTATTTTTATTCCCTCTAATATTGGATTAGTTGTTCTATTACTTGCTGCTTTAATTACTTTTAATACTGCCTCTGATAAATCTAATCCTTGACAAAAAACTCTCATTTTCGCCCCTTCCTTTGTTAATATATTTTTATATTTAAATAATAATCATAATAATAAAGACTGTATAATTGTTTATAACTTACCTTAACCACAACATATAGTTTTAGACCGTCAAATTTTACGCGACTTACTTTACAACATATTGAGTTTTTGAATGTGGATAACCTTGTGTATAATTTTAAAAAGTTATCAACAAACTAACAATTTACTTTTTTAGTACCATGTTTTTAATATCTTCAACCACAATTTTTAGTCTAGTATCGCTCTTTAGTTTTTCTGCAATTTTATCCCTTGAATGAATTACCGTTGTGTGGTCTCTTCCGTTAAATATTTTACCTATTGATGCAAGTGGTAAGTCCATAAGTTCAGTAATTATATAAGTTGCAACTTGCCTTGGCTCAACGACCTCTTTTTTCTTGCTTTTTCCTATTAGGTCGTCTGTTGTTACGTTATAGTATTTGCAAACCTTTTCCAAAATGTTTTCAGGTGTTATTGTTTGAAGGTCGGTCTCTAAAATGTTTTTTAAAGCCTCTTTTGCGTCTAGCATTGTAGCATTCATCTTACCTGTTAAGTTAGCGTAGAAGTATGTTTTTTGTAAAGCACCTTCCATTTCTCTTATGTTGGTGTCTACTTTTTCTGCTAAGAAGTTTATGACATCGTCATCTACACTGTAGCGCTCTTCTTGCGCTTTCTTTTTTAAAATAGCGACCCTTGTTTCAAAGTCTGGTTTTTGAATGTCTTGTATTAGACCCATTGCAAAACGGCTTCTCAACCTATCGCTAAGTGTAGCAATTTCCCTAGGGTGGCGGTCACTAGCAATTATTACTTGCTTGTTGTTTTGGTATAGGTCGTTAAATGTGTGGAAGAATTGCTCTTGCGTTTCAATTTTACTTGCGATGAATTGAATATCATCAATCATTAAAACATCAAGATTCCTATACTTTTCCCTAAATGTAATAAGGCTTTTTTCTTTTTTATTGCTGCCAAGAGTGTCAATATAGTCGTTTGTAAATTGCTCGCAAGTTACATACAGAACCTTTAACTCTGGTTGGTGCTCTTCTAAATAGTTTCCTATTGCGTGAAGTAAGTGCGTTTTACCAAGACCTACGCCACCATAAACAAATAGGGGATTATATTTACTGCTTGGGTTTTCGGCAACCGAACGGCTTGCCGCATATACAAATTGATTAGAATTGCCTACGACAAAACTGTCAAAGGTATATTTTTTATTAAAGTTACAAAGAGGTTTATTTTGCTTTTCAACAACTTCTTCCTTGGTGTTTCTTAAAACATACTCCTCTTTTTCCTTTGGAGAAAGTATTTCAAACCCCTCAACGTCGCTAAAAACCTCTTTAATGGCAAGTCTTAGTGCCGTAGAGTGATTTTTTAAGCATTGATTTTTTGCAGTTTCGGAACTAGAAACCAAAACTAGCTGATTGTTTTTTATTTCAAGTGGTTCTAATGTCTTAATCCACAAGTCAAAACTAACAGCAGTTACTTCTCTTTCCAAAATATTTAAAACTTTGAGCCATAACTCTTTTTCTTGTTGCATAGTGCCCTTGCCTTTTAATTTATCATCATTTTTATTTTACTAAAATAAGTACTCATTGTCAATTAATGTAAACAAATAATAACACATAAACGCCCAACTTAAAACCAAATTATAGGTTTTTATGTTTACTTTTTAAACAAAAATTTGTTATACTAAAAAAGTACAAAAGAGAGATTTGCATGAAGATAACAAAAATAAAATTAATCAACTTTAGAAACTATAAAAACCAAACAGTAGAGTTTAAAGATGGCACAAATGTTTTAATTGGAGACAACGCCCAAGGCAAAACCAATTTAATAGAGGCCATATATTTTTCATGCATAGGTAAGAGCGCAAGGACAAAAAAAGAGAACGAACTAATAAATTGGGATAGCGAAAACGCCAAAATAGAAATTGACTTACTTAAAAAAGAAGGCTCAAAAAAAATTGAGGTCTACTTAAATAAAAAGGACAAAAAAACAATTAAAATAAACGGCATAAACATATTAAAAATTGCTGACCTCATCGGTACATTAAACTGTGTTTTTTTCTCTCCTGACGAATTAAAATTAATAAAAGAAACGCCAAACGAAAGGCGCAAATTTATGGATATTGACCTAAGCCAGTTGAGCAAAAACTATTTTTATTACATAAACACCTATAATAAAGTTTTAATGAATAGAAACAAACTTTTAAAAGATACGAAAGATTTTAATGTTTTAAAACAAACCATAAGCATTTGGGACACCCAATTAGTTGACTATGGTGCAAAAATAATAATAAGGCGCATACGCTTTTTAAACGCACTAAAAGTGTTTGCAAAAAAAATGCACTCTGAACTTACAAGCGGATTAGAAAATTTGGAGTTAGAGTATGTCGGCGTAGTCGCAGAAGACGAGCAAAAAATAAAAGACAAATTAAAAAAAGAGTACGAGACCTCTTTAGAAAAAGACTTCAATTTAGGCTTTACGAGCGTTGGACCACATAGGGACGATATTAAAATAATAATAAACGATAAAGACATTCGCTCATTTGGCTCGCAAGGTCAACAAAGGACGGTTGCGCTTAGTTTAAAACTAGCCGAACTTGAAATTTTTGCTTCAGAGAGGGGCGAATACCCAATTTTACTTTTAGACGATGTTTTAAGTGAATTAGATGATGATAGAAAACAAAAACTTTTAGAAAAAACTTTAAATATACAGACAATAATTACAGGAACAAATTTTGACTACAAGATGCACGCAAATTTGTTAAAGGTAAAAAACGGCATAATATCAAAATAGGGGGCAAGTATGCAAATTGCTTTATTAAACACTAGCAAAAACTATAAACAGCACTATTTGGAGTTTAACCACTCAATTTATAGTGTGCCTTTTGTTTTAAATAAGTTTAAAAATTATGCGGACGAAATAAGCGCCTTTTTAAGCATAGCGACACCATTTGGCGAAAAAATTAATCCTTATAAATATCCAAAAACAAAAGATATGCAAATATTAATAGATATAGAATTACAAAAAATTTTTGCCGAGTTAAAAATTCAACCCATTCAAAATGTCAACGAGAACTTTAATACAACAAACACTTTAATAAATTATATTTTACTTAATTCAACCTTTAATATGATGGCTATTGAAGATAGGTTGCTTTCATTTAAAGGTAGTTTTGACGACCTAAAAGAACATCAAGAGATTGTAAACAAAGTTTATGACAGGCAACTATATGAAAAGGACAAAACATATAGGCGCGCAATGCTTGAACTACAAGCGTTAGAAAAGCACTTGCAAGACGAAAAGGTAAAAATGCTTTTTGATTTGCTGGTAAGAAAACAGTCGGTAAACCAAGAGGATTCTTTTGGTTTAATGTATGTTTTAAAACAACTAGGCATAGAAAGTTTTAAATTAAATTTAGCAAATAAAAACGAAGATGACGCAGAAAAAACCTATTCTTTATTGGCGGTGCTTTGCAAAAGAAAAGCAAATCAGCCAGCAAAATATTACCTATATGACACGACAGAATTTAGGTTTAAACTAAAATCTGCAACCACAAAGCAAGTTTTAGACAATAAAATAGAATTAAGGCTTTTGGGGCAAAACGAATTAACAACAACTTTTTTAAACCATGAAATAGTCTCAATAGAGAATTTAGAAAAAACACTGTTGAGCGGAACAAGTGAATATTTAAAATTGTTTAAAGAAATAGAACAAACAGGACTAGATATAACCTATCAAACGCGTATAGAGGAGAAAATTTAATATGACAAAAGATGAAAGACTAAATATGTACGAAGAGGCAACAAAAAAATGGGGCTGGATAGCGCAAATAGACCAAGCCATTGAAGAGATGGCGGAACTTATGATTGCCTTAAATAAATATAAGCGAAATGTCGTATATAAAGAGGACACGGACAAAGCCCAAATAGACGAAAATTTATACACCGAACTAGCAGACGTAAGTATGTGTTTAGAGCAATTAATAAATGTTTTTGGCGAGGACAAGGTAGAGGAAAAATTAAATATTCAACTTGCAAAATTTAGAAAACAAATAGACAAACAACAATAAATTTTAGACAAATATTGACAAATTTATATAAAGTGGTACAATGACGTTAGAGGTATTTTGTTTTGAGTAGAGACCACGAAATTGATTACAAAAAATTGTGCACCCACATAAAAGATGACGAGTGTAAAAAACAAAAAATAAGCGTTATTGATAAATTTATGGCAGAAGAAGACGCAGAAAGGAAGGCAAACGAACATCTTTTGACCGAATCTCAGCACGAACAGATAGCGCGTAGAGATTTTATTAAAAATTTATCGCCAGAAGAAAAAAAGAAAAGGGCGCGCGCAATAATGGATGGGGCACTAAAAAACACTACCCAAAAAGTGGAAGAAAATGATGCAACAACAAGCGACAAAACCGATACTAATGAGTTATAAAAAAGGGGACTAAAAATAGCCCCTTTTTGTTGAATTTCTGTAATATTTTAAAATTTTAGTTTTTGATAAGATACATACCAATATTTAATATTTGGCTTTTATTTTTGCCGCTCTGGCAAAACAGCAAAAAATTACCACAATACTGTATAAAAATTAAAAAGCGCCTCTAATGGCAAAATAAAGGCTTAAAAGTTGATTTATTTCGTTTAAAGGCTTTCAAATTTTAAAAAAATGTGTTATAATTTTTATATAAATAAAAAACCAATAAATGCAGTATTTTTTTGGTCTTTATTTTTACTTTTTGTTAGGAGAAAAATTAGCAATGCAAGAGGAACACACTTTAGTAAAATCTGCCCACTATAATGAGGAAGATATTAAGGTTTTAGAGGGGCTTGATCCGGTAAGAAAAAGACCTGGAATGTATATCGGTTCAACCGACGAAAGGGGACTTCATCACCTAGTAGCAGAAATTGTTGATAACAGTATTGACGAGGCTTTGGCAGGCTACTGTAATAAAATTGAAGTCGTTTTAAATAAAGACGGAAGTTGCACGGTCATAGATAATGGTCGCGGTATTCCTACAGGCATGCACAAAACAGAGCATAAGTCTGCCGTTGAAGTAGTTTTAACTAAACTACATGCAGGCGGTAAATTTGGTGGAGAGGGCTACAAAATAAGTGGCGGTCTTCACGGCGTTGGACTAAGCGTTGTTAATGCGCTATCAAGTAGGCTTGATGTAACCGTTTATCAAGGCGGAAACATATATTTTCAACACTATGAATACGGTATACCAAAAGAGGAACTTAAAATTATAGGCACAGCAGACTACACTGGAACGACTATAAACTTTTTGCCTGACGCACAAATTTTTGAGACCGTAGATTTTAGTTACGACACATTAAAAGCAAGGTTTAGAGAAATTGCTTTTCTTAACAGAAGCATAACCCTATCAATTGAAGATTTAAGGGAAGATAAACCTAAAAAAGAGGTCTTCAGGTTTGATGGCGGAATAGTTGAGTTCGTTGACTATTTAAACAAAAATAAAGAGACTTTGTTCCCAAGCACTGTTTATATAAACAAAGAAACAGACAAAAACCAAATAGAAATAGCCATTCAATACAATGACGGCTACAACGAGAACATTCAAGCGTATGCAAACAATATAAACACGACAGAGGGCGGAACCCACTTAGTAGGTTTTAAAAACGCTTTAACTAGGGTTGTAAATAACTACGGAACCAAGGAAAAGATTTTAAAACCAGAGGAAAAACTTTCTGGCGAAGATGTTAGAGAGGGTATAACCGCAATAGTAAGCGTTAAACTTATGGAGCCTCAATTTGAAGGTCAAACAAAGACCAAATTAGGCAACTCAGAAATGAGAAACCTTGTAGATAAAGCGATGAGCGATGACTTTGGTGCCTTTTTAGAGGAAAACCCAAAAGAAGCAAAGAACCTTGTTTTAAAATGCGTAGGCGCTCAAAGGGCGAGAGAGGCGGCGAGAAAAGCAAGGGAAGTAACGAGAAAACAAAGCGCACTTGAATCTACTACCCTACCAGGTAAACTTGCCGATTGTTCAGAAAAAGACCCAAAACTTTGTGAAATTTACTTAGTTGAGGGCGACAGTGCAGGCGGTACAGCAAAACAAGGTCGCGATAGACGTTTCCAAGCAATTTTGCCACTAAGAGGTAAAATTTTAAACGTAGAAAAAGCAAGGCTAGGCAAGGTGTTAGCAAACAACGAAATCAAGGCAATGATAACCGCCTTTGGAACAGGTATTTTTGACGAGTTTGACGAAGAAAAACTTCGCTACGATAAAATTATTTGTATGACAGATGCCGACGTAGACGGAAGCCATATTAGAATATTGATGCTTACTTTCTTATTTAGATTTATGCGTCCATTAATTGAAAAGGGACACGTATATATAGCGCAACCTCCTCTTTATAAAGTAGAAAAAAATAAAAAGACAAACTATTTTTATTCAGACGAGGGCTTAGCAGAATTTTTAGAGGAAATAGGCAAAAAAGGCGCAACCATTCAACGCTATAAAGGTCTTGGTGAAATGAACGCAGAGCAATTATGGGAAACAACAATGAGCCCAGAAAAGAGGACTCTAGTTCAAATAACAATGCAAGACGCAGTTGAGGCGGACGCAATATTTGACACACTAATGGGCGAGAACCCAGAACTAAGAAGAGAGTTTATTAAAAACAATGCCGATTTAATTAAAGATTTAGATGTTTAGGAGAAAAAATGAAGAAGAAAGATTATAGTGAGGAACACGGCAAAATTGTAGATAATACAAAAATTATAAGGCAAGAAGTAAAGGAAGAAATGAGCAAATCATTTATTGCCTATGCAATGGCTGTAAATGTTTCGCGTGCTATTCCAGATGTTAGAGACGGACTAAAACCAGTTCACAGACGTATTTTATATACAATGGGTGAAATGGGCGTTTTTAATGACAAACCATACCGAAAATGCGCTCGTATAGTCGGCGACGTTATGGGTAAATATCACCCACACGGAGACGCTGCAATCTACGACGCACTTGTAAGGCTAGCACAAGACTTCTCAATAAACACTCCACTAGTTGACGGACATGGTAACTTTGGTAGCGTGGACGGAGACAGCGCCGCAGCAAGTCGTTATACCGAGGCAAGGCTTTCTAAAATAAGTGGCGAACTTTTAAAAGATATAAACAAAAATACTGTTGACTTTTACCCAAACTATGACGAGACAGAAATGCAACCAAGGGTGCTACCAGCAAACTTTCCAAATTTACTCGTAAACGGCTCAGACGGTATTGCGGTTGGTATGGCAACAAACATTCCACCACACAACCTAAGAGAGGTTTGTAACGGCGTAATAGCCTTAATAGATAACCCAGAAATTGACATTGATGAATTAATTGAAATAATACCAGCGCCAGACTATCCAACAAGGGCACTTATTATGGGCACAAGCGCAGTAACCCACGCCTACAAAACAGGCAAGGGCGGAATAGTACTTAGGGCAAGGGCAGAAATTGAAGATTTTCACGAGGGCACAAGGCAAAGAATAATAGTTACAGAACTACCTTATCAAGTAAACAAAGCAAAACTTATTATGGATATAGCCGACCTAGTAAAAGACAAAAAAGTTGACGGAATAAGCGACATAAAAGACGAGTCAGACAGGGAAGGTCTAAGAGTAGTTATTGACATTAAAAAGGACTTTAACGCACAAGTTGTTTTAAATTATTTATACAAACACACTCAACTTCAAGTATCAAACGGAATAATTTTCTTGGCACTTGTAGAGGACCAACCACGCATTTTAAATTTAAAGGAAATGCTACACTACTATTTGGTTCACCAAAAAGAAGTTATAACAAGAAGGACTCAATTTGACCTAGAAAAAGCGTCAGAGAGAGAGCATATTGTAGAGGGCTTAGTGGTTGCGCTAAACGATGTTGACGAAGTAATAAAAACAATTAAACAAAGTCCAGACAAACAAACAGCAATAGACAATTTAATTAGTAAATTCAATTTTACAGAAGCCCAAGCAAACGCAATTCTAGATATGAAGTTGCAACGCTTAACAGGACTAGAAATTGAAAAATTAAAAGAAGAACTTTCATCTTTACAAGCACAAATAATTGACTATAAAGATATTTTGGCTCACGAACAAAGAATATTTGACATAATAAAAGCGCAATTAAGAGAAATTGAAGAAGTTTATGGCGTAGAAAGAAAAACTGAGATAAGCATAGACTATTCCGACATCAATTTAGCCGACCTTATTGAAAAACACGATGTAGTTATAAGCCTAACTCATACAGGTTATGTAAAACGTCAACCAGTTAGCGAATACAGGGCACAAAGGCGTGGCGGGAGAGGTATTACGGCGCATAAATCTAAGGAAGAAGACTATGTGGAAATTATGTTTGTAACTCATTCGCACGATGACTTACTATTCTTTACCGACAGCGGTAGGGTTTATAGGATTAAGGCTTACGAAGTTCCAGAGGCTTCAAGACAAGCAAAGGGCAGAGCAATAGTAAACTTGTTACAACTTGCTGAAAATGAGAAAGTAACAGCAATAATACCTCAAAAAGAAGACGCAAAGGGTAGCCTAATTATGGCAACCAAAGAGGGTCTAATTAAAAAGACTGACCTAAAGCAATTTGAAAGCATAAGACAAGTTGGTAAGATAGCAATTAAACTTGTAGAAAACGACCAACTAATAAGCGTACAAGTGGCAGACGGCGAAGATCAAGTGCTAGTTGCAAGCAATGAGGGAAAGTGTATAAGATTCCAAGAGACCGATGTTAGACCAATGGGTCGTGACACACAAGGCGTTAAATGTATCAATTTAACCGATGGCGACTATGTAGTAGATATGATTGTTATTAAACCGCATTCCACACTTCTTACAATAAGCGAGCAAGGTTACGGTAAGCGTAGCAAGAGCGAAGACTACCGCTTGCAAACAAGAGCGGGCAAAGGTATTAAAGCGGGCGTATTTAACGAACAAACAGGGCGCTTAGTAAACTTGAAACAAGTTACAGAAAGCGATGACGTTATGTTAATAAGCGAACAAGGCATAATAATAAGAATACCTGCAGAGACAATAAGCCTAATAGGAAGAGACACAAAGGGTGTTAAGGTTATGAAACTTGACGAAGGCGACCGAATAGTAAGTGTTGCAGTTACTGCAAGTGACGAAAGCGAAGTCTTTGAAGAAGAGGAATCGGTAAACCAAACTATAAATATGTCTAAGGACCTATTTGAAGAAGATGAAGAGTAAAACACTTAAAAAACATTAAAAAACAGAGGTAATCCTCTGTTTTTTGTTATTTTATGTTAATTAATCTCTAAGTCTTTTTGTCCTTCTTTTGTTTTTATTGTATCTACGAAACTTTCTTTTATAAATTTGCGCCTTTCTGTAAATACTAGTCTAATCCATTCCTTATATTCTTCTGGAAGGGTCATTTTTTGTTCTGTTTCAAAGGTCTCAAAACCTTTTTCAAGGTCAATTTTTAAAAGGCTGTCCATAGTTTTTTTAAATAAATTTGGGAATGTTTTTCTAACAGCTTTTAAATTGTTAGACAAACTATCTGCAGAACTTGAGTGCTCGTTTAGTACCATATAACTGTTAGTATTTATTATTTTATTTTTTATTTTTGCTTGTAAATTGTCGCCCTTTAAAAACTCTTTAATTTTTGAACTGCTACAGTATGCAAAAAAACTCTTTTCGTGGTCGCAAACTGGAGCAAGTTTAAATATTTTTTTCTTATCACTCAAAACCATTAAATTTTTGTCGCACCTGTCTGTATTTACTATCATTACATCAAAAAGCAAAATTTCAACTTGTCTTTTAAGCATTGTATTGGCTTCGTTTTTATCTATTTCCTGAGCCTTAATTTTATCTTGCAATATTTTATAAAAACCTATTATAGATGTTGAACCCTCATTATTTTTTAATTGTTGTGGTAAATGACTGTTTAAGAACTCATTATATGATAGTGTTTGTAGATTATCCATTGATACGCTGTAAGATATTACACCTTTCTCGCCATTACATGTTGCCATATCATATTTGGCACAAGGAAAACCTATTTGCCTAGCCAAAATACTAACCAAAACCTCTGTCAACATTGAAAAACTATCAATTATGTCTTTTTTCCAAAAAATGTCAGTATCTTCAAGTGAAATTTTGTTATTTAAACCACCTTCAAGTTGATTGCTAAATTGTGTTATATCAATACAACCCTCTGCGTTTCTTAAGTTTTCTAAATCCTTTGCGCGCATAAAAATTTCCTTTATTTTTTTACTATATTAATAATAGCATCTAACCAAAAATTAGTCAATAGTAATAAAAAAACGGCAGTTTTTGCCGTTTAATTTTTTGTTTCTATCCAAAATCCGTCTTGGTTTAATTTAAATTTTCCAATTTTTAAAAGTTTTTCAAAATCGCTATCGCTTTTTAAAACGCCAAGTTGCACCATAAGGTTTTGTTTTTCCGCGCTTTCTGGCAAAAATTTTTTAAACGCTAAAAACAGTTCAGTGCTTCGCACCTCTTTTTTATCTGTGTTGAATAGTACCAAATTGCTACCGTTTTTTAACATCATTTTTTTGCTTTCTTCGTTTATTTTAAAAACATATTCCATACCGTCAACTGTTAGTTCACCCAAATTGAATTTGTTAAAATTTAGTTTTACACTTTGCATAATAAACTTCCTCTACTAAAAAATATTTTAAACATTAAACTTAAACAAAATTACATCGCCGTCTTTTACTACGTAATTTTTGCCTTCCATACGCACTTTGCCAAGTTCTTTTGCCTTTAAATAGTTGCCTAAGGTAATAAGTTCATCGTAACTCACCACTTCTGCTTTAATAAAACCCCTTTCAAAATCGGTATGAATTTTACCTGCTGCTTGTGGTGCCAAGTCGCCATTTTTTATCGTCCACGCACGCACTTCTTGTTCGCCTGCAGTCAAAAAACTTATAAGCCCAAGTAGTTTATAACCAGCCGTAATAAGTTTTTCAAGTCCGCTGTTGTTTATGCCTAGTTCCTCTTTAAAAAGTTTAGCGTCTTCCTTGTCTAATTGCGCTAGTTCTTCCTCAATTTTTGCGCTTAAAACAATTACCTCCGCACCTTCTTTTAGAGCGTATTCCTCAACTATTTTTACATATTTATTGTTTGAATAGTCTGAAATTTCATCTTCTGCAATGTTGCAAGCGTATATTACTGGTTTACTCGTTATTAAGAAAAAGCCCTTTACAATTTTTTGTTCTTCCTCATCAAAGTTTAACGCTCTAACAGGTTTAGAGTTTTCTAATTGTTCCTTAATTTGAAGCAGCAAGTCTCTTTCGACAATGGCTTGTTTGTCGCCAGCCTTTACTTGTTTTTCAACCCTTGAAAACCTTTTTTCTACAGATTCTAAGTCTGCTAAAATCAGTTCCAAGTTTATGGTTTCAATGTCTTCTAGTGGGTCAATTACATTTGATACGTGAATAATGTTTGTGTTTTCAAAACAACGAACGACATGCACTATTGCGTCAACTTCTCTAATGTGGCTCAAAAATTTATTGCCAAGACCCTCGCCTTTGCTTGCGCCCTTTACTAGTCCTGCTATATCTACAAAATCAATAACTGCTGGAGTTTTTTTCCTGCTAGTATATAATTTTTCAAGTTCGTCTAACCTTGCGTCAGGGACAGCAACGCTGCCTATATTTGGCTCAATAGTACAAAACGGATAGTTGGCGCATTCTGCACCAGCCTTAGTTATTGCATTAAATAGTGTGCTCTTGCCTACGTTTGGTAGCCCTACAATTCCTAATTTCATTTTTATAAAGATCCTTTTAATTTAGTAAGTTAAGTATATATTAATTTTTTAAAACTTGCAACTCGTTGCAAACCAATAAACCCTTCATAGCCCATATTTTTCATAGGTAGGAATAAAAAATGTTATTTTTAAAATTTTTTTTGTATTATTGCTTTAATTTTTTAAATAAAAGTGTAATAATATATAATATAAACGATATATTTTTAAAAGGAGATAAGTATGGATTTAGGATTTAATGAAATTATGCTTATAATTTTAGGAGTTTGTGCTTTGTTTTATCTACTTATGTGGATTAGACTTAGGGTACACAAGAAAAACGAAAAGATTAAAAAGACAGGAATAAAAGAAGAGGGTGGAGTTCGCTATACTGTAGAGGAAGCGCCTGTCGTAAAAATAGATGCAGAGACAAAAGAGGAAGAGCCAAATATGACTTTAAACAGGGAAGACGTAGTTTTAAAGCGCGGCTTTAAGTATGTTGTTGGAGCAAAAAATAAAGTAATACCGGGCAAATATACTGTACTTTCAACCGAGGAGAGTATTCCAGAATTCAATATTAGGCGCAATGGATATGTTAGAAGTTATGAACATAACAGCAGCCTTGTTTTGGTTGAGGGAGACGAGTTAACCCCAATAAATATTCCAGTAATTTTAAGATAATTTTAAAAAGCATAAAAAAATGGGTTTTAATAGCCCATTTTTTATTGGCTAAAAAGTCAGCAAACACCATATAGACCATACAAAAAACAACCCAAAGAGGGTTGTTTTCAAAAAGGAGCGAGGGAGTTAAGCGGTTTGTAATTGACTTACAAATTGTGCTTGAGCGTTTAAATGTGGTATTTGTTTCCACAAAGTTTCAAACACATTTGAATTATTAACCACTGTTGAAGGCACCAAATTGTCTTTTAAATTATATGTAAAAAATGAGTTTGTTACATTGCTATATATTCCTAAAACATTTCTATTTGTGTCGTGAATAATAAAGGTGTTGCCATTTAATTTGTTTGCAAAGTGGCTCAATAAAAGTTCGGTAATATTGTTTTTCGGTGATATTTTAGCATATAAAACATTTTCAGAAGTGTTTTCAAATTTTATTGAACTAATTGCACTGTGTCTTTCATAAGCCACGGTTTTTAGTAGTGAGTTATAAGCGATTACAGTTTTATCGTTTAGCATCAATCTTACTTTTTTGCCAAACACAAAAATAAGTTTAATATAGTCAAATAAAACAGAACTTTTATTTTCATTGGCGCTGTAAAAAACAGTGCTTATCTCTTCAAATAAGGCGTTTCCAGCAACTTTTATTATAGCCTCTTTTATTTTATTTGCCGCCTCTAAATTTGTATCAATTTTAATGCAATTTGATGTTTCTTTGCCATCAAATTCTACATTAGCCATTATTTTGTCGCCAAGTTCTTGGTTTTTGTAAGAATAAAATATGCTGCTTAAAAAACCATTTATTGTATTGTCATAAATAAGTGTTTTCATACTAAATTCACCCCTTACATAGTTAAAAATCGCGTATAATTTTTATTTTTGTAAGCACAGTATAACATTAGAACAAATGTTTGACAAGTGTTTTCGCACATTTGTTCTAAAAAATTTAAAATATTTTTTTATTCTACTTTTTTAAATAAAATACTTTATCATAATATTTTGTTTATTTTTGCGTTTATGTTAATATTAAATTAGCACAAATAAAAGGAAGTACAATATGAACGAGCCAAAAGTTTTAAGTTTAGAATTTAATATGCCAATAACCTATGCTGGCAATATTATTAAGTTATTAGATGACGGTGCAACCATACCATTTATTGCAAGATATCGTAAGGAAATGCATGGTTCCTGCGACGATCAAACACTAAGAGTTTTTGCCGACAGACTACATTATTTAAGGAGTTTGTCTGAAAAGCAAGAAGAGGTAATAAGGTTAATAGAAGCGCAAGAAAAGTTGACGCCAGAGTTAAAGGCAAAAATTGAAAATGCGAACACACTTACAGAAATAGAAGACATTTATAGACCATATAGACCAAAAAGAAAAACTCGTGCAAGTGAGGCTATTGCAAAAGGTTTACAACCGCTTGCCGATTATATTTTTGCGCAAAAAGAAAGTCTATTAAGTTTAGAGGAATATGCAAAGGGCTTTATTGATGAAGAAAAAGGCATAAAAACGGTAGAAGAGGCAATAACTGGAGCAAAAGATATTATTGCAGAATCTGTTTCTGACAATGCAGATATGAGAAAGCGCCTAAGGGAGTTTATGTTTAAGACAGGTCAAATTGAAACCAGCATAAAAGACCTTGAAGCAGAGGGCGCGAAGACTTACGAAATGTATGCTAGCCACAAAGAGCCTATACAAAACATGCCAAGCCATAGGGTTTTAGCAATAAACCGCGGCGAAAAGGAAAAGCACATTAAAGTTTCAATACTTGTAAATGGCGAAAGGGCGCTAGAAATTTTAAAGGGCGAATTTGTAAAAGAAGATAGACCATTTGCAGACATAATTAATTTGGCAATAGAAGATAGTTATAATAGATTAATTTTTCCAAGTTTAGAGCGCGAAATTAGAAATATGCTAACCGATGAGGCAAGCGAGCAAGCAATAAAAATGTTTGAAGTCAATTTAAAACCTCTTTTGATGCAACCACCACTAAAAGGCAAGACAATTTTAGGTATTGACCCAGGTTATAGAACTGGTTGCAAGGTTGCGGTAATTGATGAAAACGGAAACGTTTTAGACACTGGCGTAATTTATCCAACTCCACCAAGGAGTGATATTGAAGGAAGCGAAATTACGGTTGCTAGGTTAATTAAAAAACACGGCGTAAATGTAATATCAATAGGCAACGGAACAGCGACAAAAGAAACAGAAATTTTTGTAGCAAATTTAAACAAGAGATTAAAAGAAAAAATCAGTTATGCAATAGTAAATGAAGCAGGCGCGAGCGTTTACAGTGCTAGTAAACTTGGCGCTGAAGAGTTCCCAGAGTATGATGTGGCACTTAGAAGCGCAGTAAGTATAGCAAGAAGGCTTCAAGACCCACTTGCGGAACTTATTAAAATTGATGTAAAAAGTATAGGCGTAGGTCAATATCAACACGATATGCCACAAAAACGCTTAACCGAGGTTCTAGACGGCGTTGTTGAGGACTGTGTAAACAGCGTAGGAGTAGATTTAAACACCGCAAGCCCTAGTTTACTATCCCAAGTTTCTGGTTTAAACGATGGCGTAGCCAAAAATATTGTGGAATATAAGGCAAAAAATGGTGAGTTTAAGGAAAGAGGCGAACTATTAAGCGTTCCTAAACTTGGTGGCAAGGCGTATGAACAAGCAGCAGGTTTCTTAAGGATACATAATGGTAAAAACGTATTAGATAACACTGCGGTTCATCCAGAGAGCTATGGTGCGGTTAAAAAACTATTAAAAGAGTTTAACCTTACCGAAAAAGATGTAGAAAACGGCAATATTAAAAGCCTACCAACTTTAATAGAAGAAAAAGGCGAGGAAACAGTAGCGCAAAAAATTGGAATAGGCATTCCTACATTAAAAGACATTGTAAGCGAATTATTAAAACCAGGTAGAGATATTAGGGACAGTTTGCCACAATTAGAATTAAAGAGTGACATTTTAGATATAAATGACCTAAAAGAGGGAATGATACTAAATGGCACGGTTAGAAATGTAATTGATTTTGGTGCGTTTGTAGACATTGGCGTTCACCAAGATGGATTAGTTCACATAAGCGAAATTTGTAATCACTATATAAAACATCCAAGCGAAGAACTAAAAGTTGGAGACCAAGTTAAGGTAAAAATACTAGGCGTTGATCTAGTAAAAAACAGAATTTCACTTTCAATCAAAAAAGCCATTGAATTATAAAAACTGCAAGAATTTGCACAAAAAACACCCAAAAAACACTAAAAAACGAGTAATTTTACTCGTTTTTTGACATTTATTTGCAGTTTTTAATATTTTTTATTATTTTAACAAATGACTTTTATTTTGTTTTGTCACTTAAAATTTTTTAATTAAATGGTTTTTTGTTGAAGGATTTTTGCCAGGTACAAAAATTTCAATCTCTTGTTTTAATAACTCTATGTTGTATTCATCTTCTTTGCCAGCGAACTCCCCATCTAAATTAAATTTGGATTGAGACAGGTTTTTAATAGAAACCCTTTTTGCGTTTAAAACAGTTACGCGTTTACTGCGTTTAAAACTTTTAATTCCGAAAAGAAATAGTTTAATTAGCCTTAGTGAGGTAATCAGATTTGTTAGGCCTAAAATTTTACACTGTCTCATTAAAACTACATCTACGAGACCATCATTTAGTGCCGCGCCTTTATTTACATTAAAACCAGCGACAGAATTTGAGTTCGCGAGCATAATAAATGCAAAATTTCCATTGTAGTCTTTGTCATCAACTTTTACTTCTAATTTCAGGTTATTTAGCCTAAATAATTCAGTTAAACCTTTAAATGCGTAAGCAAACCAGCCAAAGCGCCTTTTATGTTCTTGATTTGTTTTATAGGTGCAACTTGTAAATAATCCTGCCGTAAATACATATATTCCATAGGAATCGTTTATTTTAAAGGCGTCGTGCTTAAAAGCCGTGCCATTTAAAATTATATCAAGTGCCTTCTCAGTGTTTTTTGGTATGCCCAAACTATGCGCCATGTCATTTACCGTTCCGCAAGGCAAAAAGGCTACAGTTGGTTTGTTTTCTTTTTGAGCGATACCGTTTACAACCTCGTTAAAAGTGCCATCTCCACCGGCAGCGACTATAACATCATAATTTCCACAGCAAAAGGCAGCAATTTGACTAGTGTGTTTGTTATATTCACTTTTAATAAAGTCAACCACCTCAAATTTTTGCTTTAATGCTTTAGTTATTAGGTCTTTGTTTTTTTCAAAATTGCCTTTTTTAGCATATGGATTATATATAACTGCGCACTTCATAAAAACTCCTTACGAACAACAATATAATACGCTTTTATTGTTTTTTAGTCAATGGTTGGGAAAATATTAATTTTATCAGTCAAACAGTATTTTTTTATCAGAGCTGGTTTATTTTGATTAATTGATCAATAAGGATTATTAAGTTCGTTTTTAAAAATTTGACCCTTATAAACATTTTTTGTTTTGCATATTGACAATTTACAAAAAATAGGTTAAAATAAGGTAACTTAAAAATTTATGGGGGATAATTATATATGAAAAAATTATGGAATACACTTAAGGAAATCTTAGTTCCAAATATGAAAAATATCAATCGTGTAGTTAAATACGCTTTTCTTGCGTTAGCTCTAGGCAGCATGCTATTTGTTCCAGAAGCAGCATTTCCAGTATACGCACTAGGATGGTTAGCTGGACTTTATGTCATATCAACAGTTAGCAATATTATTAAACACTTCAAAGCGGAACCTACGAAAGAGAGTGACAATATACAAGAAATAACTGAAAGCGTTAAGGAAGAGATTGCTGAAGAAACAAAAGCAAGAGAAGATTCACTAACTAAAAGTTCTAGGCAATTACAAAAGAGTAGCGTAACAAAAAATTCAGAAGAAAATCTTTCAAACTCAAACAACTTTACCAATATAGCTCCTGAGCATTAAGATATAGAGTTTTGTAATTTTAAAAAACACCTAAAAAGGTGTTTTTTTGTGTTTTATAAATGACATAGGATTTTAAACATAGGGTTTCCAGTATATGTGCCGAGTTTTAGATTATTTGAAGAAATTAAAAACAATAAGCAATCTAAATAATTTATGTTTTTTTGTATTTTTTTATGGATTTTTTTTGTTTGGTTATTTAAAAAGCGTTTTTTAAGGCAATTTTTAATGCACAAAGAATATTTTTATAACACAAAAAAATGTATAAATTTGTATATAAAAGTACTTGACTAGGCTTCAATTTATTTTACAAACGAATGGCAAAGTGATAACATATATTAAAGTAATATATAATTATTGCTTGGCATAGTTTCAAATTTACGAGAAATTTTGCTTTTAGTTTGCCTTTTGGTAATCTAAAAAATTTCAAAACACAGATAAAAAGAGGTATTGTCAGATGGATAAATACGGTTTAACAAGGGTACATCATCCCTACGCACACTTTATTAAGAATGCACTACTCGGACTCTTTTTAGTTTTAATTGGTTTAACGTCTGTTGCGACAGGCTTTTTTGGTGTAAATACCTTAAGCAATAACAATGCAGAAAAAATTGATGAGGTTTCAGCAGTAGTCTTTTATGTTGTGCCTACCACATCTGTCAGCCCATCTTCTAGCGGCTCTATTAGTTCAAGTGGCACTAACCCTAACCTTACATATACTGCAACACCAAGTGGTGCTTATGTTTTTGATCATTGGTATATTTATGAAGACTGGGTAGATTTTGGAGTGCAAACATCCACTTCAATATCAAACCCATTAAGCTATACTGTATACACAGCACTGATAATGAACTCATGTTCACTTACCGCTTATTTTACCATTACAACTTATACGCTTTATACATACGCCTATACAAACAATGCTTACTCTGCAACTGGCGGAACAGTTAAAGCCTACAGCGCAAGCACTAATGCCGACAGTTACGACACTTATTCTTACAATCGTGGTGCAACAGCGACAATGATTGCAACTGTTTCAAGTTCAACATATCTTTTTGATGGTTGGTATACTGGGTCTACTAGTGGCACCAAAGTTTCACCCAGCACATCATATTCATTTATAATCACTGCGAACACGTATAGATATGCTAGGTTTTACACAAGACAACTACTGGTTGTGTATGCAAAAACGTTTAACTCAGCTTATCCAACTGGTGGAACGAGCTCTACTGGTGGAACAGTGCAAATAAATAGTGGCACTGCCTCGTCTATTGCGTCTGCTTATGTTTCTCAGTCTGTTACTCAGGCTATTGTAGCAAACCCCAATCTTCCCACATATAGCTTCGTTGGTTGGTACTCAGATTCAACTTGTACGACATTAGTATCTTCTCTTGATTTGTACTCTTTTGCAATGCCAACCTCTAGTACAACTAGATATGCTAAATTTGCTATATATGTAACACTTGAATATGATGGAAATGGCGCTGATTCTGGCACAATGTCCAGTCAGACGCTTTATTATACACAAATATTTACTTTGCCAAGTAGCTCATTTGTTAAATTAGGTTATCATTTTAGCTATTGGAACACTGCATCTGATGGCAGTGGATCAAATTACAATGTAGGAGGTGGTTATACTGCCTCATACTCACTTATTCAAATACTTTATGTTAAATGGGCACCAGATACATATTCTGTAGTTTTAGATGCTCAAGGTGGCAGTGGTGGAACTACGGTTACAGTGACTTATGATGCCGATATGCCAACCGCCGCAATGCCAGTATTATCTGGCTATACTTTTGGCGGTTATTATACTGGAACTAGTGGCACTGGAACGCAATATTATGACGCCTCAATGAATAGCACAATACCATGGAATCAACCATCTGGGGATACACTATATGCTAAATGGAC
>JBFXFT010000006.1:0-67374 GCA_050178795.1 Spirochaetales bacterium
AAAGGTACACCTTTTAAGACATTTTTTATTTGCGTTTTTATATTTGTAAAAATGAGGTATATTAATGGATAAATTAAAAATGCAGACGAGAAATTTAGTGGATGAAAATATTGAGTTTATTAAAAGCAAATTTCCAAATTGCGTTACGGAAGGCAAAAATGAAAACGATGAAGTTGTGCAAATGGTGGATTTTGACCTTTTAAAACAAGAGTTATCGCATATTGTGATTGATGGTGATAAAGAACGTTATATGATGACTTGGCCTGATAAAAAGCAGGCTATTTTCACAGCGAATGCTCCCATTGCAAAAACATTAAGGCCATGTAAAGAAGAAAGTGTTAATTTTGATACTACACAAAATCTTTACATAGAAGGCGATAATTTACATGTATTAAAATTAATGCGTGAAACTTACCTTAACAAAGTTAAAATGATTTATATTGATCCACCTTACAATACAGGCAATGATTTTGTGTATGAGGATGATTTTGCAACCAATACCGAAGAATATTTACAAAGAAGTAATCAAGTAGATGAGCAAGGTAACCGTATGGTAACAAATAACGACAGCAAGGGCCGTTTTCATACCGATTGGTTAAATATGATTTATCCAAGATTAAAAATAGCAAAAGATTTATTAACCGATGATGGTGTAATTTTTATATCAATTGACGATAACGAACAGGCAAACTTAAAAAAGATTTGTGATGAAATTTTTGGAGAAAGTAATTTTCTTGTGAGCATCTGTGTAAATAGGACTAGCGAAATAGCTACAAATTATACTATTCTTAAACACGAATATATACTAGTTTACATGAAAAACAACAATCATTTTCACTTAACGGCTATAGAAAAGATTTCTATTTCCAGAGGAACTGTTGGTAATGCGGATCAAACGATGCCCATAATAGCATTTCCGGCTGGATTAGTATGTAACAATATAAAAGATGGTATATATAATGAGACGCGTAAAGTAGATGGTAGTAATGAAAATATAGAAAATCTTGACCCCATAATAGTAGAGGCTGGCAAGCTCAAATATCCAGTAAGAATGAAAGCCAAATGGCGCAGTTCTAATGATATGAGAAATTTTTTTAATAATAATTGTAAACCAGTAAAAGCTAAAATTAATGGTGAAATTATTGAAATCTATTTTGAGAATGATAAGTTTAATCCGCAAATTAAGAAAAAAACTTATGAAAAAATCCCATCAATATTTTTAGATAATAAAAGAGGTAGTGACGATATGAAAGGTTTATCTCTTAATGGTTTTTTTGATTTTCCAAAATCTGTTTTGTTAATCAAATATTTATTATCTTTTTCAAATAAAAATGATTTGGTTTTGGACTTTTTTTCTGGTTCGGCAACTACAGCACATGCGGTAATGCAATTGAATGCAGAAGATGGTGGAAGTCGTAAATTTATTATGGTTCAAGTACCAGAACCAACAAGTAAAGATAGTGAGGCTTATAAAGCAGGTTACAAAAATATTTGTGAAATAGGAAAAGAACGCATTCGTAGGGCAGGAGCAAAAATTCAAGAAAAACATACAATAAAACAAGAAGATACTAATATAGTTAAAATAGGTGAAAAAACTTATGCCTATGAAGAAAGAATTAAAAATTTAGATACTGGTTTTAGGGTATTAAAACTGGATAGTAGCAATATGAAAGGAGTTTATTATAATCCAAATGAGTATAATCAAAATTTATTAGAACGATTGGGTGAAAATATTAAAGAAGATAGAACTCCAGAAGACTTGTTATTTCAAGTAATGCTTGATATGGGTATTTTATTGTCTAGTGATATTAAAGAATTAAATGTTGCAGGTAAAAAGGTATTTAATGTGAACAATGGCAACTTAATTTGTTGTTTTGATAACAACTTAACGAATGAAGTAATAACTGAAATAGCTAAATTAAAACCAGAATATGCAGTATTCCGTGATTCTAGTTTATCATCTGATAGTTTGTCCGTAAATTTTGACCAAATCTTTAAAACTTATTATCCTGAAATGAAAGAAGAAAACAGAAAGGTAATTTAGTATATAAAAAATATTTTTTATATAAAATTTAGGAGAACTACATGAAATTTAAGTTTGAAACACAACAGTACCAACAAGATGCAGTAAACAGTATTTGTAAGGTGTTTGAGGGGCAACCCTTTTTGAACATGGTCAAATATGTAAGAGATTTGGGAATTAAAAAACAAGAAAATACATCCCAAATTAATTTTTTAGCGCAAATGGATGCTTACAATCAAGATGACATTGGGTTTGAAAATGCAAAAATATTATTAAATGATGGTCAAATTCTGGATAATATTCGTAATGTGCAACAAAACAATAATCTTATTTTATCAGATGAGTTAGTAGATCATTTGGGGCGATGCTCTTTAGATATTGAAATGGAAACGGGCACTGGTAAAACCTATGTTTACATTAATTCTATTTTTGAATTAAATTTAAAGTATGGATGGAGCAAATTTATTATTGTTGTTCCTAGTATCGC
The DNA here is from genome assembly GCA_050178795.1 of Spirochaetales bacterium. Taxonomy (GTDB): domain Bacteria; phylum Bacillota; class Clostridia; order Christensenellales; family UBA1242; genus STF1-184. The sequence continues at coordinate 2,511 of JBFXFT010000006.1, forward strand.
TATTCGTGAAGGTGCAAAAAAATCATTTGAGATTACAGAAGAGCATTTTCAAGATAAATATGGCAAAAAGGCAAGATATTTTATTTATAATAGCAAAGATTTAACAAGGCTGGATAGTTTTTCTAGTTCAAGTGATATTCAAGTTATGATTATTAACGCTCAAGCTTTTAATGCTAGAGGCATAGATGCCAGAAGAATTGATATGGCACTAGATGAATTTCAAAGCAGGCGTCCTATTGATGTAGTTTCAAAAAACAGACCCATTTTAATTTTAGACGAACCACAAAAATTAGGCGGTGATGCTACTCAACGAAGTTTAAAAAAATTTAATCCATTATTTTTATTAAATTTTTCTGCTACACATAAAAAACATCACAATTTAGTATATTGTTTGGATGCACTAGATGCTTATAACAAAAAACTAGTCAAAAAGATTGAAGTAAAAGGATTTGAAGTAAAAAATCTTCGTGGAACAGATGGTTATTTAAGGCTGGAAAACATTTTATTATCGTCTACAAAACCACCAGTTGCAAAGGTGGAAATTGAAGTCGGTTATAACAAATCTATTAATAGGGAAACAAGAAATTTAAACGTTGGCGATAATTTATTTATAATTTCAAAAAATATGGAGCAATATAAAAACAATTATGTTGTCAGCGAAATTAACCCATTTAATAATACAGTTACATTTTTAAATGGAGAAATTTTAGAAATTAACAAGGTAGTTGGAGACTTATCAGAGCGCAATTTAAGACGAATTCAAATTAGAGAAACAATTATTTCACATTTTGAAAAAGAACAACAATTATTTGAAAGAGGAATTAAATGCTTGTCTTTGTTCTTTATTGATCATGTGGCAAACTACAGGGATTATGATAAAAAGGACGAAAAAGGTGAATATGCAAGAGTATTTGAAGAAGAATATAATAAGGCATTAAACGATTATATTGAGCCTGATAACTCCCCTTATATGTATTATCTAAAAAATATAAAAGTAGAAGATACCCATAAAGGTTATTTTTCTATTGATAAAAAAACAAATCATTTGATTGATTCTAAAGAAAATAAGGGAGAGGGTGGATCCGACGATATTTCGGCTTATGATTTAATTTTAATTGATAAAGCAAGGCTCCTTTCTTATGAGGAACCAACAAGATTTATCTTTTCACACTCTGCACTAAGAGAGGGTTGGGACAATCCCAATGTTTTTCAAATATGTGCCTTAAAACATAGCGATAGCACCATTGCAAAAAGGCAAGAGGTAGGGCGTGGACTTCGTATTTCGGTTAATAATGACGGCGAGAGGGCAAATGCAACTTATTGTCAATCAACTGGAAATGACTTCCATAAATTAAATACGCTAACTGTCATTGCTACTGATAGTTATCAAGATTTTGTAACGAATTTGCAAAGAGAAATCAAAGAAAATCTTGCTGATAGACCAGTAAAAGCCACAATGGAATATTTTAAAGGAAAAATCATTACAGATGGTATTCATCCTATTCCTGTTGATGACGATATGGCCAGTGATATTCAAAGTTATTTAAGATTTAGTGGTTATATTGATAAAGAATATAAGTTGACAGATAAATATCGTGCTGATTTTGAGAATAACAGTTTAATTGAAATGCAGGAGATTATGAAGCCTTATGAGGCAAGTATTCAAAACTTAATTCAAAGCATTTTTGATGAAAAAGTGTTACAAGATATGATTGCAGATGCAAATCAATCTAAAATTATTGATAATAAATTGAATGATAATTTTTATAAAAAAGAGTTTAAGGCGTTATGGGATCAAATTAACCATCAATATTCCTATATGGTTGATTTTAAAAGTGATGAATTAATTAAAAACTCTATTCGTCATATTGATGAAAAATTAATTGTTTCCCAGTTAAAATACATTGTAACCTCCGGATTGCAAAAAAAGGTAATGGATAAGCATGCTGTTGAAAGAGGTGAGTCATTTGGTACAATAACCACTAGAACTGAAACATTATCTTCCAGTATTGCAAATAATACACCATATGATTTAGTTGGTAAAATTGCAGCTGGCACTAATTTAACTAGAAAAACAATTGTAAAAATACTAAAAGGAATTCAAACAAAAAAATTTGATTTGTTTAAAGTTAATCCAGAAGAATTTATCAATAAAACTATAAAATTAATCAATGAACAAAAAGCAACAATGATTGTAGATCATATTACTTATAATCAAACAGAAGGAAAATTTGATAATACTATTTTTACTGCAAATCAAATTAATTCTGATTTTAATAAAGTGTTTAAAGCGACAAAACATATTCAAGATTATGTTGTAACAGATGGCTTATCAGAGAAAAGTGTTGAGCGTAAATTTGCTGAAGATTTAGAATCGGCAAAAGAAGTTTGTGTTTATGCTAAGCTTCCGCGCACTTTTTATATTCCGACTCCAGTTGGTAATTATTCTCCAGATTGGGCGATTGCATTTTACGATAATATGGGAATTAAACATATTTACTTTATTGCCGAAACAAAAGGGACAATGGAAAGTATGGAATTAAAGCCAATTGAACAAGCAAAAATTAAATGTGCTCATAAATTATTTAATGAACTATCTACAACACAAGTTCGATATTATGAGGTTACTTCCTATCAAGATTTACTTGATGTTATTAATCAAATTTAAAGCTAAAAGAGATCTTGAGCGTCTCTTTTTTTGGTGATACAGATTGCAATTAATTGTTTTTTTTAAATAGAGTTGTTAAAATATAAATGTAAAAGGAGAATGATAAAATGGCGTATGAATATGTAGAAAAGCAAGAAAGGGAAGATTTAGTAAAAGTCTGTGAAAGTATTATATGTGAAGTTCAAAACGAGGTTAGGGAATATTTTACTTTTGAATTCAAGCTAATTGGAAGTGGTGAGAAAAGATTAATTACACGAAATGGAAAAACAGGATGCTTTGATTTGGATTATAATCTAATCCTGCAAAAAGATAAAAAAGAATTAATAAGTTATCCTCAAAAAATAAAAGAAATTTTTATGCAGGCATTTAATGGTGTAAATCCTAAAAATTCTTTTGCTGATGCAAAAAATAGCACTTCTGTTATCACATCAAATTTAAAAATTGATGATAGATTGCTTTTTTCGTTTGATGTTGCAATTTTAATTGAAGGCAACAATGGCAGTTATTATAAATTGATTTATGATAAACCCTCCCAAAGATATATCTGGAATGAACAACCGCATTCTGCAAATTATAAGGAAAAATTTTCACAAATAAAAAAACAAGGATATTGGATGGAGTTTAAAGAAAGATATTTGGAGAAGAAGAATTATTATTTAAGTAGAGATCCTGAAAAAAAGTCATATGTAATTTTTTTGGAAACAATTAATGAATTTTATAAAGGATAAAATGATATATGGATACGAAAGAGTTTTTCAATAGTATTTTGATAGAAGAAGCCGAGATAGAAAAAGCAAATCATTATATAGAGACAAAAGGGTTATATATCCACGTTGCAATTAGAGACATGTTATTAAGCCGTGGTATTCAAAAGCCATCTTATAAACAAATTGCAACTGTGTACAGGTATGATAAAAGAATAAGAAAAATTTTATATGAGCATATCGCTTACTTAGAAGAATTTTTTAGAGCATATATTTTAAATCAGTATGGAAATAATGTAAAACAATCTTTTTGGATAAAGAGAGTTAATCCCAATAATTTAAAAAACAGTCTAGAATTATTGAAATTTGGGGAATTGTTAAGTCAAGTTAAAAAATTACCAAATAAGGAAAAAGTTTTAATAATCACAAGTCATTTTACAAAAAATATTGAGGCATTAATTGAATTAAGGAATGCAGTTTTTCATAATAAATTTTTATTAGTTTATTTGGGATTTAAAAAATGTTTTATTGATGAAGAGAAATCTGGTTTTTCATTTAGAGCCAATTTAATTAATTTGTCTAATTTTTTGCCTCAAGAAGTTAAAAAGCAATTTTTGAAAGAGATAGAAAATAGCCAGTATCAAAAGCATGAAAAACCAATAAACAATAAAACAGATTGGAAACTACCATCAGAAGTCGTAATCAAATTGAAGGATTAGAAGAATTTTTAGTTATAATTTTTTTTAAATTATTCTTGACTCTCCCCTTAAGAGTAAGGATAAAATAAAGTTGTTAAAAGAAAAAGAGGTGAATATATGCTTACGATTAGTAGCTTTGCTAAAGCATGTGAAACAACTATTAAAACCTTAAGATATTATTACAATGAGGGTATATTTAAACCTAGCAGTATTGACAGGTATACAGGTTATAGATATTATGAGGAAAATCAAGTTAAAGACTTTTTACTTATTTCTGAACTAAAAAAATTAAATTTTAGTTTAGGAGAAATTAAAAATTTTTTAACTAATCCTAATAACGATATAATCAAAAGCAAAATTAATGAGCTAAACAGTTCTATTGAAAAAACAAAAAAACAAATTCAAACTTTAAATTCTTTTAATAATAAAAGCAAAGGGAATTTAAAAATGAAAGAAAGTATTAAAGAAAATTTATTTGTTAATGATGAAAAGATAATAGGAAAATGGGAAAGTATTGGTGTTGTTTACAAAAAAGAAGATTTTTTAAATAGCAATAATCAGGCTTTTGAAATTGATGAGGTTGATAATAATTATTCAGTTAAAGAACTGTACCTAATGCCAAATGGAGAGAAATATTGGGTAATAAGTTGGACTAAGGGCTTTATTAATGTGTTAGGTAGAAAAAATGCCTATGAATTAGTTGAAAAAGATAATCAAGTTTTTATGCTTGTAACTCACTTAGTTGAAAAAGAAAATTTTATTCAAATTTTCAAACAAATTGATAAAAAAGCATATACAAAAAATGATATTGCAATTGTTGACGATATTAATTTTGAAATTATAAAAGATGAAACTGCAGCAGGTGAGTGGAATGTGATTGATTTTGTAAGACAAAAAGAAGATTTTATTTATGGGCAAAAACAATTTAAAGCCAAACCGTATTTGGAAAAATTAGTGTTTTTAAAAGATAACCAAATAATAATGCAAGTGGATGGCAATATAGTTAAAAAACAAAAATATACTAAAGGTTGTATTTTAATTAATCAAGACTATGACGTGGCAAGTCATTATTTTATAAAAGATATTGATGGAAAACAAATTATGTTTTTTGAATGGAAGAGTGGAGATTATACTTTTGGAAAACGCAAACCATTGTATTATGTTTTAGAAAAAGCATAAACAAAAAAACTGGATTATTTATATTCCAGTTTTTTTTGTAGTGTACTTTTTACATCTCAAAATCATCTTTTTTAATTTGTTTATATAATTATTTAACAGCAAAATTGTCAGATCTTTACAAAATACTTAAAAATGATATTCTTTTTATTTTGCATTTGATATAATGATTATTAGAATTTATTTTATATAAAATTAAAGAGGTTATTATGGATACTTTTTGGGAAGATATTGTAAGTTTTTTTAATGAAACTGGTTGGAAAATTATACTTTCACTTTGCTTAATCGTAATTGGTGGGGTAATAATAAAATATTTTGCAAAAATGGTACAAAGACTGCTTTATAAAACATCAATAGATAACTCTATTGTTTCTTTTATCATAAGCATTTTTAAAATTGCCTTATGGATACTTTTATTAAGTGTTTGTGCAAGCATTTTGGAACTTTCAACAAACAGTTTGCTCGTTGTTTTGTCATCTATGGCCTTGGCTATTGGCTTAGCGTTAAAGGATTCTCTTGGCAACTTAACAAACGGAATGTTTATAATTTACAATAAGCCATTTAAGCGTGGCGACCACATTAAAATTGATAATGTGGAGGGCAAAGTTCAAAACATTAAGTTGTTGGCTACGGAACTTGTAACTTTTGATAACAGAAAATTAATTATTCCAAACAGCAAATTTACTACCGATTCTATTGTCAACTATACCGCTTTACCTATTAGAAGAATTGAAATGACTTTTGGCGTTGCTTATGGCTCTGATATGGATTATGTGGAGAGGATTATTTATAAGGCGCTAGATAAAGAGAATTTAATTTTAAGTTTTCCAAAGAGTTCGGTATTTATTAGCGCTCATGGTTCAAGCGCCGTTGAGTGGACTGTTTGGGCATGGGTAGCAACGGACGATTATTGGACAGTCTGGAAGGCACTTCCAAAGATAATGTATAAAGCGTTTGAAAACGCTGAAATTAGAATTCCATTCAATCAAGTGGATGTTCACTTTGACGATGGCAAACCAAATTTAGCAAAAAGACAAGTTGCGAAACCCCAAGTTATTGAGGAAAAAGTGATAAATGTAGAAAGCCCTAAAAAAGTTGAGGCAAAGCCCAAGCCTGCGGAGCCTATAAAGCCTGTAACGCCACCCAGTGACACAAAAACAAAAGCAGACGTAAAACAACCAAAAACAATGGCAACAACCGCTAAAACAGTGACACAAGCGCCTACAAAACCAGGTGCTAAGGTAGAACCAAAGAAACCGACTGCAGATAAAAAACCAGCCGTTAAAACAGCAACAACCAAAGCAAAAGAGGAGACAACCAAGACAACAAAAACAGTTTCTCAAACTAAAAAAGCGCAAGAAACGAAAGGAGTTAAAAATGCAAAAAAATAAATTTAATTCAACTCGTTTCATATTTGCACTTATATGTGCTATGTTGTTAATTTTTCCAATTTTAAGCAGTAATATTACGGCTTATGCGGAAGTCTATGTAAATTTATCTTACTATGAAACTGACACTTCATATACGATTGAAGCGACACCTAGTGAGGCAATACCATATTCCTATGAAATAGTTTTTGTGGTAAATGATTTAAGTATTGTTTCAATAAACGGCGAACTAACGGTTGAAAAAGACAATACTACCACTTTTACGGTTTATTGCATAATTCGCGACACGAGTGAAACACCAACTTATAGCGATGTGCAATCTCAAACAATTACTATAACTCCAATAGATGGCGAGGATAATTTGCTTTTATCGCCAGCGATGCAACTACTTTTTAAGACATTATTACCTTTAATTGTCCTTATTGTTTGTATAGTGCTTATAGTGCTTGGAATAAAAAAGAAGAAGTATTCACCATTCGGACACCTAGTTAGAAAATTAAAATCTGTTCAAAAAATTGATAAGGAAGTAGTCGCTTTATTTAAAGATGAAAAGGCGTCCTCAAAAATTAAATCAAGGAAGTATCGCAAATTTTTAAAGACGGCAGACAAGGTTTCGTATAGTTGTATTTCAAAAATTATTCCAATAAACATAGAGAGTATGGGACAATACAACTCCTTACTTGAAAACTTATTTAATTTAAACAATATTATTCAAGCCGGGGTCAGAACGTATTCTAAAACCAACATAAAACAAAAAGAGCGCGTAGTCAATGAATTGCACCGCAATTTGCTACCTAACGCAATAATAAACGCTGAGGAAACAAATAGCGCCTGGGAAAAGCAATTATTGAAGACAGAAAAACAATTCGTTCAACAATCACTTTATAAAAAGACACTAGCTTCAGATAAAGACTATCAACAATTATTAAAGAAAACCGTCTTCTACCAAAACAATCAAAAACTTGAGGGCGACGACGGTCAAATGGAATAAAAATATAAAAGCTTTATAAAAAAGACAACATTTGTTTGTTGTCTTTTTAATTTTTTGTTTAAAAACTATTTTTTGGTTGTTTGGGATAATTTTTTAAGGCAAAATTCAAGTTGTTTGTCTGAGCCATTTTTATAATCTTCAATTGAATTTTCAAATATTACATTTGGCATAATAACTACGGTATTGCCAAAAACTTTTGTCATATCAAAAATGGTTTGCGAGGTTGTAAATGTGCCAAAGTCATCTATTTTAACACTGTAAGAACCGCCAAACCAAATGGGTGCATTGCCAGTAGCAGTACCGACGGTAATAAAGCCATTTTTTTGTAGCATTTCAGTCATTACAATTGACGCGCTCATAGTACCACCATTTACTAGAATGTATCCACTTGTTTTCTTGTCAATTAATATTTGTGCTATGTGGCGAGATACTATGCTATGTCCGCCAAAATTTTCCCTCAAATCAATAATTACAAACTGTTCGTCTTTAATTAAAGCGTTTATGTCTTCATAAAATTGTTTTAGTAAATAATTTTCGTCTTGTTTAAACCTACAAATACTCATTCCAAAAATGTTTTCGGCAACTTGTTTAATTGAATAATAAGCACCTTTATTGTTTTCATTTTTAAAAATTAGTTGATTTTGATTAACAAAGTCCTTGGTTGAATAATATTTCACACCGCCATAAATTTTATCTAAAGCAAGTCGCTCTGCCGCAAGTTCAACTTCACTAAAAATGTTACCGTTTTGCAATGAAAATATATAAGGGGGAGTAACGCCTACAATTCTTAGTATTTTTTCGCAAGACAAGTTTTTAATCGCCTCTGATTTAACATAGGCCACAGAATCTCCACTTGTTATTTTTTCTATTCTATCTACAACTTCATCAATATCTAGACCATTAATTTTGATAACTTTATTAAATAATATGTCTTTATCTGTAAAGTTATTTGTAATGTAATACCCATAATTGTTATCCGCTTCGCTTTTTAAAAACTTTATTTGAAAGGGCAAACACCTATTGTCGTTAAACGACCAATAAGTATGCCCATCTTTAAATAGTTTTGTCAATTGCAATATTAGTTTATAGATATTTAATTTGTTTTCAAAATCCACATTTTTTGATAATAGCACTACTTGTTTACACAACTCATCATAACCAATATTGTAATAAAAATCTTTAGTGTTTGTGCTACCTTTTTCAATTAGTTTAGATATTTCGTTTTTATGATTGGTGCTTAAAAAATTAAACATATCTATTATATCTTGTGCGTTTTTCATAAGTGCTCCTTAAAAGAAAACTTAATTATTATACTTTTATTATTTTAGCATATTTTAGTCAAAAATGACAGCATTTTATTTGTCCTAGTTAATTAAAACACTAAACTATTAATTAAAACACTAAACCAGGTATAAGTTATTAGTATTAGTTTGTTGAGGCAGAGGTATTGACATCGTGCCCTAATTTGATAAAATGCTAATATATAAACATATTTGAGGTGTTGTTATGTCAATTGATAAAAGTATTATTAAAAACATTAAAAATGATAGATTTAGGCTTATCTTTAAATTAGTGGAAAAAGATGAGCGTGCTTGTGAACTAGTAAACTATTTTTTTAAGGACTTTTTTTCTGACCCTGAATGTTTAAACGAAGTTAAAGAACAAATCAATAAAGAGCGAAGCGATGTTAGTTTTGCAAAAAATGTTATTTTAAATGGCAAGTTACGAATAAAACTTAATCAGTTTATTCCCAATCGCTTTGGTGGCGGAAGGGGAGAGCACTTAATGGGAGTAAGTTATGATGATGAGGGAAGCATTTCTCAAACCACTAGACTGTTTAATGAAAATGGTAGTTCTCTCGTTTTAAAAGTAAACAGTTTTGGCAACGATTTAGACCTTAAAAAATTTGCCGATCAACACTATAGTTGGCACATTTTTATGACGCATAAAGAAAAGACAAAGACAGAAGTTTTTTCTTTAGATTTTAAAGACGACAAAGTTTATTTGTTGACTGCAAGCCACATACCTTATAGGAATGAAACTGGTTCAGGCAGCAATAGACAAGAAGCAAAATCCTATATCGGCACTATGGAAGAGGTTCAAGAGTTGTTTTCTCATTTAAAGCACACCGAGTCTAGATATTCCGATTTAGACTATAAAAACAGTTTTGCAAAATATCACTCAAGTGAAATTACGACTGATAGATAAATGTAAAGCGCAAAAAACTGCTTATAGGGGCAGTTTTTTTGTGCTTAAAACTAGTTTTTGATATACACTTTATATATTTACTTTAAGCCGTATTTATGTTAAAATAAAACATAGGGGTTTTAAAAATGAGTGACAAAAAAGATTTTTATATATTTTTAGATCACGATGGTGTATTTAATTTTTGGAGATGGATAATTAGTGCAAAAGAGCATAAACTAGGAGAGAAAGGTTTTTCTTATGAGTTTTGCCCTGCCAACCTTAAAGTTTTTAATAAGATTTTGCAAACATTGAGGGAAAATAATTTTAACCCCAAAATTGTTATAACCTCAGGTAGAAGAGACGAGAAGATGCAAGAGTTTGTAAGTAATTTTAAAAAGTTTGGCATCGATTACGACGGCGAATACGATAGAACAGGTGGAACACAACTTTATAAAATGTATGAAATTGCCACCTATGCAGGTAGACACAATATTGGCATGAATGATAGCTTTGTAATAATAGATGATGAGGTTAACGAAATGAGAAGACACTATGACCTTGACCCATCTCACTTTTTGCAAACCTCTGGATTAAGTGGCAGAGGATTAAATTATAAAGACTTTTTAAGGTTCAAAGAAGACAACTTGCCAAAAATAATGGCACTGTCTAGTGAAAAGGAAAACACTTTGTAATAAAATTTGTTTAATTTACATTCTAAACATTGACAATAACTCTTTAAAATGTTATTATTTAACAGCAATTAAGTGTTGCAAAAAATTTGGGAATCCACAAAACTTTATTTAACCATTTTGTCTTTTGTGTTATCCAAAAAATTTTAATAGGAGGACCACCATGGAAGACAAAACTTTAAAATGCAAAGACTGCGGTAAAGAGTTTGTTTGGACAGTTGGAGAGCAAGAATTCTACAAAGAAAAAGGCTTTGAAAACGAACCAACAAGATGCCCTGACTGCAGAAGAGCAAGAAAACAACAAAGAAATAGATATTAATTTGTTGTAAAAAAACATGGAAAAAAACCTAAGCGTTTGCTTAGGTTTTTTGTTTGCGATGAGTATTTAATTTTGTTTATTTTGCCACTTTAATTGCTGTTTCTTTTTTAGGTATGCAAACGCACTATGAATAAGGAACAATAGTACAGCACAAGCTAGTAAAATTAAACCATATTCATATACGCTTATATCAAACTGTGAATTAAAGATAGGATATATATAACTGCCTTCTATTGCACCGTATGTAAGCAAGAACACCAAGTAAGCGAGCACAAAACCGATAGCCGTAAAAAAGTTATAGTAGTTGACATTTTTTTGCTCCACAGAAAAATATATTATCGTGAAGGCAACAGGATTAACCCAATGTATTAGTCCTTGTGTAAAAAAATTCATTGAAAAAAACTCAAAAATATGAACTTCCCAAAATGGCCATAACGTCAATCTAACAACTAAAAACATTAATATTAACGATAAAAGCATTGAACTCATCGTTATTCCAGAAAAAACATATTTTTTTAGTTTGAATAGAAATAATAATGATGCTGCCGCCAAAAAAGAGTAGATTGCAAAAGCTGTAGTGAGTAGTACAGTAAAGTACTTAAAATCAAGTATTGCAATGACTGAAATTGTTGAAAGTATGCCGAGAGTCATAAATATGATGGCTAACAATAAATCTTTTACTGTTACATTTTTATAAACTAATTTTTTCATATTTGCTCCTTTTTAAATTAAAGTATAGATATTTCCAAGTGCATTAATGGTATGTGTTTTGTAATCATAGTAAAAGTTGATTATATTCATTTCGTTATCTGGCAAAATAGTTATTTCTATTCGTCCGCTTTTTGTAAAGTAAATGAAGTTTGTAAAAGGGGAAGACATTCTTTCAATAAAGGCTATTTGTTCTTCGTCTGATAGTTCATATATCAACTTAAATTCTTCCGAATAAAAAATTTCAATATTAAAGAAGGTAATGTCGTCCCTATTTGTTATTTCTAGGTAACTTGATTCGTTGGGATTGTAGGCATACCCATTTAAGTTTTCATTAGCCGTAATGGTTGAGGAACTATTTGAGGTTAAAATGTAAGTGCCATTTTTCACCTCTTTTATTGCCCTTAAATCTTCAGTGAATATTAAAACATTAATTGCTAGAAATATTAAAATAATACAAACAATTATTGACATTTTATGTATTTTTAAAAATTCTTCTTTTTTCATTTAACACCTTTATTTTTTACCTTTTTTTATATAGTCATTAAATTCATTTAATAGCGTCTTAAACTCTTTTGGTAAGAAACTGTTGGCCCTTTTTAATATGTCGCTGTCAATGGTTTTGTAATAGGCTTCGCTTATGCTAGCCGTTATTGTCGCTATTGTGTCGGAGTCGCCACCAAAAGATATGGCTATTCTTAAAGCGTCTTCAAAACTTGTTGAGTGTAAAAACGAGATGAGTGATGGGCGCACAGTTTCAAGCGCTTCGGTTGTAAATTTATAGTTTGCCCTATATGTCTCTATGTCCTCGTCCAGGTTCATATTATAGTTTGCGGTAACGTACTTTTTTAACTCTTCTTTTGAATAGCCGTTTTTTAATAAATATATGCTAATTGCAACAATCTCGGCACCCATTATTGCAGTTTTTGTGTCGTGCGCAGGTCTAATAGCGGTAAACGTTAAATTTTTTACCTCTTCAATGTTCTTTGCAAAATAGCCTATTGGGCTAGCAGACATTGCACCACCATTGCCTTCACTTTTTCTAAATGTTTTTGCACCATCTTCCGCCCACTTTGCAAAGTGCGGACCATAAATTGTCGGCGTTTGGTCTGGGTACTTTTTGTAGTACTTTCTTATTATGTCAAACATCTCTTCTGAAGTATGCTTTGTGTGAAGTAGCCAGTCAATAACGGCAAAAGTTAAAATAGTGTCGTCAGAAAAACCGCTTCTATTAGTAAAGAGTTCAAAATTTGTACTTTTTTTATTGTACCTTGAGTTTTCGTGTGCGTATGAACTTCCTATTATGTCTCCAATGTAAAAACCGTTCATTGTGTTTTCTTTTTGTTCTAGGTAATCCAAAAATTTTTTGCCAGCGAATGGAAGTGAATAAAATTTATTGGTAACGAGTTCAATTTTGGATTTTGGCAAAGGTTTATCAAGTTTTAAGGCGTTTAAATTTTCTATTTTTAAATATTCTGGCGCAAAGGTTATTCCAAAACCAATTTTGGCTAGTTCAACTGCAAGTTCTTGGCTTACAACTTCCATAGTTGGTTCAAGTTTTACATTATGTTTTAAACAAAAGTCGTCTAAAAACCGTCTACTGTTAGAGGCCTTGTTTTGTAAAATTAGTGGCATATTTTGTATGTCAGTTAGTGAATATGTATCATTATAATTAAAATATTTATTTGAGTATAAAAACATATTTGTTACTTCTCTTAGTGTTGTCACACTAAATGAAGCGTTGTCGCCTTCGCCCTCGTTCATAATTACAAAGTCAAGGTTGCCCTTTTCAAGGTCTAAAAGTAGGTTTTTGGTAAGGTCATTTTTTATTTCAAATTTAATATAGGGGTACTCTTTGTGGAACGCTTGCATAGGCTTTAGTAGTACAAATTTTGCAAGGGTAGTAGAGGTACCTATTTTTATTTTTCCGCTTTTTAATTCTTTAAAGTTGTTAAATTCAATGGTCGCATTTGTGACAAGATTTAAAGCGCCCTTTATGTAGTTATAAAAAACTTTGCCCTCATCTGTTAAAACTAGCCCCTTATTTGAACGTAAAAACAATGTTCCGCCAATTTGTTCTTCTAATTTTTTAATGGACTGACTTACCGCAGGTTGAGATATAAAAAGTTTTTCTGCCGCTTTGGAAACATTTTGCTCCTCTGCGACTTCATAAAAGATTTTACATAGTTCTAAGTTTATATTTACCATAACTACACCTTATATAGTGTATAAACACTATCTATTTTACTTATAGTCAATAATACAATAAAATGTAACTATAAGTAAAGCAATTTAAAATTTATTTTAAAAAATGGAGGTGTATTATGAGTTTAAAAAATAAAAACATATTGATTGGTGTAAGTGGTGGAATAGCCGCCTATAAAGTTGCTACTTTTATAGGTATGTTAAAAAAAGAGGGCGCAAATGTAAAGGCAATAATGACAAAAAATGCAACAGAGTTTATTGCCCCTTTAACGCTCTCCTCTCTTTCACAAAACAAGGTGATTGTAGATATGTTTGATAAGGTGACGCAATACGACACGGAGCACATTACTTTAAGTAAGTGGGCTGACCTACTTGTAGTAATTCCAGCAACAGCGAACATAATTGGTAAAATTGCAAGCGGAATAGCGGACGATATGCTTTCTACCACCATTATGGCGAGTAGGGCACAAGTATTAATTGCGCCAGCGATGAATACAAATATGTTTGAAAACAAAATAGTGCAAGATAACATACAAAAACTTATTAAATTTGACTATAAGTTTGTAATGCCACAAAAGGGAATGCTCGCTTGTGGGGACGAAGGGGTCGGTAAACTCGCATCACTTGAAGAGGTACTAAGTATGGTAAAAGAATTAGTAGGGGGTAAATAGTATGAATGTTGTAATAACCTCTGGCGGTACGAGTGAAAAGATTGACGATGTGCGCAAAATTACAAATAGATCAAGTGGCAAACTTGGTTCAATAATAGCAAGTACGCTTTTAACTGACAAAGACCTACAAATTGAAAACCTATTTTATATATGCTCTAAAACCGCCCTAAAGCCAACTGGCAATAAAGCCCACATAATTGTTGTAGAAAGTGCAAATAGTGTCTTAGAAGCGGTTAAAACGGTTTTAAAGGACAATAAAATAGATGTTTTTATTCACACTATGGCAGTTTCCGATTACACGGTGCAATATGTCTCAACCAGTGGGCTACTTGCCGAGTATATAGAAAAAAATGTTAATAGAGAGCCAATAAAATATTTAATTGATAATAACCAAAATAAACTTGCAGTAAACACAAAGATTTCTTCAAACGAAGATGATTTAATAATAAAACTGAAAAAGACGCCTAAAATAATATCTCAAATAAAACTAATAAGCCCAAATACCTTTTTAATTGGCTTTAAACTTTTAAACGATGTGCCATTTGAGGAGCTAAAAAATAGGGCACTTGAACTTATGGCAAAAAACAGTTGTGACTTGGTTGTAGGTAACGATTTAAGCAATATAACAAAATATAGACACTTAGCAACAATTTTTGACACTATGGGTAACGAGTTATTTTGCAAAACCAAGAAGCAAATTGCAGAGACACTAACTTTAAAAATAAAAAATATGAGGTGGTAATATGGGAACAAAAGACATAAAAGAGTACACAACTTATAGCGATTCAAACTATTATTCTTTTTTGACAGACGAAGACTTTAAATTAAGAAAACATTTAAAACTACAACGCTATATTGTGGGCAAATATCACGCAAAAAAGTTGGGTGTTGATTTAATTGAAACTATTGATGATATGAATAGCCTTTCTCGTGATAGATACTATTTGTCTATGGCTTCAAATGAAGATCGTATACCTAAATTAAGAAATCAAGCGAAGAGCTTAATTTTACAGGGCGCAGACTTGACAATATATGGATGTTTAGAAAACGAAATGTTTGGACCAGGTTCCTCGGCACTTGATTTAACTTTTTATCGCGAAAAGGAACAAGAATTAAAAAACTATTTGATTAGCGCTGGCGCAAATATTAATTCGCTAAGTTTAATTGAAACTTTGTCGTGGGCTTCCAATGATCAATATTCTACAAATGCCGACAATAAAGAACTGGACAGTGACACAAGAACTGCACTAAAATTGGAGAGGCTGATAAATGGTGGTTTTGCCACCGTTGACGGCAGATTGCAAAGTAAATTTTTTGGCAAAGTAACATTGAGTACTCCTCTAATTATTGCGGTAACTAAACTTAGGTTTCATACCATAAAAAAATTGCTTCAACTCAACTCCAATCCATTTTATAGAGCAATACAATTTGATGTTTCAAATAATCGTAGCCAAAAGGAAACGCATTCAGAAAAACCTTTTGAACGAAAAACGGCACTAGAATATTGTTTTGATAAGAGAGCGTGGCTTATAGAACAATTAAGTGGGCAAATAGACGAAAAGATGTATCCAGACGCAAGGAATTTATATACAAAGCAACTATTTGTTGCAGGCAAGATAATTGAACTTTTAACAAATTATGAGGACGAATGGAAAAGGGCAAACAAGTTTATACCAGAGGAATATTATAATAAAAATTTTTTGTGTTATGTGGTAGATAAAAAGAACAGTGAATTAACAAAAAAGGACGTAGGAAAAACGGTTTATAAAGTTAGACGAGTAGATAAAATATTAAAAATCATAAATTCAAACAAGCCACAAGTAGAAAATAATTTAGAACTATAAAAAAAGCACAACATTTTGTTGTGCTTTTCAATTTTATGCTGTTTTTTCGTCTGGCATTGTTATTTCTGCCACCCAGTTTATTGCTGGCTCTGTAAATAGTGTTTTAAAGCCGTGTTTTAAGTTGTCAAAATTTTTCTCATTTAGTGCGTGGTCTAATTTGTCAACAAAAGACTTTTCAAGTAGTAGGGAGTCGTCTTCTTGCTTTGTTCCACTCGCAAATATGTAACTTGTCCAAGTGGACCAATCGTCGTGCTCTAAAGCGGCAATCGTCTCTAGCATATTTGGCTCTTTTAAAGTGCTAATCATAGTTTTAACTTGCTCGCTTTCAAAAGTTATGTGCTCTATGTCTTTTAGCCAACCTCTTGCAATATTTCTATCCGAATCTTTTTCCTCCTCAGATAAATCTCTATAAGCGGTTTTCATTTGCCTTGTCCAACGCTCAGATTTTTCTGCAGGAATTATTAAGTCGCCATTTTCAAGCCTTATGGAGTGTTTGTTTTGATTGTCAAGCCAATGGTTAAATTGCTTATGGTTTAAACTTGCAAGTATTTTTAAATCGTGATTAAGTTTAATGTTTTCTTGAGAGTTCATTTTTTGCCTCTTTACAATAAAAATTTATTTATATTATATTACATAAGACCAAAAAAGGCAATATAAAAATTTTATAAAAAAACCAGTAGTTATACTGGCTTTTTATTATTTATTTTATTATTCTGTCTATTAATTCATCAAGGCTTACACCATAAAAATCCGCTAATTTTATGCATTCTTCTATATTCGGCATGTGTATATTCGCTTCCCAACGTGAAATGTTTTGCTGTTTAATATTTGTTTTTAAAGCCAGTTCGCTTTGGGTCAATTTATTTAATTGTCGTATTGTTTTTAGGCTTTTTCCTATATCCATAAATTTATAACCTCTTTAATGTATTAATAAATATATTTTTACACGAATACGAGTAAAATAGTTGACTTACACGAAATCGTGTAATAAAATATTAAAAATGATAGATAGAGGTGAATTATGTATTGTAGAAATTGTGGCAAAGAATTATTTGATGACGCTTATGTTTGTTTGAGATGTGGTACAGCAGTTCCTGAAAATTTTGCCAAAGTAAAGGAGACGGTAGAAGTTCCTGAAAATAAATTTTGTCCTAATTGTGGTAAAGAAATAGACAAAAACGCATATATCTGTATTAATTGTGGTGCAAAAATTCAAAATGATGAGAAAACATCAAATATTGATAATGGAAAGACTTTGGGCATAATTGGTATAATTTTTGCTCTTATTATACCTCTTGTAACATGGATTTGTAGTGGCATAGGGTTGAGTAGGGCGAACAAGGCGGGAGATGAGAGTTCCCAAACACTAAATATTGTTGCACTTATAATATCGGTTTTTGTTTTTCTAATTGTTCTACTAATCAATGTTTATTCTTATTAATATTCGTTTTACTTTTTTGTTATTTTATTATATAATTGACACATAAATCCGTTTAGTAGGTGTGGCGATCTATTAGGAGGTGCTAAAATGGCACTCGCTTTTATTGAATTTGTGCGTAAACAAAAATTAAGGTGAGAGCTTGTGCTCTAAATAGGGTGGAACCGCGGTTATATTTTTTAAAAAATCGTCCCTTGCAGTTTTATTTTTGCTAAAAATTTAACTGCATTTTTTATTTAAAAGTTAGGAGACATATTATGAGCAAAGTAACAATGGACAAGGTAGTTAACTTATGCAAAAACAGAGGTTTTATTTTTGCAGGAAGTGAAATTTATGGTGGACTAGCAAACGCTTGGGACTACGGTCAACTAGGAGTTGAATTAAAAAACAACATAAAGCGAGCATGGTGGAAAAAGTTTGTGCAAGAGAGCCCTTACAACGTAGGACTTGACAGTGCAATTTTAATGAATCCAAAAACTTGGGAAGCAAGCGGACATCTAAGTGGTTTTAGTGACCCACTTATGGACTGCAAGACGTGTAAAACTAGGCATAGAGCGGATACTTTAATTGAAAATTATCTAAATAAAAAAGGCAAGACAGAAAAAATTGAGGGTATGACTAACAGCCAGTTAAAGGCTTACATTGACGAGCACGGCATCGCTTGTCCCAACTGTGGCGGACACGACTTTACAGATATTAGAAGTTTTAACCTTATGTTTAAGACCTTTATGGGTGTAAGTGAAGACAGCGTTAACACTGTTTATTTAAGACCAGAGACCGCACAAGGCATTTTTGTTAACTTTAAAAATGTTGCAAGGACTACGAGGAAAAAAATACCATTTGGAATAGCACAAATAGGCAAGAGTTTTAGAAACGAAATAACTCCAGGCAATTTTATTTTTAGAATTCGTGAGTTTGAGCAAATGGAGTTAGAGTTCTTTTGTAAACCAGGCGAAGACTTAGAGTGGTTTGATTATTGGAAAAACTTTTGTTACAACTGGTTATTAAAACTTGGTATGAAAAAGGAAAGTTTAAGTATGCGCGACCACGCAAAAGAGGAACTTAGCCATTACTCTAAGGCAACGACAGATATTGAATTTATGTTTCCTTTTGGAAAGGGCGAACTTTGGGGCATAGCAGATAGGACTGACTTTGACCTTAAAAGGCACAGTGAAGTTAGCGGCGTTAACTTGGAGTACTTAGACCCTGTGACTAATGAAAAATATTTGCCTTACGTAATTGAGCCAAGTTTAGGTGCAGATAGGGTGCTACTTGCATTTTTGAGCGACGCCTATGAGGAAGAAGAGTTAGAGGGTGGCGACACAAGAGTAGTGTTACATTTGCACCCAGCATTAGCACCTTATAAAGTTGCTGTACTTCCTCTTGTTAAAAAGTTGCATACGGAAAAAGCAGAAGAGGTTTTTGCACTTTTAAGTAACCACTTTATGTGCGACTATGATGAGTCAGGTAGCATTGGTAAACGCTATCGTAGACAAGACGAAGTAGGAACGCCATTTAGCATAACAATAGATGATGAAACTTTAAACAAAGGCACAGTTACAATAAGGCATAGAGACACTATGGTTCAAGAGGTAGTAAAAGTAGAAGACGTAGCAAGTTATGTTGAAAAATATTTAGAGTTTTAAAAACATTTAAGCATAAAAAAAGAGGGATTAATCCCTCTTTTTATTTGTTTTTTTACACTTCTTTGTAGTTATAAATTTCCAAATCTCTTACGTGGTCTTCGCCTTCAAAAGTAAATGTTCTATTGTGCTCGCCTTCAACCATGCCAGTAATTTTAAAAATTTCGCCAGATTTATTCTTTAATAGAGTGTTTGGTTTAAACTTTGCTTTACCCAAAAATGTAAAGGTTTTTGCCTCTCTATCCATTTCAAGTAGTGGTTTTAAAACACCCTTTATGCCTTGGTCAATTAGTTTAAATTGCTCAGCATTTTCACTAAAAGTTTTGCTAATATAGGCTGCTATTGCCATATTTTTTTTAGTTTTATCTACCTTTGCTTTTATTTTGTCCCCAAGTTTATTGAAAAAACTGCCATCAATTACCTTTTTTTCTTTTTTAGGCTCATCAACTTTTTCTGCCTCAGCAGTTACAGTTGGTTCTGAAGTGCTTTCAATTTTTTCTTCTTCTGCCATTTTTACCTTCTCCTTACATATTAACTAATTGAATTGTAGCATAAAAAGATATCAAAAAGCAATTTTTTTTGTATTGACGATAAAAAAATATTGTGGTACTATATTAGAGTACTATTTATAGTTAGCAAGCAATAAAAGGAATTTGAATTATGGAAAATAAAGATTTAAACAACAAATATTACATATTTGAAGGCAACAATATGTATGCAAAATCAAAATATAGTTTAGAAGAGGCAAAGGCTGCTTTTGCAACCATGCAAGACTGTGAAAACTGTGTAAACAGCGTTAATTGCAGCGAGTGCCAAAATTTAGTAAATTGTCAATATTGCGACAGTTGTGAAAATTTGGTTAACTGCACAAACTGTAGAGACACTAAAAATTCAAAAGGTTGTGATGATTGCCAAAATTGTGACAGTTGCGACAGTTGTGAAGACTGTGAAAACTGCACTTCTTGTGTAAACTGCGAAAGATGTGAAAAATGTATAAGTGTAGAAAATTTGGTGGCAAAAAGAGGTATTGACGGCACAGAAAACCAAATTGTAATGTAATACAATAAAAACTACATAAAAACTGTTTATTATATAGACAGTTTTTTTATTTGACTTATGGACTTACATTGAATAAAATGATTATATATGGTAAATTCGCCTATTGTGTGCGAATACTAGGAGTTTTTATGAAGAAGAGAATATTTAGTTTAATATTGGTGGCTAGTTTTATCGCTACATCTGTTACATTTGTTAGTGGTTGTGGGGAAGTAAAGCCAGAAGACTATGTTGCGACCACTCCAGTAAGTTATGTAACATTAAATGTAAACCCAAGTATTGAACTAGTTACAGATACTAACGATAGGGTTGTTGCAATAAACTCTGTAAATGATGACGGAGAGGCAATTTTAAGTGTAGCAAACTATTATGGATACAAAATTGAGGACGCAACTATTGCAATAGCGAGAACTATGGCTCAAGCGGGCTATATTGAAGCACTTGCAAGCAGTGAAGACAGCGAAAACGCTTTTTACATATCTGTAGTCGCTACAACTAATGAAATACAAGAAAGGGTTGAAAGCAAAATAAAGGCAAATGCCGATGACTTTTTTAGAACCAGTGGTATTTTTGCTTTTGCTGTAGCACATGGTGTGCCAGATAGAATTGACGATTTGGCATATAACATCTTTAACAACACAAGCAGTGGAAATTTACTATTCTTAATGTTAAAAGCAATGTCATACGACCCAGATTTATCAATTGATGATGTTGCAGACCTTAATTATTCCGAACTAATGAATACCATTAGAACCCAAATGAATAATATGGAAGAACTTCATACTCAAACACAAAAACAAGCCTATTTGGCGGCAAGGGAGACTTTACAAGAAGGTTTTGAACAAGACTTAGCAACATTATTTAATGATGCGTCATACGACACTCTACTAAGTGAACTTGCAACTTTAATAGCTGACTATCAATATGCAATAGCACATAGTGAAAGCATAACTACAATAGTTGAAGCAATACAAGACAAGCAAGATGCGATAGACACTTTAAAGGCAACTTTAATTGTCTCTCACTCTGGCGCTTATGTAACATTGAGAAACACATATCAAGCACAAGTTCAAGCAACTTTAAGTAATTATGCTGACTCTGCAAGCAATCAAACTGCGGTTCAACTACTTGCAACGCTAAGGACGCAATATGAAATAAATTATAACTT
Source organism: Spirochaetales bacterium (assembly GCA_050178795.1). GTDB lineage: Bacteria > Bacillota > Clostridia > Christensenellales > UBA1242 > STF1-184. The sequence goes on from JBFXFT010000006.1 coordinate 24,064, forward strand.
TGCAACGCAATCTGCTGGCAAGAGTTTTGAGTTTCAATATGACGCATGGAAACCTGTAACAACAACCGAAATAGATACATTTATGAGTACCACTGCAATGAGGGCAAAAAGTACAGTGGTTGAAAATACAATAGTGGCAGCAGTTCAAAACGCAATAGACAAAATTACGCCATACAATGCAGGCAGATTTGGAGACAGTGAAACAATAATTTGGACTTTGTCTATGTAAGATTAAAATTGCCTCTTTACAACACATAATTTTTTAGGTATAATTTAATAAGAAAATTAAAAAGGAAATTGAGGATTATGCGAAAAGCAAGAATATTTAAGGTCTTATTGGTGCTATCTTTAGTTTTCTTTTTTGCGTACGTAGAATTTACTTGGAACTTTAACACCTACATTTTCCCATATTTGGATGAGGGAACAACTTTAACTGAGGTATATGCTCTATATCAAGACTTTAGTGCCCCAATTGATGAAGTAAACTACGCTTACACCGATGTAGAAGAAGAGGACTATGATACGGCACAAAGCGAACTTCTTATGCACAATGTGCATATATTTAACCTAGACGGCGAATTAAATGATATAAATCCGCTTGAAAATAATCTTTTACCAAGCGGACCAGTTAGCCTAAACACAAAAGAACTAATTGCTATTTTTAATTTATTACTTCAAAACAATGTAAAACTTAATGAAATGGGACTTCGCATAAAGATGGATGTCGTAAATCAATTTGACCCTCAAATATATGGTCTTAACATTGTTACAGATAGCGCAGATTACGACTTAGGAATAAACATAATTGCAAAACTAAGTACATCTTGGTTCAAGCAAAAACTTGCTTTTATTGCTGACTTTTTCCCAGATTATTTTTATATTAAGAGCAACAACTATTTTAATATTGTAGACGGACAATATACACTGTTAGACAGCACGCTTACAGTAAACGACTTAAACATTGAAAGAAGTTCACTAATTTTGAGAGTGCTAGAACGAAATCTAAAATTAGAAGAGGGCACATTAAACAAATACTTTTTAAACGACACAGTAGTTGAACCATTTTTTGAGTATGTTAACCTAGCGAAGACCTATTTGAATGTAGATGTAACTTTTGAAGCCGACCAATTAAACATTGTTCCTGGTGATGCCACTCTCAGTTATGCCGATTTAAAAGAGTATGCAAATGAAATATTCACCTCAACATCTTTACAAGAGACACTAGGTATAAGCAGTGATGCCTTTGATAAAGTAGCTCCAACCATAACATCGGTTGTGGCTTCAACTATTGGTTATACAACAACAATTGACTTAGAGGTTCATTTAAACTTAACTAAACTAAAAACAACGCTAACCGCCCTTCAAAATTTGGTGGTGCCAGCAAGCGTAGATGTAGAAATTCAATTTGTATTTTTCTGCACAAGCACTTACATCAGTTTAACTAGCAGTAACATACAGCTTAAAAATGTTAGTGCTAGTTTGAGCGACACAATACTAAACATAGTTATTCCAAGTTTTAAAATTGATGGCGTTTCAAATGTTACGCAACTTGAATATAAAATAAACAGCGAAATAAGAAAATATCTGTTGGAAATCCCAACTTTTACTGGAAGAAAAATTTTAGTAAGCAGTCAAGGAATATTACTTGCATTACGCGGCTATTAAACATAGCCGCCTATTTTTTTAAAATTATCGTTATGAAAAAGTTTAATTATATTAGTATATTATATATAGATAATATGCAAAAATGGCAATTTGTTTATTTTTAAGTGCCAATTTTTTGTCAAATCAATGGCAAATTTTGCCTTTTTTACCACTTTTTGATGTGTCAAAAAAAAGATGTAAAAAAAAACATAAAAAATCAAAAAAAATGTTGACAGGGCAAAATCGTTATGTTAGAATGTAGGAGCGTTTGGGCTGTTTTGCCTATAAACGTGTGTACATTGACAACTGCATAATAAATAGAGCGATATCAAATATCTATATTAGATATTAGACATCAAGAGAAATCAAAAATTCAAGTTAATTAAAAATAATTAACGGTGTAATATGTATATTCACAATATAAGCAAATGGCAATTTATTGCTGTTGAATTGCGAAAACAATTTACGCTGAGTTTAACAATAAAATAACATTTGAACGCAAAAATGCTAAATTTTTAAATTTAAGTAAAATGTAAACAAAACAAAAAAAGACATTTAAAATGTCAAGAATCGACGTATACGATCAAGCTATAAAGAGCGTATGGTGGATGCCTTGGCACTAGGCGCCGAAGAAGGACGTGATTACCTGCGATAAGCTACGGGGAGCTGGAAATAAGCTGTGATCCGTAGATGTCCGAATGGGGAAACCCACTAGCATTAGTCTGCTAGTATTACTGTTACGAATACATAGTGCAGTAAAGGGAACTCGGGGAAGTGAAACATCTAAGTACCCGAAGGAAAAGAAAGTAAATAAACGATTACCTAAGTAGCGGCGAGCGAACGGGTAAGAGCCCAAACCAACGATAGCAATATCATTGGGGTTAGGACCTACACAACGGACTTGAAAAAAATAGTTAAAGATGGTTGGAAAACCGCACGAAACAGGGTAATAGTCCCGTAAACGAAATTTTTTTCATACCAGTAGGTATCCAGAGTAGCACAGGACACGAGAAATCCGGTGTGAAGGAAGGAGGACCATCTCCTAAGGCTAAATACGACCTAGTGACCGATAGCGTATAGTACCGTGAGGGAAAGGTGAAAAGAACCCCGGGAGGGGAGTGAAATAGAAACTGAAACCGTATGTTTACAAGCAGAGAAAGCACTACGGGCATTAGCCCAGTGCGATTTCGTACTTTTTGTAGAACGGGCCGGCGAGTTACGGTGTGTAGCAAGGTTAAGTAATTAAGTTATGGAGCCGAAGCGAAAGCGAGTCTGAATAGGGCGAATTAGTTGCACGCTGTAGACCCGAAACCTGGTGATCTATCCATGGGCAGGTTGAAGCAAGGGTAAGACCTTGTGGAGGACCGAACACACGCCTGTTGCAATAGGCGGTGATGACCTGTGGATAGGGGAGAAATTCCAATCGAACCGGGATATAGCTGGTTCTCCTCGAAATAGTTTTAGGACTAGCCTCTGTTTAGATTACTGGGGGTAGAGCACTGAATGGGCTAGGGGGTTTCACGACCTACCGAACCTTATCAAACTGCGAATACCAGATAATTGATGACAGGGAGTCAGACTGTGAGAGATAAGTTCCATAGTCAAAAGGGAAACAGCCCAGATCTACAACTAAGGTCCCAAAGTATATATTAAGTGGTAAAGGATGTTTTGTTGCACAGACAACCAGGATGTTGGCTTAGAAGCAGCCATTCATTTAAAGATCGCGTAATAGCTCACTGGTCGAGTGACAGAGCGCCGAAGATTATCGGGGCTAAAATATATCACCGAAGTTTAGGAATGAACGCAAGTTCATTGGTAGAGGAGCAATGTATGTGGGCAGAAGCTGTATCGGAAGGGACAGTGGACTGCATACAAGAGAGAATGCCGGCATGAGTAGCGAGAGTGATGTGAGAAACATCACCGTCGAATGTCCAAGGTTTTCTGGGGAAGGTTCATCCACCCAGAGTAAGTCGGGACCTAAGGCGAGGCCGAAAGGCGTAGTCGATGGATAACTGGTTGATATTCCAGTACCACCGTACATTGATAAAGAGCCGAAGCAGGGACGCAGAAGGATAGTAGGACCACACGAATGGAAATGTGTGGCTAAATCATGAGGGAAACAAGTAGTGAAGTACGCTTGTTATTAAATCCTAGGTGATAATGGGGAGTGAAATTAAGTAACGAAGCCTACAAATTCACGCTGACGAGAAAAGCTGCTAGGTAAATGTAAGGTGCCCGTACTCCAAACCGACACAGGTGGACGATGAGAGAATCATAAGACGGACGGGATAACCATTGTTAAGGAACTCGGCAAAATGACCCCGTAACTTCGGGAGAAGGGGTGCCTACTTATCACGATTTAAGTAGGCCGCAGTGAAACGGCCCAAGCGACTGTTTACCAAAAACACAGGTCTCTGCTAAAGCGCAAGCTGAAGTATAGGGGCTGACGCCTGCCCGGTGCTGGAAGGTTAAGAGGAGATGTTAGCTGTATAGCGAAGCGTTGAATTTAAGCCCCAGTGAACGGCGGCCGTAACTATAACGGTCCTAAGGTAGCGAAATTCCTTGTCAGGTAAGTTCTGACCCGCATGAATGGCGTAACGATTTGGGCGCTGTCTCAACAATGGACCCGGCGAAATTGAAGTATACGTGAAGATGCGTATTACCCGCGACTGGACGGAAAGACCCCATAGAGCTTTACTGTAGCTTGATATTGGGTTCCGGGCTTAAATGTACAGGATAGGTGGGAGACTACGAAGCTAGGGCGTTAGCCTTGGTGGAGTCATCCTTGGGATACCACCCTTTTAAGTCTGGAATTCTAACGCTATTCCATTATCTGGGTAGCGGACAGTGTCTGGTGGGCAGTTTGACTGGGGCGGTCGCCTCCTAAAAAGTAACGGAGGCGCCCAAAGGTTCCCTCAAAATGGTTGGAAACCATTTGCAGAGTGTAAAGGCATAAGGGAGCTTAACTGTAAGACTTACGAGTCGAGCAGGTACGAAAGTAGGGCTTAGTGAGCTGGTGGTAGAACATGGAATTGCCATCACTTAACGGATAAAAGTTACCTTGGGGATAACAGGCTGATTCCTCCCAAGCGTTCACAGCGACGGGGGAGTTTGGCACCTCGATGTCGGCTCGTCACATCCTGGGGCTGTAGTAGGTCCCAAGGGTTCGGCTGTTCGCCGATTAAAGTGGCACGCGAGCTGGGTTCAAAACGTCGTGAGACAGTTTGGTCCCTATCCATCGTGGGCGTAGGATATTTGAGAGGGGCTGCTCCTAGTACGAGAGGACCGGAGTGGACGTACCTATTGTGCATCAGTTGTCTCGCCAGAGGCATTGCTGGGTAGCGAAGTACGGAAAAGATAAACGCTGAAAGCATCTAAGCGTGAAACTTGCCTCAAGATTAGATATCCCATAGCATAAGCTAGTAAGACCCCTTGTAGACTACAAGGTTGATAGGTCGGAGGTGGAAGCGCAGTAATGCGTGTAGCTGACCGATACTAATAGGTCGAGGGCTTGATCACAATGTAAGTGAGTAAACTTTTTCTACAAAAAGGAGTTTACAATAGACTTACGACTAGATTCTTATTACTAGAAGGTGCAAATTTCTAGTAAAAACCAATTTCACTAATCTCTATTTTTATGCAGTTGTGAGTGTACAACAAAAGACATTCAACCATTGTTGGTGATTTTAGCGGTGAGGATCCACCTGTTCCCATTCCGAACACAGAAGTTAAGCTCATCAGCGCCGAAAATACTTGTCTGGAAACGGGCCGGAAAAATAGGACATTGCCAACATTCAATTAAAAAAGCGAGGTATTAAACCTCGCTTTTTTCTTGAATAAGCCCGTTATATCAACGCAATTTCTTCGTTTGCTGTGCGTCCTTTAAAAACAGTCATTTAGGTCAAACTAAACTCCTGCTGTGATAAAACTTGCCGAGCCTTGAATTTTACTAAAATTAACAAGCGTATTTTATTAATTTTTAGTTAACATTAAAAAATTATTATGATAGACTTAAAAAAAAGGAGAAAATATATGAATTTATTATTAGAAATATTTGATACACAATGGTGGGAGAATAATTTAGTTTTATCTATTCAAGCTATATTATCGTTTTTAATATTAATAGGTGCTATTATTACAATAATACTTACAAATTATAATGTTAAGAAACAAATAAATAACAACAATAAACAATTAAATAGACCATATTTAAAGATTAAAAGTTTAAATTTATGTTCTAATTACGAATTAGAAGATAATATTTATAATATAAGTATTGGCACATATAATTCAAAAGAAAATACTACAACAATATTATTAGAAATTGAATTTGAAAATTTAGGCGTGGGGCTTGCACACAATTTTATTATGTTGGATATGCAAAATAATAAAGATTGCTTATTTTTTAATTCAAAAATTCATAATACAGGAAATGTTTTTTCTACAATAGATATACCAGTTAATGGGATATTTAAACAAAAAATTAGATTTGATTTACATAAGAAATTAGATGATTTTAATCAAGTTGGATCTGTTGTAATTTTCCCTACTTATTCAGATATTAACGATAATATATATACAGCATATTTACACGTTAATTGCCTTAGTGCAGAATATACATATTATCCAGAAAATACAGCAAGTTTTAAAAATATGTTATTTAAAAGAGAATTAAAGTTAGATTTAATTAAAAAAGAATATAAAGAAAGAATGATAGAAACAAGGGCTGGGCTAGATAAAGAAAGTTAATGTTTTAATAAGGAGCAATTATGAAAAAAGGGTTGATTTGTTATTATACTGAGACTAATTCTACTAGAGATTATGCTGAAAGTATTGCGGAGGAGTTAGTTAGTGAGGGTGTGAGCGTAGATGTTTTACCAATTAATGAGGTTAAAGGCTTTGACGGTTACGACTTTTTAGTGCTTGGCGCACCTATTCAGGGCATGCAATGGGCTAAGCCTATGGTTGATTTTGCAAAGGTTAACAATGAGGCTTTAAAGGGCAAAAAAGTGGCTATTTATTTTGTTTCCTACCTAATGAAGGTTGGTAGACCTATGTGGCAAAAAGCAATTAACAAGAGTTTAGATAAGTTAAGTTTGGAACTTGGGGCTATTAGTGTGGGTAAATTTGAGGGTAGAGTTGAAAAACCTTTTCCTAAGTTTGGCAAATGGCTTTTAATGGGTAAAAATACTGCAGAAATTGACCTTGTAGACCTTGAAACAAGCAAAAATTGGGTAAATGAATTAAAAAATAGGTTGTAAAAAACTATTTAATATTAAATATTGAAAATAGTATTTTATTATGTTATTCTATTTATAGAGGTAAAAAATGTATACGGATAATGTTTTTAAAATTATGAAAGTTGATTTAACAGTTTTAAAACTATTAGAAAAACAAGGTTTAAATTACGATAATGTTAAAAATTTTTTAAATGAAATGCCTAAAGAATTTAAAAAACTTGTAGTAAATGGGAAAATTAACAATCTAGGTTACGATGAAGGAGAAAATCATTGGATTTTTTTTGAGTATCAAGAAAGAGCCAGAAAGAGTACAGGAGTTGGTGCTTATTTTGAAAAACAAAGTGGAAATTATGCAAAAGGTATTACTTTTTTAAATATTTCATATAAAGAAAGTTCTTATTTTGTTAAAATTAATGAATATATTGATGGCAATGAAGTATCAGATGAAAGTTATTACTTTTATTTTCCGTCTAAAGATTTCACTTATGATGAAGGAAAAATGAAAAAAGAAGATATTATGTTTATAAAAAAAGTCAGCCATGAAAATGATCAAACAACTGAATTTGAAGGAAAAATTAATAGATATAAATTTAATCAAATAGAAAATGACATCTATAATAAAGAGCAAATTAATGATTTTGAATTACAATAAAAGAGGGTTGATTTGCTTATATATGAAGAATTTTATAAGGTAATGAGTAAAAAATGGGTTTTTATAACCTATTTTTTTTGTTTTAATTTTTTTAAAAAAGTATTGACAGCATATATTTATTATGCTATTATGTAATTACGTAAAAACATAATAAGGAGAAATTAATTATGGATAACGAAATTTTAAAGAGGTTAGAAGCATTAGAAAAGGAGGTTAAAGACCTAAAAAAGCCAGATTCAGATGCGCAAAAAACAAGTCCATTACCATTTAAAACAATAGAAAAATTACAAGAAAACAGAATGGTATTTGGTGGACGCTATGTTGGAAACAATGTGGGTTCAACATTTGGACACGACAATCTAAACATTTTAAAGGTTTTAGAGTTAGACGATGACAAAATAAGTAAGGTCTTAAACGCACTTGCCAACAAAGAAAGACTAAAAATTTTAAAAGCAGTTATGAAAGAGCAACTTACAATTAACGAAATTATGGAAAAATGTGGCTTTAACACGACAGGACAAGCCTATCACCATGTAAACGCTTTAGAAAAAGGTGGTTTTGTGGTTAAAAAGAATGACAGAGTTGTAATAGTTGGCAACAAAATAAGCGCATTTTTATTAGCACTTGCAAGTGTTTACCAATTTTTAAACAGCACGACACACGCACCTATAAATGTTGATGATATGGACTAAAAACATACAAACATATATTTTAATTACATATTAATTTAGTTACAATAACCCTAAATACTATGTTTTACAAAAACAATAAAATTATTGGTATAAATTTCACAAATTTTATTAAAATTATTGAAATACGCTATATTTTATGCTATTATGTATTTACTTAGCAGGAGGGTTATTATGAGAAGAGGTTTTATATTTGTTATTTTCTGGGCTATAGTTGCAGCAGCACTAGTTTATTTTAATGTTATTACATTTGTTACAGTTCCAAGCCTAAACACTATTTTGTTTGGTCAAACTTGGTTTACTGACTTTATTGCTACATTAAATTTAACTCTAAGTCAAAGCGTTCTTGCCTACATTTTAGCAGGTGCTGAACTACTTGTTGCACTAATTTTAGCAAGTTTAAGGTTGCCTTTGATTAAGTTTATATTTGCACTTGGCGCAATTTACTTAATTTATGATGCAGCAGTTGTTTTAATGCCACTAATTATTCAATAATAAATTATTAATATGACTTAAAAAGCAGGCCATTGGCTTGCTTTTTTCATATTGACGCGGCAACTTTATTGTGCTAAACTTGAGTTAAGAAAAATCGGAGTATATTTATGGCACTAGAAAGATTAAAAGATTGGATTCATCACATAAGATATCGCAGTTTTGACAAGGCTTTAGCGATGGCTAATGACATTGTTAACGCCGATTTAGATGAAAGCATACCAGACGATGAAAAAGGCATAGATGCATATTGCAACATACCAGAACTTGAGTTATACCGTAAACCGCTTTCAGAAAACTCATTTGAGGCTGGTTTTCATGAAGAGATTTTTGACTATTTACATTTGTCAAAGAAGCTAGCGGTTCTTATGTGGTTTGAACGCTTTTTGGCAAACAAAGATGACAGAGAAGAAGCATACTTTTTAATGGGAGAAGACCCAAATGGCAGACTGGTAGAAGTTAAAGATGGCGAGTTTATTTTTAACATTCCAGAATATATATTTTTTTCAGATGATTTTTTGCCTTACGATTATGCCGCTTTAATAGTTAATATGTCTGCTCAAGCAAAACTTGTTGATAGATACATAAAATTTGTTAACACTGGTAAACTTTATGAATATGATGAAAGAACTTTAAGCAGTTTGAAGTGTTATGCGCCAAGACCAGAGGCATACGAAAAAGCCTTTACTTATAAAGTTAAATGTTTTGGAACAGATAAAGAACTTAGACCAGCTGAAGAACAAATAGTTTACGAAAGCAAAATTCAAACACTAACCGAAGAAGAAAAAAGCGCACTATTGTTATATTTATTGCACCCACTTACGAGAATACAAAAAGAAGAGTTAAAAGTGCTAGACGAAATGGCAATGAGAAATGAGGCGTACATTAAAAAAGACTCTCTGTATGAAAAGTACAAAAAAGATTTTGACCATACGATTAAATTAGAAGAAGAATTTATTACAGAACAAATTGGTAATAGGGACAGGGACGACGCCTTTTTTGAACTATATGAAAAGCAAAAAAGCGCAAAAGCAACAACCAATAACGAAAAAGACAGATAAAAAAAGGATGTAATATGAGCGTAATTGATGATATAAAAAAAGCGATTGCAGACCGCAAAGAAAGGCATAATTTTGCACTTATTGTAAGGGATGCCTACCTTTTAACTTTACAACCAGATGGATTTGGCGTAACTTATACCGAAAATGAAGAGCTTGAACAAATTGTTATTAGTGAAGCCACATATTACAAGGCTTTTTATTGGCCAGTTTGGACACAACTAGAGCCAGATGAAAAATTGGCCGTTTTAATTTTTATGGAACATAAAATGGCAAGAGAAGAGGGTAGACCAGAGGGCATATTTGTCATAGATCATTTTAATAGGAGTTTTAATTGCAGCAGAAATGGTGACAACTATTTTTATGAACTAGATTCAGCTCTATTTGGTTTTCCTTCAACTAAAACTTATTCAATAGTATCTCACACCGTTGAGGAAATTGAAGGCAGTGCCGACATAGAAAAACTTGAACTTCAAGAAGAAAAGCGAGAATATTATTCATATTTCTTCGCACAAATTGTATATAATTTGGCTAAACGAATAATGGCATACGAAAATAGTGCCAAATTAGACGAGAAAACTTTGGAATATTACAAAAATATGCCAGATGGCGGCAAAGACGAACTTGCTCACATAGTTAACTTAAATTATGAATTTCCTATGCCAGAATTTTTCCCAAAAATTCTAAAAGATTTAATGGAAGACCAAGCAGTAATAACTTTAAATAAGGAACAGTCCATTGAATATTTAAAATATATTTCTCAAGTATTTTATCAAGACGACTATGAGAGTTTAAAAAAGGTTGAGGAAAACATATATAATTTAATAACTGACGAGCAATTTGGTTTTGGAGTTGAAGACCCAATGTTTCAACAATTTAAAGATTGGATAGAAACAGTAAAAGTTTTTGAGGCTAACGTTGCAGAGAAGCTTCTTCCTGGTAGGGAAATGATAGATATCTATATTAATTTTGTTCATAAACAACAAGAGGAAGAAGAAACTCCAAAAGGGCAAGTACATTTAGAGAGAGAATAGAGGCATAAAATATGAAAAGCATAATATCAGGCGAAAAAATATACACTAGAGTAAAAGATACAATTCAATCTAGAATTTTGCTTCGCAAAAATAACCTTGAAAAACAAGAATTTAGAGCCGATAAAGAAGAATATAAACAAATTCTTGAAGATAGAGCAGTAAATTTAATAAACAAAAATGGCAAGTGGCAAATTATTCCGCCAGAACAAATTGAAAAATATGAGGATACTTATAGAATTTTAAATATATCTGCTCATAACTATTTTAAGGGCTATCATAACGGTGTGTTTTTAAGGCTTCCTATAAGCGTTAAACTAGCAATATTGCAATGGAATGAGGACGATTTAGCGGCACGAGACGGCATAAAAGCAGGAAAAGTTTTGCCTTCTAGGGTAAGAAAACTTGACGAAATAATAAACCTTGATCCTATATTTGTGAGTCATTATCTGGTAGATTATAATGCACTAAAAAAGGAAACTTTGGCTTATGTTATTTCCGCAAATTTGGAGAGAAATCACAATTATCATGCCGAGATGTATAAAATAAATAAAAAAGTTAACAGTGAGGAGCCCCTTACAAGTTATGAGAAGTTGATTTATGTAAATATGTTTAATCCACCTTATAATGAGGCACTTGACCTAAAATATGAAAACCACGAAAAGTTTACAGAGGCAGAAGAAAGGGAATATATAAAGATATACTTTTCGCCAATGAAACAAATGGAACGTAGAATTTTTAATAACCTTTTTGGCAACTTAGAGTATGCGCAAGAATTGATTGAGGTTAGTGATGTTTACTATGAGCCGTTTAAAGAAGGTGTTTTGGCACAACACAAATTTGCAGACGAATTGTTTGATAAATACTATAAAGGATATACTCTTGAACAATTTTATGAAGAACAGTTAAAAGAACTTGGATTAAATAAAATGACTGACATAGAACTAATGGCAGCCGTTGAAGGGGCAGAGGATGAACAAGCTATATTTTAATTTAGTTGTAAAACCAAAGTTGGATCAAATTTTACTTGAGGAAGAATTTAGTGTTTCGTTGTATGCAGCAAATGGCGATGAAGAGCCTATAGAAATAACGGTTTGCCCTCAAAACGCATACAAGGCTTTTAATTCAAAAATTTGGCCTCATCTTTACATTGAGCAAAAAATAGCCAGCATTCAATTTTATGAGGAAATGTTATCAATAGAAAAAGGAAGACCATCAATACCATTTGTTCTTGATACCAAGGGCAAGTTTCTTATAGGGTTTGAACTTACAGATATTGATACCGTTAAACATACTCTTAATGTGTCTAGGATAAACAAATATTATCCAATAGCTATTGCCACTTTAATTGCCCAACAAGATAATAGAAGAGACCATTATGACGACTTTTTTAGGTACTATGAAACAGGGCTATGTAAAGACAAACAAACAGAACTTTTAATAAAGAGTTATTTAAATCAGTTTGAAGATATGACACCAAAGGCAAAGGATTTTAATAAATGGACGCTTGAACAAAAAGCAAAATATTGCCTTCGTTACAATCAGCCTTGTGCTGAAGAGTTAAGAAAGGGTGAAGAAATTGCCGAACATTACTCTGAACAGGCAGAAGCAATATTAGGTTTAGAAGATGTAACAGCCCATATCTATATGACAAAACTTAGAAAGGAATATGAAAGGGGGCGCGCACTCTTTGACGTGATATATAAGGGCAAGACGAGGGAAGAGGTCTTTACAGTCCTATATGATAGAATATATAAAGCAGTCGAAAGTGACAAAAATGGCGGCGCAGAAGTAGAGATTGACGTATTGGTAAAATAAAAAAATTGCAACATCAAACTGTTGCATTTTTTTATAAAAATTTTATTTTACTGCTTGACAATTAATAGTGCAAAATGTTAATATATGACAGTCCAATACTATATTCCTCAATAGCTCAGCGGTAGAGCACTCGGCTGTTAACCGATAGGTCGTAAGTTCGAATCTTACTTGAGGAGCCAAATAAAAACTAGGTAAAACACCTAGTTTTTTTGTTTTTTTAATAGACTACCTATATTGACTTATGAAAATTATGGTGTTAAAATAAAACAAGAGGTTTTTTATGAGTAGCAAAAAAAATATTATATTAATTATAACAGGCATACTGATTGTAACGATTGCAACTTTTTTGTTTGTCAATGTTGTTATAAACCCTAGTCCCACAACAATTTTTTACAATAATTCATCAAGTATTGTTGAGTTAAAGTGCGTAACAGAATCGGAAGGCGAAAGTTTTGGTACAGCCGAAATAATAAAAGATGATGGAACTCTTGTCACTAATGCCCATGTTGTTACATTTACTGAACTAAATGTGGTTACAGAGTTTGATAGTTACTTTATACGTTTTAGTAATGAGGAAGAATATAGAGAAGTATCACTAATTAAGTATGATACGGAAAAAGATATAGCGGTGTTAAAAATAGATGACATATCATTGTTAAATATTAAGCCTATTAAAATAGGAACATCAAATAATTTAAAGTTTGGCGAAAGAGTTTATGCAATTGGTAATGGTTCAAACTATGGATTAGCTATTACTGAGGGCATAATAAGTATGCCTATAGTAAACATTGAATATTCTGAAGTTGTAAGAGAAGTTATTCAATGTGATTTAACAATAACGGCAGGTAATAGTGGAGGAGCTCTTTTAAATAACAGGGGAGAACTAATTGGCATAACAACTTTTAGAACAAGAGATAACTCAGGAAACACAATTTATGGAATAGCTTATTCAATTCCTATAGATGACGTTATTGAATATGTAAATTCTTAAAAAAGCAAATATTACATTTGCTTTTTTTAATTAATCGCATATATAATTAAAGCAAATTTCAACTACATATTGCTTAATTTTTTATGTCAAAAACCCCTTTTATTAAAAGCAAAAATAACCCCAAAAAATGTTGGGTATTGACAAATTATGCCAGTATGATAAAATTGTATTAGTAATATTTCTTTGAATAAACGCAAAAAATTTATTCGTTCAGGAATTATTATTAATAAAAAAAAGGGGAATTTTATGAAAAAGAACTTTTTGAAATTTTTTACAGCTGTTGGTCTTGCTTTTATTTTAGCAATTACTCCGAGCCTATTTCAAATTAATAAAACACAACAAGCCGTAAATACAAGAACCATTGAATTATCTGTACAAGCAATGGATTACGAAAGTGTTCTAAATGAAGAATTTGATAACTTTAATTTAGTTACAACAGACTCATTAACAACACTTACAGCAGAGAGCCTAATTAATTTATCAGACTTAGGCGAAATAGATAATTTAAGTGAAACCACTAGCGAAGAAGAACAAGAGGTGTCTGTACACTATACTTTTAGTTTTGACAGCGAAACCAACATTGTTACTTTGTTTGCAGAATTGCAAAATGGAGAAGAGGTCTTAATTGACACACTAACTGGTGTGGCTTTCGTAAATGCGGAAGGCAATTATGACGCTTTGTTTGAAGTTGAAGGTGATTACATATTATTAAGCGAAATGCAAAATGTTGGAATGATTGAAAACTGTGGCTGGTTTAGCAAATTGGTTAATAAAATTGTGGTAGCAGCAGTCGTTGTTGTTGCAGTTGCAGCAGTTGCAGCCGTTGTTGTGGCTACAGCAGGTGCAGGATTAGGAGTTGTTATTGCCGTTGGCGCAGCAGCAGGTGCTGTAGCAGGCGGAGTAGCAGGCGGAGTAATATCTGTTTCTGAATATGGTACATTAGACTGGCGATGGGTCGCTGGAGGAGTTGTTATTGGGGCTGCCTTAGGCGCAGCAACTGGCTGGGGCGTTGGCTCTTTAGCCGGAGCAGGAACTGCTGTTGCTAGCACAGCAAGTACTCTTACCGCAACTCAAGCAGACCAAGTAGAAACATTAATTAATGATGCTGGTCAAGCGGCATTAAAATATTCACAAACTATTATCAATAATGGATATGTAGATGCAGCGAGCAGATATTATAGAGCTTATGTTGATAATTACTCACTTATTACACAAGAAATAATGAAAGCTAAAGACCCAATTATAGAATCAACAGGTAATTTTAAATGGGTTGTTGAAGGTGCAATTGATGCTACAAGGGGTGTTTGGGAATTAGTAATTGACCCTGTCACTAAAACAATTTTACACTTTTTATTTAATTCTAATATTTAATTAACAATAAAAAGTGAGAATACTACACAAAGGAGTTGTATTTTATGAATGAAGTTAAATTTTTATTTAACAGTAATGAAGGCGAAACAAAAATAGATATTTATCATAAAATAGAAATAGCATATAAAGAAGATGGTCTATTTTGCATAAATGGTGGAGGCGGTTTTTGCCTTTACTTAGGTGAGTCATACATTAACATTGGTATTGACGGAAATAACAAGAGAGTAGAAAACTTTGGTGGCTTATTTAATTTAAAGGAAACAAAAAACGCTTCAATTGAATTGCCTAAAAAAGTTGTAAAGGGACTTCTTTATGTTAATAGTGAAAAAGAATTTAAAGATGGTTTTGCTACACGTATTGTTTTTAGTGAAAAACGTTTATATGATATAAAAAATAAAGTTTTACAAATTGGTGAGTATGACCCAAATAAACTTAGTTTACAGTTTTTTAAAAACGCTTATGCTCAACTTTCAAAAGATGGTGTTCTAGAGGGAATCATCATAACTGGAATATAAAAAACAACTTTAATTTTTTATGTAAGTCTTTTGTTTTATTTTTTAACAACTCGGTTAACAGCCGAGTTGTTTTTTAGTGTAAATTTGTTATTTTATTTTGGTTTAGATATTGAAGTAAAGAATGGTTTTTGTTATAATGTGAGTAAATATAAACAACTTATGAGGTACTAATGACACAAGCGGTTGCAAAAACTAATTTTTGGAAATATTTAATTGAAACTTCTAAAAAATCAAGTTATTTGGTGGTTATTGGAATAATTACTGCGCTTTATATGACAATAAGTTCGGTTTTTGCAAACACTATGCCATTAAAAGAACTTACATATTTTAACGCTATGTTTTCGCTCGCTTATTTTTCTAGCATAATTGGCTTTGGAATTGCAGGCGGAGTTGCTATATATATCAACCAAAACTATAAAAACAAAGATGTCGTTGCCAATTACAATAGGTATGGCTTATTCCTTACGGTAATTTTGGCGGCAATATTTGTAATTTTGATTGTACTATTTAAAGAAGTAATTTTTGACTATATTTTTAACATTGATGTGGCAGGAGATTATACCTTCTTTTACTTAATGTGCGCGTATATATTTTTAAATTGTATCAATCGTTATTTTATGCATACTTTAAAAAATATGAAAGAATTTAAAGCACAATTATTACAAATTGCAATATATTCTACATTGATTGTAGTTGCGCTTTTAATTTTAAACTTTATGGGCGGAATATATTTAAACCTTGTTGGTTTTATTTATGTGGGCGTTTCAATTTTAAGTGTTATTCTATTCTATTTTATATTTTTGAAAAATAAAAATTATGGTATAAATCTTTTGGTTTTTAAAAAGTTAAAATTTACATATAAAGAGTTTTCTACAATTATGTATATGGCTTTTTCCGAAATTATTTGGCAAATTGGCTATATGTTTACTGCGATGTTCCTGTTAAAGGTAAGTGAAATATACTTTAACGCATATTCATATTATGAAAATGTTTTAGACTTTTTTAATACTTTATACTTTAGTTTTATTGTAATAACGAGCATTGACATAACGCGTGCGCTTGGCGAAAACAAGAAAGATGAAGCCTATATGCACGGCAAATATTCAATTTATTTTAGTATTTTTATTTGGGTCGTGTATGCGCTATGTAGTTTAGCATTAATTGTTCCAATAAATTCTGGAATAAATATTGACGTTAGACCCATTGCCACAATAGCGATGATTCTATATGTCTCAACACACTTGTTTAGATTCATAGTTTGGAATTTGTCAAGTTATGTCATAATTTGGGGCGGTAAAGTAAAAACAGTATTTTGGCTTGAATTTTTGTCCGCAATATATTATGTCTTAATATTTGTCTTTGCTGATTACTTTCCAAGTTCAATATATTGGGCATTCTTCTTCATAAGTTTGGACAACATAATAAAAACCCCAATATATTTAATAATGTTTAAAAACAAAAAATGGCTTGTAAATTTAACGGCTCCAAACCCAAATCCAGAGTTAAACACCTAACATAAAAAAACTAGGTTATTTACCTAGTTTTTTTTGTTTATATTCCATATATGTTAGTAAGCCAATTATATAGTTTATGTCGTCAAACATATTTATATATGTGTCTTCTAGTATCGCGTTTCTTAGTTCGTTTACCGAAACGCCCATAAACTCCAAATAGAGTTTTGCAGTTTGGTAAACCGTTCTCTGGTCTTCTATTCCTGGTTTATTGTCTAGTTCGTCATATAGTTTTCCAAGTTCAATCATAACTTTTATTACATTTTCCATATTTATTTTTCCTTTAAAATTTGTTTAATGTCTTCTAGTGCTTTATGTTGGTTAAATATTCCATTTCCGACAGGGTAGTGTATTACAAAGCATTCAAAATTTTTGTCTTTAATTTTTAGTGAGAATTTTTGTTGTCTACAAGTTGAAACACTAATTTTTTTGTCTAAAACTATTGACGCTACTTGATTGCCAAACAAAAATATGGTTTCGGGGTTTACCCTGTAAAGTTCTTCAAGCAAAAGTTCTTTATAGTTTAAAAATACGCTGTCATCTAGTGGTCTTGCGTCGTCTTGAGAGCATTTTGCCAAATTTGTAATCCAAAGTTTTTGGTTTTTGACCTCGTCATACACTTCTTTGCAAAAGTTTTTGTCCCATTCGCTTGGCTTTAAACCTTGTATTTTTTCATTTAATTTTGCATCAAATAGCGAGCATTTAGTTAAAAAGTTCCAAATTTGTTTTGTCGTTAGCCATGGGGCGCTTATGTCGTCCCAGTTGGTATTTGATGAAATATTGCGCTTTGTAGGGTTCATAAAAACAAGCGCAAATTTTGCGTTTTTGCTTTTTCCGTTGCCGTATACGCTTTTTAGGTTTTGCGAGCCATATATGCTTTGCAATTTGTCATATTTTTCATGTAAATCTTTCATAGTTCAATTATAGCATATAATTATTATATTCTATTTGTTTTAATTAATTTATGGTATATTAATTTAGGTATTTTTGAGTATTGACACACATTATTAATTGGGGTATAATAAACATATAAAATTTCGGGCAGATAATAACTTAATTTAATCTATTGGAAGGGGTTATATGAAAAGATTTTTAGTTTTTGTAATAATTTGTATTGTTACTTTGAGTTTAGGTTTAACTACCTATTACTTTTTGCGAGACAATGAGGTAATAGTTGTTAACAGCACTTATTTTGAGGTTAATATTGGGGACTCTTTTGAAATAGATTACGAGCACACAAATCCTAGCCCTACAACAGAGCTTACTTTTACGTCATATCAACCTGACATTGTTTATTTTAGCCCAGCAAATAATAAGTTTTATGCTGCTGCAGGTGGTAAGGCAATAATTGAGGTTAGTTCAAACAAAAAAGACTTCCAAGCAGTTACTATTGAGGTTTCTGTAGGTGATGGAACAACAAACGCACCTTTCTATATTACTTCGGCAGAAACTTTAATGACAATAGGCACGAATGAAACTATGACTATGGATAAGTCTTATGTTTTGCAAGAAGATATTGACCTTGCTTCATACAATGACGGCATATTTATTCCTATTGGAAACAGTGCGGCAGAGGGCGAGGCTTTTAGTGGAACTTTTAACTTTAACGGACACACAATTTACAATATGAATATAACTCAAGAAGATTTACCAAATGGCGTTAGCGTTTCAAATGCGGGACTATTTTCTGTTTTGGAACTTGGCGCAACAGTTAAAAATTTGAATATGGAAACAGTTACAATAACTGGTTACTTTGACAATGCAGGTGCAATAGCAGGTTTAAACTATGGCACAATTGAAAGAAGCCAAGTATTGAGCGGAACAATAACAAACTTAGATACAGATGGAAGCACTGGTGGTATTGCAGGAAAGCAAACAGTAGTGAGTGAATTAAGACCACAAATAAACAGAGTTTACACAGCAATCAGTGTTGACGGTGCAAAATATGCTGGCGGTATAGTTGGCTATAACCTTGGCGGAACAGTACTTAACTGTTATTCAAGCAGCCAAGTAAATGGGGACTCAAACGCAGTTGCTGGCGGACTAGTTGGCTTAAATGCTTTTGGTACATTTGAGACTGCACCTTATGTTGCTAGACTTAAAGATTGTTACTTTGACGGTGTTGTAAGCGGAACAAGTACTCATAGAGGCATAATTATTGGTGAAAACTTAAACTACGACGACCAATTTGACTTTAACACAGTAAGAGGTGTTTACTACTCTACAGAAATCTCTGGCGAGATGGTTGCAGTAAGCAACATAGCAAATGAAAGTCTAAGTCCAAATTATGGCATATTTAATAAGACACTTGCAGAACTTCAACAACAAGCAAATTATTATTCATATACCGATTTGCAAGACGCAGACATTTACTGGATATTCAACAAAGTTTGGTTGATATCTAGCGACACTAATGACGGTTTACCATATCTAAACATGGAAGGACCAAAAGTTGATGGCGGTTTTGATACAATTGACGATGGAATAAGCATCAACAATCCAACCGATTTAGTAAATATATCTATGACTGGCACTTATGTATTACGTACAAACCTTGACTTAATTGCCTTTACAGATTGGACTCCACTTGGAACAGAGGCAGAGCCATTTAATGGTAAGTTATATATAGCAATAGACCCAGCGACAGATGACTACTATAAGATAAGCAATCTTTCTATAACTACAAATAATGCAGGTAGCGGACTATTTGGATTTATTGGACCTGAAGGTTATGTAAAAGGACTTTATTTATATCAAGTAAACATTGAAGGTGGCAATAATATAGGTGCCGTTGCTGGTGTAAACAATGGTATAATAGAGGACTGTAAAGTAATAAACGAAGAAAATGAAGAGCAAACAAGAGTATTAACAGGCAGAAACTTAACAGGTGAGTTTAACATTGGCAGTCTTGTAGGACTTTCAAACAGCTCAATAACTAATTGTTATGCTCAAATTAAAATAGAGGCTCAAAGCACTAATGGATATCAAACAAATGCTGGCGGTCTTGTAGGTTACAATAAAGGTACAGTTGATAACAGTTACTCAAATAGTAAACTATTTAGTGTAAATGGTTACTCTAACTACATAGGCGGTATCGCTGGTAATAACGAAGGAACTATTGAACTAAGTTACTTTACTGGTAACTTAACAGGAAACGTTACATCTGAACAAGTTTGGGTTGGTGGTCTTGTAGGTTACAACTCTATATCAGGTATAGTAAAAACATCATTCACAGATTTTGGTAGATACCAAAGCCTAATAGTTGGCGGTATAGTAGGAACAACTAGGGGACTAATTACTGAGTGCTACGCTGGAAACATCAGCATTAAAGCAGAATACGCAGGCGGTTTAGCATTTAACATTGCAGAGGGCGAAATAAACAACTGTTACAGTGTTGCATATATTCAAGGTTTGAGTTCAACTAGTAGAAAAGCAGGTTTTGCTTACTTCATTGAATATCACCAAGATACTTATGGACAACTTAAAAATTGTTTCTCTGCTACAAGTTTTGACTTTGTGGGCACAAACTATACTGAAACTTATGCTCCAGTAAGATCAGAAGGCTTCTTAACTCCAAGGCAAGCAGGTTACATATATGACTCTATATACGATGACCAAGGACAAAAATCAACTATTCAAGGTTTCTATGGACTTTTCAATACAGAGTTTATTATTCCACAAGAATTAAGAGATATTCCTGTAACTACAGACCAAGCAATGGGAGAGGAAGGATTATTTGCAATATTCTACGAACACGGCTTTAACTCTGAAATATGGAACTTTGCAATAGGCGAATATCCAACTTTAAAAAATGTTATTGAGTTGCAAGACGCTGAATAAAAAATAAATTAAATAAAAAATAGACATTTTAAAATGTCTATTTTTTTGTCGTGAAATCGTACAGAAAAAAAGCCCAAGAAAAAACTTAGACTTTTAATTTTTTATCTTTTAATTTTGTTCGCTATTTTCGCTATCTTCTTTTACCGCTTTTTCATAAGCTGCTAGAACTGAAGAGTCAATCAATTGTCTAGTAGGGGTATCAATTGGATGCGCAATGTCCTTAAACTCACCATCTGGAGTTTTTCTGCTAGGCATAGGAACAAAATAACCATTATTACCTTCAACAACTTTGATGTCGTGAATTACAAAACAACCATCAATTGTCATAGAAGCAACGGCTTTTAGTTTGCTATCATCCTTTTTTACTAGGCGAATACGAATATCTGTAATGTTTAACAAGCTAAATCACCATCCTTTTTAGATTAGCTTTTAATATTAGCTACTTTTAGTTTACATACTTTTTTTTAAAAAAACAAATAAAATAAACTATTTTTATTGATTTTAAAGCGTCCAAATGCACTAAATACGGCAAAATTGAATTATTTTTATATTTTTGTAGTAATTTTGCAATATTTTTATTTTTGGAAGTGAGGGCTAATTTTTAAATAATTTCTCATAAAAACCTTGACTAAACAAGCATTTCATTATATAATGACTAGGCTACAAATTATAGAGGTGATTAAAGTGAAACAAGGAATACATCCTAATTATCATGAAGTTGAAGTAACTTGCGCTTGCGGTGAGACTTTTAAGACTAGAGCAGTAAAAGACGGACAAGAAATGAGAGTGGAAATTTGCAAAAATTGCCATCCTTTTTACACAGGCAAAAGAAAGTTAGTTGACAGCGGCGGAAGAGTTGAAAAATTTAACAAGCGCCTTGGTAGATAGCAATTAATTTAGGACATAAAAATTTTGAAAACTAGTAGCTTTACTAGTTTTTTTAAAGGAGAATTACTGTGTTTAATTTGTTGTCTTTAAAAAGACAAGTAAATGAAATATTTATAGGCAAGGGTATTGATGACAAATCAGAAACCGACTGGCTTTTTTGTAATGTATTAAAAATTAGTCGCACCGAACTTTTAATGAAGACAGAAGTTACCTTTTGGCAACATATAAAAATTTTAAGGCTTGCAAAAAAACGTGCAAGGGGAATACCTCTAAGCCACATATTTAGAGAGAGTTATTTTTATGGGCTTACGTTTAAAGTAAATAAAAGCGTGCTTACACCGAGGAAAGAAACAGAACTTTTAGTAGAACAAATAATAAACGACTATAAGGGTACAAAAAACAAAAAAATACTTGACCTTTGCACTGGTAGCGGTGCCATTGCAGTAGCATTAAGCAAAAATTTAAAGGACAAAATTACCGCTAGTGACATAAGTAACAGCGCTCTAAAAGTTGCAAGGCATAACATTAAACATTTAGATGCAAGCGTAACTCTATTAAAAAGCGACTTGTTTGAAAATATAACTGGCAAATTTAACGCAATAGTAAGCAACCCTCCATACATTAAGACTGAAGACATAGATTCTTTGCAAGTTGAGGTTAAAAAGTATGACCCATTACTTGCCTTAGACGGCGGTAATGATGGACTAGATTTTTTTAAAGAAATTATAAAAAAGGCTCCACAAAAACTTGAAGAAAATGGTAGAATATACTTAGAAGTAGGTAAGGGACAAGCAAAAGCCGTTTCTAAGTTACTTGAAAAAAATTTTATTAACATTAAAATTATAAAAGACTACAGCGGCGTAGAGCGCATAGTATACGCCACAAAGGGTAAAAGTTATGATAAATAAACTACAAAACATTAAGGGACGATATAACGAAGTAAACGATTTAATGCTACAACCAGACATTATGTCTAATCAAAAGGAGTACATTAAATTAGCAAAAGAGTTAAAAAATTTAACTCCTGTTGCCATGCTATATGATGAGTATTTGTTGGTATTAAAAAACCTTGAAGACGCAAGAAAAATGTTGAAACAAGAAAAAGACATTGAAATGCAAGACTTTTTGAGTGAAGAAATTTTAGAATCAGAAGAAAAAATTGGTAAAATGGAAGAAGAGTTAAAAATACTTCTTTTGCCAAAAGACGAAAATGACGATAAAAACGTAATAGTAGAAATTCGTGCAGGTGCAGGCGGAGACGAGGCGAGCCTATTCGGTGGCGAAATTATGAGAATGTACCTAAAATATGCCGAGCGTCAACGCTGGAAGGTGACAGTTTTAGACATAAGCGAAACTGAACTTGGTGGCATAAAAGAGGCTAGCATATCAATAAAAGGTAACGGCGTTTATAGCAAGTTAAAGTACGAAAGCGGAGTACATAGGGTGCAACGCGTACCAGAGACAGAAAGTCAAGGTAGGGTACACACTTCAACCATTACAGTTGCAGTGCTACCAGAGGCAGAAGAGGTTGATTTTGAAATTGACCCAAAAGATTTACGAATAGATACTTACCGTTCTTCTGGTGCAGGCGGTCAACACGTAAATACCACTGACTCTGCAATAAGAATTACTCACCTTCCTACTGGAATGGTGGTAACTTGTCAAAATGAGCGTAGTCAACTACAAAACAAAGAAATGGCTATGTATATGCTAAAGACAAAACTAAATGATTATTACCAAAGCCAAAAAGACGCGGAGTACGCCGAAAACAGAAAGTCGCAAGTAGGAACTGGCGACAGAAGCGAAAGAATAAGGACCTATAACTATCCACAAGGTAGGGTTAGCGACCACAGAATTAATTTGACATTATATAGCCTACCTCAAATTTTGAATGGCGATATGGATGAACTTATAACATCGCTTGAAATGGCAGACCAAAAAGCAAAACTTGAAGCCAATATAGATGAAGATTAAAATTAATAAAAAAAGAGGGGTGTCCCTCTTTTTTATTTGGCCTTTACTCGATCCTTTCCTAAAAATACTATGCCTAGCGTATCAGGTCCCGTGTGGGATCCAATTACTGGTCCAATATTTTTAATTATTACATTGACCTTATGAAAATGTTTTTGAGTAAACTTTTTTAATAGTTCGGCGTCCTCTAAACAGTTCGCTTGCGCTATGTAAACATCTTGCTCTATGTTCTCTAAGCCCATTTCTTCCAATTTATCCACTAAAATTTTAATGGCTTTTTTGGTGCCTATTGCCTTTGCAACAATGTCAAGTTTGCCCTCATTATTTATTGTTAAAATTGGCTTAGTTTGTAGCACTGTTCCTATTACTGCTTTGGCACCGCTAATTCTGCCGCCACGCCTTAAATGAAATAGGTCACTAATTAAAAACCAGTGTTGTATTTTGTGCTTAATTTCTTGAAGTTCGTTAAATATGCCTTGTGCTGTTTTACCCTTGTTTCTCTCTTGCACTGCGTATTTTACTAAAATATTTTGCCCTTGAGTGGCACTAAGGCTATCCACCACATATATTTTATTGTCTTTATATTTTTGCATAACGCTTTCTGCCGCTTGGTTTGAATTGTCATAAGTTCCGCTTAAAGCACTAGAAAGGCTAATATGCACTATGTCGCAATCATATTGTTTTATTAGTTTTTCAAAATATTCTTCAACCTCAAAGGCATTTAGCATAGAAGTGGTTGGCATTGCGCCATCTTTCATCTTTGCATAAAAATTATCATAGTCTTCTTGACTATCAAAATTGTCCCTGTATTCTTTGTCTAAAATATATAACATAGGAATATAACTTACATTATTTTCCACTAAAACACTTTTAAATTCGTCCAAACAACTGTCACTGCTAATAATAACTTGTTTCATAAATCCTCCAAAATATTGATGTTAAAAGTATATAATAAAAGGGCAATTTATGCAAATGGTTTTGCTTCGTTTTTTGTATAACATATTTTAACAAAGTTGGAGTAAAATGGTGCAATATTTAAAAAAATATGTTAAAATAACAGCATAGAAAATAAGGAGACCTTGGTATGAAAAGGACAACGATTAAAGAACTATTTACAAACTTAAATTTATATGCAGATAAACAAGTTGTAGTTGCAGGTTGGGTAAAAACATTAAGAAACAGCAACACTTTTGGGTTTATTGAATTAAATGATGGAAGTTTTTTTAATAATTTACAAATAATTTTTGACGAGGCTGACTTTAAGAACTATGAGGAACTTACAAAAATTAAAATTGGTAGTGCCCTTGTAGTTACAGGTAGGGCTATAGCAACGCCTAATAACCCTCAACCATTGGAGGTTAAGGCAACTGAAATTTTTGTTGAAGGTATGTCTACTGACGACTTTCCGCTTCAAAAAAAGCGCCACAGCATAGAGTTTTTGCGTGAAATTGCATATTTAAGACCACGTACAAATTTGTTTAGAGCCATTTTTAAGGTAAGGAGCGAGGCATCTTTTGCTATTCACAAATTTTTTAACGAGCGCGGTTTTGTTTATGTTCATACTCCAATAATAACAGGTAGCGACTGCGAGGGCGCTGGCGAAATGTTTAGGGTAACAACGTTAGATTTAAACAACCTTCCAAGGACGGAAGACGGCAAAATTGACTATAAAAAAGACTTTTTTGGAAAAGAGACCAACCTTACAGTTAGCGGACAATTAAACGTAGAGACTTTTGCACTTGCTTATAGCAATGTTTATACCTTTGGACCAACCTTTAGGGCAGAAAATTCAAACACTTCTAGGCACGCTGCCGAGTTTTGGATGTTAGAGCCTGAAATTGTTTTTGCAGATATTAAAGACAATATGAAACTAGCAGAAGATATGATTAAGTATTTAATCAGTTATCTTTTAGAAAATTGCAAAGAGG
The DNA here is from genome assembly GCA_050178795.1 of Spirochaetales bacterium. GTDB lineage: Bacteria > Bacillota > Clostridia > Christensenellales > UBA1242 > STF1-184. The sequence goes on from JBFXFT010000006.1 coordinate 49,703, forward strand.
AAATGACTTTCTTTGACAGTTTTGTTGAAAATGGTTTAATAGAAAAACTTAAAAAACTTGTAGCAAGCGAGTTTAAACACATAACCTATACCGAGGCAATAGCCCTTCTTGAAAAAGAGATTAAAGCAGGCAAAGTTGCCTTTGAATACCCTGTAAAATGGGGAATTGATATGCAAAGCGAACACGAAAGATATTTAACAGAAAAAATATTTAACGGACCAATTTTTGTAACCGATTATCCAAAAGAGATTAAAGCTTTCTATATGCGTATGAATGACGACAATAAAACCGTTGCAGCAATGGATATGTTAGTTCCAGGAGTAGGCGAGATGATTGGTGGCTCTCAACGTGAAGAAAGACTAGAAAAATTAACAGCAAGAATAAAAGAACTTGGACTAAGAGAAGAGGACTATTGGTGGTACTTAAACTTGCGTAAATTTGGTACAGCAACGCACTCTGGCTATGGTCTAGGCTTTGATAGATTCTTAATGTATGTAACTGGTACAACAAACATAAGGGACACTCAACCATTCCCAAGAACAACAAAAAACTGCGAATTTTAGGCTTAAATTTTGAAAACTTTTTCGTTACTGTCATTAGAAGCCAAACAGTCATTGACGCAATGTCAACTCCTGCTTGGACTTGAAATGCCGAGCCTCAAATTTTCCTAAAATTTAAACCTAAAAGCAATTATAAAATTTTAATGAGTAAAAAAACAACGAATTAACGTTGTTTTTTTGTTTTATTATTTATTTTTGAACTTCGTCTTTTAAAGGCTCGTCAAATTGTTCGTAGTATCTTTCTACAGTGTGTATAAGTGGTTCTTTTTCTTCTTTACCTCTAAATATTCTACCTTCAAAGGTATGAAAGATAAATGAACCATCTTTTCCCTCTTTTAAAATGCCTTTGTCATATATTTCAAAATTTCTGTTGTGTTCAGAAGATAAATCAACATATTCTTTCCATTTTTGGTTTACAAAACAGTCATGACCTACTGTTTCTTCAAAATTACGATATATGTCTTTTGACTTTTCTACCAATAAAATATCATCAAGTGCCATGGCGAATTCTTCTTTGTTGTTATACTTTACTAGCGTGTGAAAATGTGAAAGTGCTAAAAAATCTTTATTGTCGTGTGTAACAAATTTGTAACGCGTTTCCTTTAGATAGTCTTCTAAAAACAATGTTTGTTTTATTAGTTTGCCAGCAGGAAAATAAAATACTTCTTCAATATAACTTTCATAACTATATTCAAAGTATATTTTTTTTACAGTTCCATTTTCCTCTGTTGTTTTAAAAATTCTTTGTGGTTTTATTTCCATACTGTGTTTGATTGGATCAACTTTTTCCATAACTGTCACCTCTGTAAATATCTTAAGCAGTATAACAATTAAATATCAAAAAGTCAACAGCAAATTATTTTGCAGTTCATTTCATTTTGCGAATAAGGATTTTATGTATATAATAAAATTATGAACGATTTAATAGTTGACAAATTAAAAAAATTGCCGCAAAAAAGTGGCGTTTATATTATGAAAAATGCTGGCGGAACAGTTATTTATGTCGGCAAAGCAAAGGTGCTTAAAAATAGAGTATCAAGTTATTTTGTGGGCATAAAAAAAGATGTAAAAACGCTATCATTAGTTAGTAATATTGCCGACTTTGAATACATTGTTACGCCAAGCGAATATGACGCACTTATTTTAGAAAACAACTTAATTAAAAAATATAAACCACATTATAACATTTTGTTAAAGGACAGCAAGACATATCCATACATCAAAATTACAATGCAGGACGACTTTCCTAAAATTGAAGTGGTTAGAAAAATTAAAAACGATGGCGCAAAATATTTTGGACCTTATTTTGCTGGAGTTAGCCCAAGTATGCTAATTGAAATGATAAATTATGCCTATCCAATTAGGACTTGCAATTTAAACTTGAATGACGGCAAAAGGGTAAAACGCGAGTGTTTAAACTATGCACTTGGTCTTTGTTCTGCCCCTTGCACGAGTAGAATAAGTAAAGAGGATTATTTGCTTCACATAAATGAAGTTATTGACTTTTTAAAGGGTAAAACGAGCGATTTAGAAGCAATTTTAACTTTAAAAATGCAAAATGCTGCAAAAATGCAAAAATATGAGACCGCAATAAGAATGCGCGAACAATTAAAAGCACTAGATAGGCTAAAAGAGCAATATACCACACAATTTACAAACTTTATAGATATGGATATAATTGGTTATTTTGACAATGGCATAAGTGTCGCTATTGCTGTGTTAATAATAAGGGACGGCAAAATGTTAGGGTGCGACACATTTAATGTCGTGCAAAACGAAGAGGGCAGGGCAGAAAATATTTCGGCTTTTATTAGCCAATATTATTCTAAAAATATTGTCATTCCGCAAGAAATAGTTGTGGAAGACAACTTTGAAAAAGAAACTTTGGAAAATTGGCTTAGCACTTTACGAACTAAAAAAGTGCAAATAATGAGCGCACAAAAGGGCACCAAACATAAACTTTTAAATTTGGCAAACGAGAACGCAAAGGAATATTTAATTAGGTCAACCGAGAGTCTAAAATTAAAAGAGGAGCGCACAATAGGTGCACTTAACATATTAAAAGACAAACTTGAATTAAAGACATTGCCACACCGAATTGAGTGTTATGACATATCTAACATAAGCGGAACGGATAAAGTTGCAAGTATGGTAGTTTTTATTGACGGAGTAAAGGACGTAGGACACTATCGCAAGTTTAAAATAAAGACCGTTGAGGGCTCAAACGACTTTGCAAGTATGGAAGAGACTTTAAAAAGAAGGTTTATGCGCCTTACAGATAAGGACATAAGTTTTTCAAGCATGCCAGACTTAATTTTAATAGATGGCGGCAAAGGTCAACTAAGTTCTGCTAAAAAGGCAATAGAGAGTGTCGGCTATTTTAGAACTGACTTAATATCAATAGCAAAAAGGGAAGAAGAAATTTTTAAAGAGGGCATAAGTACGCCATTCATATTTACTAGGAGCAACTATGGGCTTCAACTTTTGCAAAGGCTTAGAGATGAGGCGCACAGGTTTGCAATTACCTTCCATAGAAGTTTAAGAGACAAACACATAAAGAGCGTCCTAGACGATATTGAGGGCGTAGGCGCTAAGCGCAAAGTGGCATTATTAAAACATTTTAAAAACATTAAAAACATCGCTAAGGCAAGCGCAGAAGAACTTCAAGCGGTTGGTGGAATAAGCCAAAACATAGCGGTTAAAATTCAACAATTTTTTGCCGATAAAGAGGTTTAAAATAAACTTAAAGTTTTACCAAAAATGGTTTGGAAAACTCTTTAACTTGGGGTAAAATTAGTATAGTAAATTAAAAGGAATTTATATGAAATTATTTGGCGATTATCACACTCATACAATATATAGTCACGGCAAAGGCAAAATTGAGGACAATGTAAGGGTGGCGGAGGAAAAAGGCTTAAAAGAAGTTGCAATTACGGACCACGGCTTTTCGCACAAACTATATAGCGTTTTAAGAAAAGAAATACCTATTATGCGTAGGCAAATTGAAGACCTAAGAAGCAGGTACAATGTCAATATTCTACTTGGTGTTGAGGCAAATTTAATATCTATGAACGGCGACATTGATGTTTTACAAGATGACGAAGAACAATTAGATATTATTTTAATGGGTTTTCACAAAAGAATTTACGCACATAGCCTTAAAGACCGTTTTAAATTTTTTATTATGAATACTCTATCTAAAATTTTTGGGGTTAGCAATAAACGTTTACAAATAAATACAGATTCATACCTAAAAGCGCTTGAAAAAAACAACATAGATGTAATAACTCATTTGGGGTATGGTATGCCAGTTGATGCCGTGCAAGTTGCAAGGGCGTGCAAAGAGCATAACACTTATTTAGAGTTAAATGGCAAAAGAATTTTGTTTAAAGAAGACGAAATGCAAAAAATAATAGACACTGGCGTAAAATTTATAATAAACTCTGACGCGCATTCAACTGGTAAAATAGGCGAATGTCCGCTAGGCATTAAGTACGCTTTAAAGTACAACATTCCGCTAGAACAAATTGCCAACATAAACAAATTACCAACCTTTAAAAAACATAAAAACACAATTTAATTTTTGGAGAAATTTATATGTCTTTTTCCTATAAAACAAAAATAGAGCTTTCAAAATTGCCGCTTCAAAACGAGTGTTGCTATTTGGCAGAACTTTCGGCAATCATAAGAACAGCAGGCACAATATTTTTAGAAAATGGCAAACTCGGAGTGTTAATTAGAACCGAAATACCCGAAGTTTATGCAAAAATTAATACAATTCTAGAAAAATTGTATGGTTTTTCTGTGGAACTTGAACTTGCTGAGGACGAGGCATATTATTTTAATGTTAGGTACGAAATAAAAATTTCTACCGAGCACGCTAGTGAAGTTTTAACGGATTGTGGTATAATTTATCTAGACGACAATCACCAAACCGAATTTAATGTTGGAATAGACAAATACATAGTTATGGACGACTGTTGCAAAAAAAGTTACATTCGCGGTGCCTTTATTGGCTGCGGAACAACAAACATTGTACTTAGCGACCAAAGCGAAAAGGTAGACCGCATAAATTCTGGCTATCACTTGGAGTTTGTTTTTAGTAATGATGCTCTTGCGACAGACTTTGCAATGCTACTTGCAGAATTTGACATAATAAGCAAAAAGGTTGAAAGGCGCGCTAGTTACATAGTCTACTTAAAAGAGGGCGAAATAATTAGTGACTTACTCGCTTTAATGGGGGCTAGCCACTCGGTACTTGAACTTCAAAACGAGATTACTTTTAGAAGTTTAAGAAATCAAGTCAATCGCCAAAATAACTGCCTGACTGCAAACATTGGTAAAGTTGTAAATGCAAGTTTAAAACAATTAAACGCAATAGAAACAATAAAGCAAATAATAGGAATTCAACAACTTCCACTTCCTCTTCAAGAGGCGGCAATGCTAAGGCTTGCAAACCCAGAGGAAAGTTTAGATAATTTAGTTAAATTAAGTGCAGCGCCAATAACAAAGAGTGGTCTTAACCACAGGTTAAAAAGGCTAATAGAAATAGCAGACGAATTAAACTCCAAATAAAAACAAAAGGAAACTTTTATGAAACAATTTGTTCACTTACACGTACATACCGAATATAGCCTACTTGACGGCGTTGCAAGAATTAAAAAACTTGTAAAAACTGTTGGCGACTATAATATGCCTGCGGTGGCTATTACTGACCACGGCAACATGTATGGTGTGTATAAGTTTTACAAAGAGGTTATGGGTTATAACGATAAAATAAAAGAACACAACTCAAACCCAGACAATAAAGACAATTTGAAAACACCTATTAAGGCAATTATAGGTTGCGAGTTTTATGTCGCTAATGACCGCTTTCAAAGAAACGGAAGACCAGAACTAGCACACTTAATTTTGCTTGCAAAAAATCAACAAGGTTACAAAAACTTAGTTAAACTTAGTTCACTATCATTTGTTGAAGGCTTTTACTACAAACCAAGGATTGATTACGACCTACTTGAAAAATATAGCGAGGGTTTAATTTGTCTTTCCGCCTGTTTAGCAGGAGATATCCCACAATTTATTATGGCAAGGCAATACGACGAGGCAGAAAAACTTGCAAAGCGTCTAAAAGGTATGTTTGGAGACGACTTTTATTTGGAACTTCAAAACCACAAAATGCCAGAGCAAATTGCAATTTTAAAACCGCTTGAAGAACTTGGCAAAAAATTAAACATAAAACTAGTGGCAACAAATGACGCTCACTACATATATAGAGAAGACGCAGAAACTCAAGACGTTTTAATGTGTTTACAAATGGGTAAGCGCTATGACGACCCCAACAGGATGAAATTTCCTACTGAGGAATTTTACATAAAGACTTATGACGAGATGCATGAGGTTTTAGGTGGCTATGAAGAGGCACTTGACAACACGCTTGAAATTATGAACAAGTGCGAGCAAGTGCATATTAAGCACGAAAAACTAATACCTAGTTTTACAACTCCAGACGGAAGTAAGCCAATAGATTACTTAAAGATGTTGGTTGAAAATGGCTTAAAGAAAAAATATAAAGAGATAACCCCAGAGATTAGGGCAAGGGTAGATATGGAACTTGGCGTAATTGAAAAGATGGGCTTTGTTGATTACTTTTTAATTGTTTGGGACTTTATTAATTACTCTAAGAGCATAAATGTGCCAGTAGGTCCAGGTCGTGGTTCTGGTGCTGGCAGTATTGTAGCCTACACTAGTGGAATAACAGATGTTGAACCGCTACAATATAACCTACTTTTTGAGCGCTTTTTGAACCCAGATAGGGTTAGCATGCCAGACTTTGATATTGACTTTGGAGATGGCAGAGACGATGTTATTGACTATGTAGTTAAAAAATATGGAGAGGATAAAACTAGCCAAATTATTACATACGGAACAATGGCATCAAAGGCGGCAGTCAAAGACGTTGCAAGGGTGCTTGGCATACCTGCAAGCGAGGCAAACGCACTAACCAAAAAAATTGATGTCTTTAAAATTAAGGGCGACAGCAAGTTAAAAAGAGTATTTGGATTAGGCAGTGACGAGGACACAAAAAAATATGGAAATCCAGAACTTATACAAATATATAACGACGACCCAAAAATAAAAAAGGTAGTTGACCTTGCAATTAAACTTGAGGGTGTACCTCGTCAAGTAGGGCAACACGCAGCAGGCGTTATTATTTGCGAATATCCTTTAAACGAGCACGTGCCAATGGCACTTGCAAAAACTCCAAAAGGCGATAAAATTGTAACTCAATTTGATATGATAGAGGCGGAGGAACTTGGTCTATTAAAGATGGACTTTTTAGGGCTTCGCACCCTTACAGATATTCAAAAAACTATTGAAATAGTAAAGAAAGTCCACAATGTAGATATAGACTTTGACAAGATGACGCTTGACGACAAAAAAGTGTACGAAATGATAGGAAATGGTGATACCGACCTAGTGTTCCAACTTGAAAGTGGCGGTTTTAAAAAGTTTATGAAAGACTTAAAACCAGACCAAATAGAGGATATTATTGCAGGCGTTAGTCTTTATAGACCGGGACCTATGGACTATATACCAGACTATGTAAAAAACAAAAAGAATCCTAAGGGTATAGTATATGATTTGCCGTCTTTAAAATCTATTTTGGAGCCTACTTACGGTGTTATTGTTTATCAAGAGCAAGTTATGCAGATCTTCCAAGAGATGGCTGGCTATTCACTTGGTCAAGCAGATATTGTTAGACGTGCGATGAGTAAGAAAAAACACAAGGTACTAGCAGAGCATAAAGAATACTTTATTTCAGGCAAGGACGATAAAGATGGAACGCCAGCGATTGATGGCGCCATAAAACGCGGCGCAACTAGGGAAATTGCAGAAAAAGTCTACAATAAAATGGAGAGTTTTGCGAGTTATGCGTTCAATAAGTCTCACGCTGCAGGCTATGCTTACATAAGTTATCAAACGGCTTATTTAAAAAAATATTACCCAGTTGAGCTATACACTGCGACATTAAATAACCGCATTGATAAGAGTGAAGATATTGCAAAATACACGATAAGTGCAAAGGAACACGGCATTGAAATTTTACCTCCAAGCATAAGTAAGAGCGACACATATTTTGCCGTTGAAAACGGAAAAATTAGGTTTGGACTTGCTGCACTTAAAAACGTGGGCGTTGCCCTTGTTGATGAAATAGTAACCGAAAGAAATGAAAATGGCAATTTTAGCGACCTTTATGACTTTATTAGTCGTTTGAGTTCAAAAGCGGTAAATAAACGCTGTATTGAAGCCTTTATTTTGAGCGGTGCTTTTGACGAATTTGGTTACAAGCGTAGTCAATTAATGGCGGTTTATGAGGGCATTGTAGACAGGGTAAATAGCGACAAAAAAAATCAAGCGTGCGGTCAATTTTCTATGTTTGACACACTTTTAAAAGATGATACAAGTCTAACAAAAATTGATTACCCTAATATACCTGAATTTACCGAGAATGAACTATTTAAAAATGAAAAAGAAATCGCTGGAATATATATATCTGGTCACCCACTTGATAAGTATTTAGACAGGTTTGCAAACTATAACTGCAATAGCCAAATGTTAGCAGAACTTCAAAAAGAGGTGGTGCTAGATGAAGAAGGCAATGAAATTGAAGTAGAAAAACCGACCGAGTTTGAAAGTGAAGAGGACAATACAGAAATTAATGATATGCCGTTACTTGTTGATGGTATGGAAGTAAGTGTCGGCGGTATAATTAGCGAAGTTAAAAAAGTATTTAGGCGCAATGACAACAAGGAAATGGCAATAATAACCATTGAAGACATTTATGGTTCAATAGAGCTTATGTTTGTTCCAAATACTTGGGCTAAACTTAAAAAAGAAATGGTTGAAGATGTAATGTCAACCTTTACAGGCAAATTAAGTATTCGTGAGGGTGAAAGACCAATAATAATAGTTAGTGGAATTGAACTTTGGAATACAGAAAAAGCGGGAAATGGTACAGTTGAGGTAATAGAAATTCAACAACCTAAGAAAACGCCTACACTTTACTTGAAATTTGACACAAAAAATAATAAACTATATTCAAGTATTGTAAAAGTTTTAGAGCAATACGACGGAGATAGCAGAATAATAGTACGATGTGCTAGTTCTGGAGTCGCTTTAGAAATAAAACACCCAGTAAAAATTAGTCCAAAACTACTTCGCGAACTTCAAGCGTTTATCAGTGACGAGTGCATAAAAGTTGCATAGAGGAGAAGATATGTATGAAAAAAATAGCAGTTTTAACTAGCGGTGGCGATGCACCAGGAATGAATGCTTGCTTGGCAAATTTATTTGAGTTGTGTAAGAGGTTTAATTATAGGCTTATTTGTTTTAGACAAGGCTATATAGGACTAATTGATAACGATTTTGTCATTTTAAAAGAGCACGATATTGAAAATATCTACTCACTTGGCGGAAGCATAATTAAGACTGGCAGAAGCAAGGAATTTTTGACAAAAGAGGGACAATTAAAAGCCATTGAAACGTTAAAAATAAACGATATTGACACGTTAATTGTAATAGGTGGTAATGGCTCTTATAGGGGTGCACAAGACCTAGAAAAACTAGGGGTAAAAGTAATAGCAATACCTGGAACTATTGACAATGACTTAAATTACAGTACACGCAGTTTAGGCTTTGATACTGCTGTAAACAATAGCGTAAGTGCGATAGATAAAATTAAAGACACGATGAGCGCAAATAACAGAGGCGTAGTAATAGAAGTTATGGGTCGCAACAGTGGGGACATAGCATTATATTCAGCAGTTGCAAGTAACGCAAACGCCATTGTGGTTAAAGAAGTACCAGAGAGCAAAAACGAAATTATAGGTAGCGTTGAGCGTGCCATAAAAAGAGGCGTAACAAGCCCAACAGTAGTGGTTGCAGAAAATATTTTAGACTCGGCAAAACTAGCCGAAACCCTGGAAGCAAAAACAGGTATTACCTTTAAAACAACTGTGCTTGGTTACATTCAAAGAGGTGGCAATCCAACCGTGTTTGATAGGAACTTTGCTATGCAACTAGCGGTTAAGTCTATTGAACTTATTGAGGTCGGTAAGCACAACATAGCAATAGGTATGAAAAATGGTAAAATTCATTGCGAAAACCTAGACAAAGTGCTTACAGAAAAGACAAATTTCAATTTTGAGTTGTACGACCTATTTAAAAAATTAAACAGTTAGTTTTTCAAAAATTTGTACCAGCGATTATTGAATAAAAAGCATTAAAATTGATTGACAATTTTATATCATAATTATATAATTAAACGCATTAATAGAACAGTGTGGTTTCATACAGCCTAGTCCCTAGGCTGTGTGGGCTATTTTTATTAATTTAATTTAGCTAAAAAATACTTTTTAGTATTTTGCGAGGTGGACTATGTCAGAAACAGTATATTTAACCGAAGATGGTTTGAAAAAATTAAAAGATGAATTAGAACAATTAAAAACAGTAGAACGTTTAAAAGTTGCCGATATGATAGGAGAGGCAAAGTCTTTTGGCGACCTATCTGAAAACTCTGAGTATGACGCAGCAAAAAATAAAGAGGCTCAACTTGAAGGCAAAATTTACGAAATTCAAGAGAAGTTAAAAAATTATGTATTAATAGAAGCAGGACATATAGATACTACAAAGGTAAGTGTTGGTTGTTCTGTAACTCTTTACGACAAAGAATTTGATGAGGAAGTTGTTTACAAAATTATGGGCTCAACAGAGAGCGACCCAATAAATGGATTAATTAGCAACGAATCCCCTATAGGTAAAGCCCTAATGGGTAAGAAAAAAGGCGAAGAAATTGCCGTTGAAACCCCAGGTGGAGTTACCAACTTTAAAATTTTAAAAATAAGTGCATAATAAAAAATTAAATTTAAAAGCCTTAAACATTTAAGGCTTTTTTGTTGGCTTTTGCTCGCCTTTATGTTAAACTTTTAATGAGTTTGGAGGCGTCTTATGAAAAAACTTTTCATTACCTTTGAAGGTGGCGAGGGCAGTGGTAAAACCACTCAAATAAACTTATTAAAAGAATACTTTGAAAATAACAACTATTCTGTTGTAACAACGCGTGAGCCGGGCGGCAGTCTAATTTGCGAGCAAATAAGGGCGGTATTAAAGGACGGCAACAATGGCAAAATGGGCAAAATGACAGAGTTACTTTTGTTTTCTGCCGCTAGAAGTCAACACGCTGAGGACATTATAGTGCCAGCACTTGAAAGGGGCGATATTGTGCTTTGTGATCGCTTTTATGACTCATCTATAGTCTACCAAGGCTATGGCAGAGGGCTTGGCGAAAAAACAGTGCGCGAAGTTACTAGGTTTGCAATAGGGGCTTTGGAACCAACCCTTACTTTTTATTTAAACATAGACCCAGAGACGGCTTTTAGGCGTAAAAACGGACCAGATAACGACAGGTTTGAAACCTCTGGACTAGAATTTCATAAAACCGTTCAAGCGGGCTATTTAAAACTAGCAAAAAAGGAAAAACGCATAAGGGTTATTGATGCAAGTAAAACTATGCAAGAGGTTTTTGACCAAATAATAGAGGTTTTAAAGGCTGAAAAAATTATTTAGGAATTTTAATGGATTATATTTATGACTATAAAAAACTAAATACATTGACAACTTTTTTAAAAGGGGTTAAAAAACAAAAATTGAGCCACGCCTATTTGTTTTTGAGTAGCGACAAAAATACAAATGAAGCGGCGGCGATTCTTTTTGCTTCAAGTTTGGTCTGTGCGCATAAAGATGCACCTTGTTTTGAGTGTAGCACTTGTTTAAAAGTTATAAATCGTACTGGCGTTGATGTCTTTACATACCCAAAAAAGAACAGCATAGTGGTTGAAGACATTAAAGACATAATTGAAAATGCGGCGACTAAACCACTTGAATTTAGTAAAAAAATATTCGTTTTAAATAACATTGACGAGGCCACAATTTCTGCTCAAAACAAACTTTTAAAAACGTTAGAAGAGCCAGAACAAGATGTAATATTTATTTTGACCGCAACGAGTATTAAGGCTGTTTTACCAACAATCGTCAGTAGGGCACGAACAATTTTGCTACCAAAAAGTGAAGTTGATGAAATTGAAGCGATTTTAAAGGAAAAAGAGAGCGATGCGAATAGAATTGCCTTTTCCGCTGAGGTTAGTGAGGGCAGTTTAGGCAGAGCGCTAGACATTTTAAATGACGAAACTTATTTTAGCACCTACAATTTTGTTTTAGATATGCTAATAAATATGAAGACGACAAAAGATGTAATAAATTACAGCAGTGTCATAAATAAAAACACAAAATTTATTAACCTATACTTAGAGCAACTAGAAAAAGTTTTTAGAGATGTTTTAATGATTAAGGCTGGCACAAGTGAAGTGGTTTTTAACAAACATTCATTAAACACTTTAACAAAAATAAGCGAGGGCTACTCTCAACTTGCCCTATCAAAAATAGTTGAAAAAATATTGGAACACAAAAAAATGTTAAAATTTAATGCCAATCCAACAGGCGTTATAGATACGCTTTTGATTGGTATTTTGGAGGTAAAATATAAATGGAGAGAAAAGTAGTAGGAGTAAAATTTAAACCAGTAGGTAAAATTTATTACTTTGATGCAAATAATTTAGAACTAAAAGATGGGGATGGCGTAATAGTAGAGACCGAAGTAGGGCAAGAATATGGTGAAGTTGTCTATGCGGAAAAATTGGTAGATGCTTCAACCTTGCAGTCTGAACTTAAACCAATAATGCGAAAAGCGGTGGATAAAGACTACGACACGCTTGAAAAAAATAGTAAACGCGCGGTTGAATGCAGTAAGGTCGCTGCCGAATTAATAAAAAAACTAAACTTAGATATGAAACTTATAGATGTTGAACTAACCTTTGACGCAAGCAAGATAATTTTTACCTTTACGGCAGACGAAAGGGTAGATTTTAGAGAGTTAGTAAAAGAACTTGCAAATAAATTACATTCTAGAATAGAGTTAAGGCAAGTAGGTGCAAGGGACGTTTCAAAAATTGTTGGTGGTATAGGTCCTTGCGGAAGGGTTGTTTGTTGCGCTAATCACATGAGAGAATTTAACAAAGTAAGCATAAAAATGGCAAAAACTCAAGGTCTTGCTCTTAATCCAACAAAAATTAATGGTCTATGCGGCAGGCTTATGTGTTGCCTTGCTTATGAGGACGAATATTACTCCGAAATAAGCAAAAAAATGCCAAAAGTTGGTAGAACTGTGACGACTCCAGATGGCGAGGGCGTTGTAGTTTATAACAATTTGTTAAAAAATTTGGTGACAGTTAGGTTTTCTACTCCTGATGGCACTGCAACGACTACTGAGTATCCACTTAGCGACATAAAGAGAAATAATGTTGAAGAAAAAGAGGAAGAAAATCCAAATTGCAAGAATTGCCCTAAAAAGCAATCAGCTGAACCAAACGATGAAGTTGACGAACTTGTAGAGGAAGAAGTAATAGTACTTATTGAAAGTGAAGAAGAGTAAAAATGGAACTTTTAAAAAACGAAAGACTTGATGACCTTGAATATAAGGGGTTAAAAATAATTCAAGACAAAACAAAATATTGTTTTACGTCAGACGCTGTTTTGCTATCTAATTTTGCAAAGGCAAATAGTAGCGACACGGTGGTTGATTTGTGCACTGGAAGCGGCATTATTGCTACTCTTATGTATGCAAAAAATAACCCTAAAAAAGTCTATGGAATAGAACTTCAAAAATACCTATTTGATTTGGCGGTAAAGAGTGCAAAATTAAATGGACTAGACGACAAAATAACTTTTATAAACTCGCAAATACAAGACGCCACAAAGTACATAAAGGCTGGCAGTGTTTCGGTTGTAACCGTTAACCCACCTTATGAAAAAGTTGACGGACACTATTTAAGTGGAGACGAGCAAATAGATATTTGCAAATATGAAAAAAGTCTTAACTTGACCGATGTCATAAAAGTGTCAAGCGACCTACTTAAATTTGGTGGCAAATTGTTTATGGTACATAAAAGCAGTAGACTAACAGAAATTATTACACTATTAAAAAAGTATAATTTAGAGCCTAAAATTTTAAGGTTTATTCAACCAAAAGCACAGTTAAATTCAAATGTTGTACTAATAAAGGCAATTAAGGGCGGTAAGGCAGGGCTTCAAGTTGAACCCACACTAATTTTGACCGATGAAAATGGCGAATATTCAAAGGAATTAAAAAAGATTTATAACAAGGAGTAAAATGAGCGGAACACTTTATTTTGTAGCAACCCCAATTGGCAATATGGGCGACATAACAAAAAGAGCCATTGACACATTAAACGGCGTCAATGTCATTTTGTGTGAAGATACAAGGCACTCTGCAAAGTTGCTAAATTTGTTAGAAATTAAAAAACCGCTTCAAAGTTTTCACAAATTTAATTACGCTAAAAAAATACCAGAAGTAATAAATTTATTAAAAGAGGGGCAAAACATTGCGCTAATCACAGATGCAGGAACTCCAGCAATAAGCGATCCTGGGGCTGAAATTATTGAAGAATTAGTGAAAAATGATATAAAATACACCATAATACCAGGTGCAACGGCTAGTATTAACGCTTTTATTTTATCTGGCTTTAAAACGACTTTTACTTTTGTGGGTTTTTTACCAGAGCAATTAAAGCAAAAAGAAGAGGTTTTAAAAGAACTTATAAATTACAAATCGGCACTAATTTTTTACAGCGCCCCACATAATTTAAATGATGACATAGCCTTTCTTTTTAAACACTTAGGCAACAGAAAATTGGTAGTAGTTAGGGAACTGACTAAAATGTATGAGGAAATTTTACACACAACCCTTGAAGAGGGGTACACTAAGGAGCCTAAGGGCGAGTTTGCTCTAGTTGTTGAAGGCAAAACGGATGACTTAAACGAACTCAACAATTTGACTATTGCAGAGCATATTGAGTACTATACCAAGTTAAAATACACCAAAAATGAAGCGATAAAACAAGTAGCAAAAGATAGAAATGTAACAAGACAAGAAATATACAACAAAGCAATAAAATAAGGCGGTTTAAAAGGTTTTGAACTGCTTTTTTATTTAAGCGTCGCTTTTATATGTAACGCTTTACTTTTAAAAATTTTGTTGTTATAATTAAAAATGTAATTTTTTACAAATAAACAAAGGGAGAAAGCCACTATGGAAAACAAAAAATTTTACGTAACAACACCAATATATTATGCAAGTGGCAATCTGCACTTAGGACACTGTTACTCAACAGTTTATGCCGATTCACTTGCTAGAGTGAAACGAATGCAAGGATACGACACCTTCTTTTTAACTGGCAGTGACGAACACGGTCAAAAAATTGCAAGAAACGCCGAAAAGGCAGGAAAGACCCCTCAACAATTTGTTGACGGAATAGTAAAAGGTATGAAAGACTTATGGGCTTTACTAGACATAAGTTACGATAAGTTTATAAGGACTACGGACAAAGACCACGAGGAAGTGGTACAAAAAATATTTGACACCCTTTACAAAAAGGGAGATATTTATAAGTCAAGTTACGAAGGACTTTATTGCGTACCTTGCGAAAGTTTTTTTACAGAGAGTCAATTAGTAGACGGTAAATGCCCAGATTGTGGAAGAGATGTTGAACTAACAAAGGAAGAGAGTTACTTTTTTAAGGCAAGCAAATATCAAAAAAAATTAGAGGATTTTTACGCTAAAAACCCTAATTTTTTGGTGCCAGAAACTAGAATGAACGAAATGTTTAATAGTTTTATTAAACCGGGCATTGAGGACACCTGCGTAACTAGAACAAGTTTTGCTTGGGGGGTTCCTGTTAGTTTTGACCCTAAACACGTAATTTATGTTTGGATTGACGCCCTTTTAAACTATGTTACCGCACTTGGTTACCTAAAAGAGGACGATAGTCTATTTAAAAAGTTTTGGCCAGCAGACGTACAAATAATAGGCAGGGAGATAACGCGTTTTCACACCATTATTTGGCCAATAATTTTAATGGCACTTGGTCTACCTATTCCAAAACAAGTGCACTCACATGGCTGGCTTACACAAAAGGGTCTAAAAATGGGAAAGAGCACAGGAAATGGCTTTAATCCATACATATTGGTAGATAGATACGGACTTGATGCAGTTAGATACTACCTATTAAAAGAGGGTCCAATGCTAGAAGATGCAGGCTACACAAGCGAGCGCTTTGTTAAAACAATAAATTCTGACCTAGTTAACGATTTAGGAAACCTTGTAAGCCGTACGCTTGCAATGGTTGAAAAGAGTTTTGACGGTGTAATACCTGAGAGCAAAACAAAAGAACCAGTGGATAATGAACCAATAAACTTAGCAAACTCTACTTTAAAAAATATGGTAGAAGCGATAGACGACAATTCAAACGTACAAAAAGCGTTAGAGCAAATATTTGTTTTAATTAGGCGCGCAAATAAGTATATTGACGAGACAACGCCTTGGGTACTTGCAAAAGACGAATCAAAGAAAGATAGACTTGCAACCGTGCTTTATAACTTGTGCGAAACTATTAGAATAGTTGCAGTTCTATTACAAGGCTTTTTAACAAAAGCGCCAGCAAAAATTTTTGCTAGTATTGGACTTTCAGATGACAGTTTAAAAGATTTTAACAGCGCAAAATTTGGTGCTAAAATTAGCGGTCAAAGGGTAACAAAGGGCGAGAACTTATTTAATAGGCTTGATGTTGATGCAGAAGTTGCCTATTTGGACGGCGAAGTAGAAAACATTAAACCAAAAGAAGAGGAGAAAAAAGTGGAAGAAGTAAAAACAGAAAACGCATATATCACTTATGACGATTTTAGAAAAGTAGAGTTAAAGAGTGGAAAAGTTTTAGAGTCTTCTAAAGTTGAGGGGACAGACAAATTATTAAAACTTCTTGTGGATTTAGGCACAGAAAAGCGCACAATTTTGAGCGGTTTAGCCCTAACTTACTCGCCAGAAAGTATGGTTGGTAAAACTGTTGTAGTTGTAACAAATTTGGCACCTAGAAAAATTAGGGGCATTGAAAGCAACGGTATGCTACTAGCAAGTGGAGACACCGACGACAATATTTCTTTAGTTACACTAGACAAGGACTTTAAAGCAGGTAGCGAGGTTCGCTAATGTTAATAGATACACACGTTCACCTAAATGATGATAGATATAGTGGCGACCTAGACGAAATAGTTACAAATTTTAAAGCCGACAACCTTGAAAAAGTAATAACCATAGGTTATGACCTAAATTCAAGCAAAAAAGGCTTTGAAATTGCTAGTAAGTATGACGAAGTATATGTTGCTTTTGGCGTTCATCCACATGACGCCTTAAATTACAGCGAAGATTTTGAAAACTTTGTCACAAAAAACGCTTCAAACAAAAAAGTGGTAGCGATTGGCGAAATAGGTTTAGATTACTACCGAAATGATGTTCCAAAAGAGGTACAAAAAGAGGTTTTTGTTAAACAGTTAAAACTTGCCAACAAAGTAGGGCTACCTGTAATAATTCATATTAGGGACGCTTATGAGGACGCGCTTAAAGTTTTAAAAGACAATAAAAACCTATTAAATAATTCTGGCGTTTTGCACTGTTATAGCGGAAGTTTAGAGTACGCACAAGAAGTGTTAAAATTAGGGCTTTATTTCGGTTTTGACGGACCAATTACCTTTACTAACAGCAATATTGCAGAAAAGGTATTAAAGCACTTACCACACGATAGAGTGCTTATAGAGACGGATTGTCCTTACCTTACTCCACATCCATTTAGAGGACAAAGAAATGAACCAAAATATGTCGGCTTAGTGGCAAAAAAACTAGCGGAAACTTTTGAAATGTCTGAAAACGAGGCAATTAATTTAACTACAAAAAATGCAAAGGCACTTTTTACAAAATTAAATAACGAATAAAGCATTAATTTTTTAAATTAGTGCTTTTATTGTATATAAAACCACCAGATAGTCTGGTGGTTCAATTTAGGTTTACCGATGAACAGAAAAACTCCTCCTATGTTAAAATAAATTTGTTGCCTAACAAAAATGAATAACATAGGAGGAGTTTTTGTC
>JBFXFT010000007.1:0-66555 GCA_050178795.1 Spirochaetales bacterium
CTACCACACCATTTACTGGTTGAACCTTTACAGGTTTACCAGTTTTTTTATGCCTAAAAGTAGAATTCTTTGGCACAATTAGTTGATTTTTAAAAAAGAGCCTAATGACTCTTTTTTATTTACTAACAATCTAGATATTGACTTTAAACCAATTCAATAGTACAATATTATTGTATAATTAAAAAGGAAGTATTATGAAATCTTTTAGTGGAGAAATGCTTGGAGAACCTATTAATTCAATTACTTATGGTCAAGAACCAAAAGCATTTGAAAAATGGCATCAAATAATAACAATTAAAAATATTAAAAAAAGACATAAAGCAATTGATTCCTTGCTAAACACAATGATAACCAACAAGGAAACAAATGGATTTTTTAGTGCACAAGATGAAATAGTTATCCGCGTTTTTCCGCCTTGTAGTATAAAACTTGATGATAAAAATTTATATTATGATTTTTTTGATACTTTAAAAGAAAATTTTGAAACCAATCAATTAAAAGAAAAGCCAATGTCTGAACTTGGTCTAATAAGTTATACGATTAAAATGGTAACTCAAAATTATTTTGGGGCGGTACCAACCGACCTTAATTTAAGACATAGGCTTACGGCAATACGACCTGATGAAAATGATAATATGGTTGTTCCCTCTATTTCAAATTTAAAAGGAAGAGATTCAGCCGCTTGTGTAGAACTTGCAAGTTCTGCTCATAATTTATGGCTTTTAAGTGGTAATAAATCTTATTTTGTACATGCTAAAGACTGCGCATTGGATGAATCACAAGATGGACACGCTTTTGTGTTTGTTGAAAAACCAGATAATTTTGTTTTGTATGACCTGGCAAGAAATAAGCTTAAAAATATAGATTTTAATCCCATAGAAAAGATTTTGAACGATAAACCTCTTGTAATAAATAATGAGGTTTATACAAATGCAAGATTTGTGAATGCAAAAGATGTAACACAAAACCAAAAGATAGATGAAAACATGGCTAATTTGCCACAAGAAACAACCGAAGTTAAAGAAGTTACTTTTTAAATTTATATACTAAAAATACCAAACTTATTAGGAGAAACTGTAATATGGAACTTCAAGATAAAATGGGAAAGAAATATTCAATTCATATAATGAAAGAAGAAGATAACTTTAAAAAAATAATCATCTCTAAAATAAATGAGTTGTGGATGCAAGTAGATGAATCATTATTATCTCATTACCTCTCTACAAAATACTCTTGTGATGAATTACCCACAACGTTTGTTGTTACAGACGAAGATAAATTAGTAGGGTTTTGTAGTTTACTTAGAACAGATGTTGCTTATCGTACAGATATTTTTCCTTGGTTTGGCAATTGTTTTGTGTTAGAAAAATATCGCCATATGGGAATTATGACCGCAATGCAAGAATTTGTTTGCCAATATGCCAATGAAAAAGGATTTAAAAAAATTTATTTATGGACGGAAGATAATACTTTATATTTGAAAGCAGGTTGGAAATATTTAGAAAATATTCAAGTAGATAAAAACATAAATGCTTACTTGTTTTATAAAAATATAAAATAATATGAACAAAGTTAGTCGATTTTTAAAATTAACAAATTTGGACAAATATAAAAAACAACTTTTCGCATATTTAATTTGTTCGAATATAGGGCTATTCGGGCTACCACATCATTTACTGGTTGAACCTTTATGGGTTTACCAGTTTTTTTATTTTTGATATTATTAGTAGCCTTATTTTGGGGTTGATGTTAAAATAGGAATGTTGGAAACTGTTTTTATTACAAAACCAATATATTTTTTAAATTGAGGAGAATGTATGAAAAAATTATTGCTCTTATTTTCAGTTTTATTAATCGCAACTTTTATTGCAACCACCCCACTCACTAAAGTTTATGCCGACACTATCCCTAGCCCAAGTTTATCTATTGCCGTTGTAGGAATAGAAGGCAATTATTACGTGGACCTACTTGTAGATGAGGCTGTAAACACAACTTCTTCTGACGCGGTGTACTCTGCACTAAATGTGAGTTTTATAGAATATGCAGACGCTTTGAGGGCTTATAGGAATGCTAGTTCTAACGCCTATTGGATACTAGACAATGTTATACCCGTTATAAGCGGACAAAACCTAACCTTAACAGACGCCGAAACGACTAGTTTTCATTATAGACCCACCACTTTTAGAATTGTTATTATTAAAGAAAACAAAGACATTATTGTAACTGATTATGTAACAATAACTCAATATAGTTCCTTAATGACGGTTAATTTAAGTGACAATGTTAGTTTAATGGCTGGAGAAACCACAATATATGAGTTTACAGGACTTGTTACTGAAAATGCCAACACAGGAACAATCATTTTGGGGTTTTTATATAGGCTACTACTAACGCTTTTAGTGGAACTTTTAATAGCCATATTCATTTTTAAATTTACAAAAAAACAGGCTATAAAAATAATAGTGCTTATCAACATTGCAACGCAAATTATTGCCAATTTACTATTATTTGTGTTAGTTGGCTTTATTGTAAACCCTATAATTAACTTCCCTTACGTGTTTTTGGGAACAGAGTTACTTGTTGTTGGTTTAGAGATGGTCGCTTACTATTTTTTAATAAAAGATTACGACAAGAAAAAACTTTTATTATATGCACTGGTTGCAAATTTAGTTACAGCACTTCTTAGTTTTATAGTATAAATTGTTAATAATAAAAAAAGAATGGTTTTTAATCATTCTTTTTTATTTAATTTCTTTAATTTTTACTTCTAATTTTTTATTTTTACTAAAACACGAATATAGATAAGAAGCAATTGTTGATACAAGGAATATTGTTTCGCTAATCATAGCTGGATAAGATTTTACGCAAAATGCATAAACTAGCCACAATGAAGACGCTAAAATTGCAAAGAGTTTTATGTTTTTTAAATTATCAATCCACACCGATGTTGTAAAAATTATGTTTGAGGCAATTGCAATAAGGTCATACCACCCTGAAAATGTAAATATAACGCCAGAAGTTGATACAATATAAAAGAAGAATAATACAAAGATGGACCTAAGCCATTTGTATTTTTCTTTTAGTGAAAAAACAAACTCGCGAATCATACCAATAAAGTAAAAGATTCCGCCAGTAAGGGCAGAAATTAAGATGAAATGAATACCATATAAAAAGTCTGAAACTATGCGCACATAAAGCAATTTTTTGCGAGAAACTTGCCAAAAAGCAAACGAACTTATTGCAAGTGCCAAATATCCAATAATTTGTGCAATAATGTATTGGTTCATACCACTACCCCTCATATTGTTGTAAATATTTTAGCATAAATTTAACACAAAACAAACTTAAGTGATTAAAATATGGTTAAGTTAACTCATTAATGATTAAGATAGCATTTACACAATGGTTCCAATTGACAACCTTAAAAGCATACTCTATACTTATCTTAAATATAATAAATTGAGGTAAAAAAATATGAAAAATAAAATTGCAAACATTTTTATAGTTTTAATGGCAATATTTGTGCTTGGCGGCTGTGAACTTAACTTTTTTAACACTACTTCAACACCTGAGTCAATGGTAGGAATTTACAAGTTTGAATCCTTATTGGTAAATGACGAGGACCAAACAGACACCATGGTTGGACCAGACTCAACTATGTACTATTACTTTGGACAAGACGGCACTCATTTTACAGTTTTGTCAACCTCTGGGTCGCCTTACGAGTCTAGAAACATAACTACTTACACATACAATGAAGGCAGTTTGACAGTAGATACTACAACATATACCGTTTATGAAAAGAACAATATACTATATTTAACTACAACCTTTGGAAGCGTTGATAACTTACAAGACTTAGTTATGACATTCTCTTATGTAGATGCAACAACTAGTCAAGCAATCACTGATTATTTCATCAATTAATTCATATTTAATTAAAAAGCAGCACGATTTGTGCTGCTTTTTTATAAACTATTTATTGTTTTCGTATTCGTCGTAATCAAATAGACGCTCATTTTCTCTTTCGCGCCATTCCTCATCTTCCTTTGCCTTTTTTGCTCTTTCTTCATCCATTGCGTCAAATTTATCTTGCTGTATAACATCAAATTCTTTATCAACACCAAAGATACAAAAAACGGCAGCGGCAGCTCCTAACATATCTCCACTATAGCCATAATTATAAGAGAATTTATATTTGTCTTCATTTAAATAAATGGTGTCGTTAGTAATATAACCAATTTCAACGTCAAAATCAGAATACCTCAATATTGAATGGATTCTGTTATAAGACAAATAGCCTAATTGACGTTCACATCCATTGAAGTAACCATATATTTCACCATTATTTGTATATTGACCCCTGTATACTTCTCTGCCCTTGCGGTCAAAACCATACACTTTATTGTCTCTAAATACGCCATAAACTGAATTTCCCCAATATATTTCGCCCATATATAAAACCTCTCAATATGTAACTATACATAGTCTACAACTGTTTTTTAAATTTGTCAATATGGCATTTATTTATTAGATATAAATACTAAAAAACGTTTTTTGTTGAATTATTCTACTTAATGTGTTAAACTTAGTTTACATTTTTATTTAGTTGTAATATTTCCTTTGCAACATAATTAACTTGAGATAAATTTGATAAAAGGAATTTAAATATGTTAAAAATTATTTTATTTAGCGGACTTGCCGGCATACTTGGCACTGGTCTTGGCGGTTTTTTGGGGATTTTTTTTGGAAAGAAGACCGAAAAAACCATAAGCCGTGTACTTACCTTTGCAAGTGGAATAATGGTGAGTATAGCACTTTTTGACTTGATACCAGAAGCCTATAACTTGAGTAATTCGTTCATAACGGTAGGAGGAGTTGCAATAGGAGTTGCCATTATATTTGCATTTAACCACTACATTGATAGAATGACCCAAAAGGCAAAAAACAACATAAAAACACACGACAGTTTGGAAAGTTTGCACCACCAAGAAGGTCTGCTTTTAAACCCTCAACAAAAGCATAATTTGCTTCGTGCAGGAATTATTATGCTAGTTGCAATTTCTATACACAATATTCCAGAGGGCATGGCTATTGGTGCTTCAAACGCCGTTAGTTTTAACCTAAGTTTAACCCTTGCAGTGCTTTTAACTTTGCACAATATTCCAGAAGGCATGGCAATTTCGGTTCCACTATCTATTGGAGGAGTTAATAAAGTTAAAACTATTCTTTTAGTTATACTTGCTGGAAGTACAACCGTTATTGGCGGTGCACTTGGAGCAATGCTTGGCTCGTTAGGCGGAATAATAACCGCTATTGCCCTATCATTTGCGGCTGGAGCCATGCTTTACGTAACATTTTGTGAAATTATTCCAGAATCAGTTTTAATGGAACATGGTAGCGTTCCCTCACTATTTGCAATTGCAGGTATTTTGACGGGCTTTATGCTTACCACATTGATGTAAATAAAGGTTTAAATATTAAAAAAGATGAAAATTAATTTTCATCTTTTTTTTTATGTCTTTAAAATATTTAATGGTTTATTTCGCGTTATTTACAGATGCTTCTGCAAAGTTTTTTTCAAGTCTACCTGTTACAAGTATTTGTAAAGCCATTATAATCGAGCATACACCAATCAATATTTGTAAGAATATAGGGCTAGAAACTAGGCTGACGGCAAGTAAAACGCCATATCCAAGGATTCGTCCAAGTTCTATTGCTAAGTCTGTTATTGCCATATTTTCAACTATATATTCGTGCAATTTGACCGACCTTATAGTGTTGTTAATTTGCACAGATCTAATTGTAATAGTAAAAGTATTGGCTAGTTGATATACCAAATTAAATATAATAATAGTCAACACTGAAAAGTTAAACACAATCACTAACATACTTATTCCAGTAATCGCCGCTAACCATATAAAAATAGACTTTTTATAGGAATATTTGCGCAAATACCAAATGGAGACTAGTACCGATAACGCGCCAATAATAGAGCCAAAAATTCCAAGGCTTGTATTGGTACCATAAGCGAGCAATATAAAATAAGTGATAAGTGTAGTTGTAATTTGCAAAAATCCATTTAAATATTGGTCAAAAAATATTGGTGTAAATAATTTAACATTGCTGCGTATAGCGCCAAAGTACTTTTTTAAAGAATATGTATGAGAGGAAAATATTGGCTCGTATTTAATAAATAAAGAGACAATAAATTCTAACGAAATAATGACTAACAAAATGATACAAGTTATTTCAAAGGACAAAAAGTCAATTGATAGGCCAAATAAAATTGGCAAGAATATTGTAACGATTCTTTTTAATATAGAGGTTGCAACAAAAAAAGATTTTGCCTTTGCAGAAGCCACAAGTTCGTTTCTGATTGAGTTATAACTAACCCAATATATACCCTCTGAGGCACCAAGTAAAATTGCAACCATCCAATAATAATCTAACAATTTGTCTGAAAATAATATTAGAAGTATTACGGCAGGAATTCGTATAAAAATTCCTAATTTAAAAAATGTCAATTTGTTAAATTTTTTAATGATTGGGCTAAATAATTGGTAAAAAAGCGCCAAAGAGCCATACATAATAAGAAAGTATATCGCTACGTTTGAAACCGTATCAACAGATATGCTAATGATGTGCGCAACCAAAAATGTGTCTGTAAAAATGGCTATAATGGCGGTAAGTGCGCTAATTGATAATAAAAGTTGACAATTTTTAGTCATTTTTTCCATTTGTAATGTCCTTCAAATTTATTTTATAGTCATAATCACAGTTAAAATTTTTATTTAACTCGTTTTCTATGAGTACAGTTTTTGCACCATATTTTTTTGCCATATTAATTGTTTTGTATGAGTCCTCAAATATAATAAGTTTGTTTGATGGCACATTAAAAAACTCTTCACTATTTTTTATACAGTGTTCTTTGTTTAAATTTGTATCAAGCATTGAATAAATTTTTGCAAAATGATTATATGTTCCAAAATGGTTTAAAATTGCCTTTATTGCCTCACCTTTATTTGAGGATAAAATAAAGAACTTTTTGTTCTTAAAAGTTTCTAACACTTCTGCAACATAGCCAAAAGGTTTTAAGCCATCTTTAATTGCACTTTCAATATAATAAGCAATTTTTTGCTTCATATATGCGTCAAAGTCTATTTGCTTGTTAAAATCTTTAGTTATTACCTCAAATACTACCCTATCTGTTTGACCTATATACTCTTTCATATATCTATCGTCAAAAATTATGCCGTAACTTGCAAAAGCTTTACTTATTGCAGCCCACGCGTATGGCTCTGTATCTGCAACTGTTCCATCAAAGTCAAATATTATTGCTTCACTTTTATTTATTAAATCAAATAGTCTTTTGTCCATAGTCGCCTCAAAATTTAATATGCTTATTATATCATAAATAAAAAATATGACTATAAATTATAATAAAAAAAGCGAATATTTTTTATTCGCTTTTTACTTATTAAAATGTTTTACAAAGTTGTGCTTGTCCTACTGCTTATATAACCTGTTAATCTCGCCGTTACTACTATTTTATACGTCGCAACGCTTATCAGTAAGTCGTTTAATGTTATGCTTGAAACATTAGAAGCAGTATAAGTTGCAGTACCTTCAGAAATATAGGCAACGTAACCTAGTGAAACTGTTGCGTCAGTTGATTCTTGAAGTGCATACACTGTATAAGTTGCACCAACATTGCCTGTTCCAGTCAAAGTAACACTGCTATTTTCACTGGTTGTAATTATTTCTGTTGCTGTTTTTGAGTTAAGAGTAGTAGTACCAGAGTCAAATGCTAAAGTAATATCTAAATCGCCACCAGCAGTTGCGTTATTGCAGTCAACGTCTTGACCCTCAGTCCAAATATATATTTTAACCTTTGTAATTTGTCCTACTGATGCGTTTGTTAAAGTACCTATAATTGGAGAGTCTCCAATAGCAAGGTCTTTATTGGAATTTACAAGTGAAGTATATGTGCCTGCTGCAAATTGTCCATAGGCGTTAAGGTTTGAGATTGGTACGCCACCATTGTCGTTTACAACACCGTCATAGTAATATTTTGCTGAATCTACTGCACCTGAAGCAAGTGCTACAACTGAGCGAGCTGTAGAGTTTGGTTCCCAAATATATGAACTTGTGCCATTCATTAAAGCAAGTGCCGTTGATGGGTCATTGCTGCTGCCTTCAATAATAAAGCCAACTCTCATTGTTAAAGAAGTATCCATATCATTTACTGCATCGTCTAATAATGAAGATATGCTTGCCAAACTTAAAGTTAAGTCGCTAGCGCCTTGATTTAAAAAGTATAAGTCAAAAGTAGCATAGTTATGAGTATCTGCAGCAAGTGTAAATTCTCCATCGCCATAAGTTGCGGTATAAAAATTAAAGTCGCCATCTGTTACTGTTCCGTCTGTAGACACTGGGTCAAATTTAAACGAAAGTCCAAGGTCGGCGGTTGCTATTGAAGACTTCCAAGTCATGCCGTCTAAAGAAATTTGAATACCAGAACTTGCAGTTATTGTTACGTCTGAGGTAGGTATTACTTTAAACTTACCTGTTATTACCATACTGGCAGTTGCCGTAAACGAATATTGTGAATTTAAACTAAGTACAGTTGAGCCAACAAACCAGCCGTCAAAAGCATAGCCAGATTTAGGTGAAGCAGTAATAGTTACATAATTGTTTGTCGTGTTGTAGTTTAGTCCTACAGTACCATAAGTTGTATTTGAACTAACGACAGAAATACTATAATTATTTAAAGTCCATTTAGCATATAATGTAACAGTTTGATTTAATGCACTGCTATTTGTTGCTGCCGAGTTAAATGTAGAATCAAAGTACCAACCGCCAAAAGTATAGCCACTTCTTGTTAAAGTTGGTAACGTTATAGTGTCGCCATAGGTATAATTAATTATTTGGCTTAAACCGTCATAGCGCTTGTCTAGCGTTAGTGTGTAGGTATTAATTTGCCATTTTGCATATAAATTTAAGTCGCCATTTACTGGTGTTGCAAAGTTAAACAAAAAGTTGTAAGAACTGTCGCTATACCAACCAAGCATAGTGTAGCCCTCTCTTGTCGCTTGCAATTCTTGAACAAAATGTCCCTCTTCAACCATCACTTGAGTGTTGGTTGCACCGCTATACATCAAGTTAAAAGTTACTGTGTATGTATTATCTGTTTGCCCAAAGAAATCTGACAATTCGCAACCAGCAAATAGTGCACTAGACACAATGAGTAAACACACCACAAAGAAAGATTTAAAAGTATGTTTCATATTTTACCTCTTATATTATTTTTTTGTTGTTAATTCATATTTGTATACTAGTTAATTCTAACATAATATAAAAACAATTGCAATTTTTATTTTTAGTATAATTTTATACATTTTTTTGTCTTAATCATATAAATAGTGATATACTAAAAATAGTAAAGTATTTGGTTAATTATATTACAATTGGAGTATTAATATATGGAAGAATATTTTGATGTTTTAGATAGTAATGGAAATAAAACTGGTAAAGTTAAGTTGCGTAAAGAGGTCCATAGAGACGGCGACTGGCATAAGGGCGCTCATATTTGGCTAATAAATGAAAAAGGTGAAATTTTGCTTCAAAAAAGAAGCGCAAAAAAGGAGAGTCACCCAAATATGCTAAGTATTTCATGCGCAGGTCACCTATCTGCTGGTGATGACTCAATAACTGGCGCGCTTAGAGAAATAAAAGAGGAATTGGGACTTATAATAAACCCTAAGGACCTAAAATTTATTAAAACTATAAAAACACCAGCAAAAAATTCATTGGGTTTTGTAAATAATGAGTTTAACGACATGTATATTTTAAAGACCAGTTTGCCATTAAGCGCTATGCACTTTGACGAAGAAGAGGTCTCTGGTTTATATTTTGTAACATACAAAGATTTTAAAGATATGGTTGCAACAAACAGTAAGGAATTAGTGCGATTTGAAGAAGAATTTAACATTTTGTTTGCACTTTTTGATAATGAGTTTAGTGCCACTACACAAACAGAAAAATAATTAAAAGACAATAAAAAAACAGCAATATTTGCTGTTTTTTGTTTAATTTTTTATCTATCGCTAAAATCTAATAGGCACTGCGTCATTGTTTTTACAATTTCTTCTTTTAGAGACTTCCTATGCTCTTTTAAGTCCCATTCAAACTGCTTTACGGCATCAGAAAAATACAAAACTTGTGAAAAATTATAACCCCTAAATTTGGCAACCGCACACAGGCTTGCGCACTCCATTTCAACACTTATTGCCCCTTGTGAAGTTCTTTTTGCTATTGCCTTTGGCGTTTCTCTAAAAAATGCGTCAGTAGTCCATGTAATTGCAGGTTTTAAAGTTAAATTATGTTTTAAAAACCACTCCGATATAAATTTATTCAGTTTGTTTGAAGTTTCAACATATATACTTGCTGGTATATATTTATAAGATACGCCCTCATCTCTAATTGCCTTTTCAACTAGCAAAAATTGCTTAGAATCAAAACCAAAGTCAATTTGACCCGCAGAACCACAAGCAAAAAAGTTTGTTATTCCTAAAAAGCCAAGTTCTTCCATAAGCCCTGCAGCGGCAGGTCCCCCAAGAGGAGAAAAGGCAATGGCAAACTTGTTTTTATATAAATATACTTTGTTTAGGTTGCTACCATTTTTGTACTCATAAAATAGGGTTAAATCATCGGTCAAAAAACTTGGCACTTCACGATAAAACAAAAATAGTGCTGTATTAATTTTGTGTTTATTATAATCTTCTTCGTTTATCTTTGCCGCTTTATGAAGAGCGGTTTTATCAATTACTTCTTTGTCGTCAAACAAGTCAAATATTGGAAAATTGTCATTTAAGTTTGTCATATATGCCACCTTTTTTTAAAAATTATAACATAAACATATAAAAATGACTATGATAAATTTTATAAAAAAGAAAAAGTGGAGACGATGTCCCCACTTTTTTAATTTTTACTTTAGACCATTTTTCCACTTTTTGTCTATAATGCCATTTTCTCTATAACTTTGTAAAGCCTTACTTATGCTCGCATAATTACTTTTTACGCCCTCTGTGCTTGCACTATAGTTTGACGCCATCTTTGCTCCAATGCCTAAATTGCTTGCACAATGTATTGCGTTTATATTGGCACCTAAAAATAAAAACTCCCACTTGTCTTTTTTTGTTTTTTCTTTAACAATTTTTCTTATTTGCGACAAGTTAAATGCCCTGCTTGAATTTTCCTCGCCGTCAGTAACTGTAACAACCACAACTTTTTCTGGTTTTTCGTCTTCCACCAAGTCTGCTATTTCGTCCGAAATGTCTTCTATTGTTATTCCCATAGCGTCTAAAAGCGCCGTTGAACCTCCAACAAAATATTCGTTTTCGGTAAGTGGTTGTAATTGTTTAATTGGCACTCTTTTGTGTATTACCGAATAGCTGTTATCAAACAAGACCGTAGTTATATTGGCGTCTCCAGCCACCGACTTTTGTTTTTCTATTAAAGAATTAAAACCTCCTATTGTGTCTTTTTCTAGTCCTCCCATTGAGCCGCTCTTATCTAAAATAAAGATAAGTTCTGTTAAATTTTGTTTCATATTTTTTATCCTCCATTGTTTTGATACCAAAAGTATAGCAAGGATAAAAAAATAAAAGGTCGCTTCAAAAGCGACAATTTAAACACCAATTAATTCTTGGTTAAACTCTAATAAAATTGAATTTATTTCAAACAAATCATAAATTTCTCTACTAAAAAAGTACTCCATAATAATATCAAACTTATTGCTGTGTGAAAGAGTATAGCCTGCTTTGTTTAGTAGGTATTTTGCCTCGTCCAAGTTAAGCCTAAGCCCAACGGCAAGTGCAACCGCGGTAACTTTTTTTGGGTGGTAGTCCCTATTACTTCTTATTTTAGAGAACAGTTTTCTATCTACATTTGCGCGTTTATAAACCTCGGCGTCCGTCATCTTATACTTATCAATTAATTTTAGTAAACATTCCGAAAAACTTTCGCCTACGCCACTAACAATCTCCTTTATATCATCTTGATATGACATAGACGACTTTGAACAAGAAGTTTGTGCGCTAGTGAGCCTTTTAGGTTGTGAAACTTTTTTTACATAAGTTTGTTTCAAATAAGTTGTAACGCTTTTTAACAGTTCTTTGTTTTGTACTAAGTTTTTCCTTTTAAAAATTCTAGCAAAAAAGCCAAAAAAATGTCTTTGGGGCAATGATTGTGTTTCATTTATCTCTTTAATATTTTGCTCATCTGACATAGTTATTCCCCCATTAAAACGATATAGTATTATAGCACAGCACTAAACATAAAACCAAATTTTGTTATGTATATAAAATAAAAAAACAGCAACTTAATTTGTCGCTGTTTTATTATTATTTATTTGGCTCATAAGTATCTGATGGATATTTGTTTCTAAAATATGCTATTACATCGTCCGTCACTGTATTGCTTTTAATAGTATCACCAAACCATTCGTACATTATGGAGTCTTCATCGGACGAGTGGCAATAATGGTCAGTCGGACAATTTTCGGTAGTATTTCCTTGGTAGCCAAGTGCATGACTAGTTTCGTGTTTTACTACACCCTTTAACGCTGTTTCAACATTTTCCTTAAATTCATTATAAGTAGTATTAAAGTCCCAGTAGTTATCGTCTTTAAAAATACCACTGTCTACATAGGCGCCAAATTTTGAATAGTTGTTCCACCTAAGTTCAAGCCCCATTATTTTGTCGCTATCTGGTATGTCTTCTGTAATTGTAAAATATGAACCCATTGTAATGGTTGCGTTAAATACATACGGATTATAATCGCCCATTGTAAAATGATACTCTTGGCTTCTATTTGCAAAGGCGTAACTCTCTCCCCTTTCCATATCATCTTGATATGCTGTTATGGTACGAGTACCTTCTTCATCTAAATTAATATATATGCAAGATTTTTCAACCGAGCAACTCGTTCCAACTCCGTTGTAGGTGTGGTACTCAAATTTAACTCCGTCTAACTCGTTATCTAACTCTGTTAAACTCTCTATTATTAAATTTTTATTTACCTCATCAAAGTCGTCTTCAAGATAAATTTGAATTGGAAACCTATTAAAATAGCCTTCTGGTCTATATTCTTCGTAGGTCTCTATTTGTGGTGTTTCCTCTGTGTTGTTATTGGTGCAAGAAAGTACGATAGGAACAGGAGAAACCGCTAAAAGTACCGCCAACATCGCTTTTTTAAAGTTGCGTTTATGCACCTTTTGGACTTTTCTTTTTTTAATGGTGTCTATAATTTCTTTGCTACTCATTATATTAACCCCTTCTATATATTCATATTTTATTACTTCTTATTGAAATTGTCAATAGACCATTTTTTTAGACATGTTGACAATTAGCAAAATAAAGTATAGAATTAAATTATAAATAAAAGTTGAGGAGGTAAAATAGTATGGCAAATTTAAGATACTTGTTTTTCGTGGCAGAGCCTAAAAGTGGCTATAATTTTCCATTCATTGTTGTATATCCTCAAAATTTAGCGTCCACTTGCAAAATTTTTGTTGAGGCTTATAATCACATAAATTATAGCGGTCATTCATCTTTTAGTGAACAAATTAAAGACGCAATAAGTTGTGTAGAGAGTAGGTGCCAAAAACCAGCAATGGATAGGTTTAATAGTGCTTTATTATATAGCACAATAAATAATCCCATTATTGTTCCAATTATTGAACGATGTGACAACGAACATAATGACGAGTTTTACACCCAAATGCTTGGTAGAAATGTAATGCTTAGTAAAAATAAAAAGTTTGAGCGCATAGATAAGCAAGTAATTGCTATGATAAATAAGGTAAAACAAATGCTAAGTGAAAAACAAATTGCCACAACACAAAAAAGTGCAATTTTTGGAATATCTGCCTCTGGGGTTTTTGCAACAAGAATGACATTTTTGCACCCTGAAGAGTTTGATACAAACATTTCTGTCTGTGCAAACGCTTTAATTCCACTACCTATGAACGAATATAATGGTCAAAATTTAATATACCCTCTTGGAACAGAAGACTATGAAAAAATAACCGGTAAAAAATTTGATTTGGCAGAATATAAAACTGTTAAACAACTATTTATTATAGGACG
Organism: Spirochaetales bacterium; assembly: GCA_050178795.1. Lineage (GTDB taxonomy): Bacteria > Bacillota > Clostridia > Christensenellales > UBA1242 > STF1-184. Next base: position 14,155 of record JBFXFT010000007.1, read on the forward strand.
TGAAGAGGAAGAACGATATAACATAGTAAGAGAAGGCGTTTTAAACTCAAATGAAGTGTCAACTTTGTGGAGAAAAACTTACGGCAATGTAACATTGCAAGAAAGGTTTCAAGCCATTAAAAAAGTTTTGGGTGACATAACAAATATTGAATGTCACTTGGTTGATGGCGGTCACACCTACTCTAGTAAAGGCAATTTGATTGTAAAAGCGGTCAATAAATCGCTTGAAAATGTAAATGGTGCAAATAAAACTTTATAAAATAAAAACAGGTATTTAACCTGTTTTTTTATTGTGCTAATTTACTAAGTCTAGTCGCCACCGCAAAGACTTTTTTATAAAACTCCTCAATGGTTAAGTTTAAATATGGCTCTTTATAATGTAGTTCCAAAGTTATCGGTGCCACATAATTAGAGGTATTTAAGTTATCCATAATATTTTGCCAATCAATATTGCCATCAAATGGTATTAAGTGCTCGTCCCTGTCTTTTCCGTCAGGGGCATTTTGTAAATTTCCGTGGTTATCGTGCAAGTGTACTGCAAAAATTCTATTTTTAAATGGCTCAAAATTAAATGTTTTGCCATATTTGTTGCAATGTGCGTGCCCTGAATCATAACATATTCCTATCATATCGTCTTTAAAAGTCTCTATGGCGCTTTCTAAATAGCCACCGGGTATTGAATTTGCGTTTTCCATAGCAATTCTTATACCATTTTTTGTGGCGTATTTTAGCATTTCGCCAAGCCTTAATAACCCTGTTTTATTGATGTGGGCTTCTGTCTCCCAACCGCCATTTATGTGCATAATGGCAAGTTTAACACCACTGTTTTTACAGGCATCAATATCTCTTTTAAAAATTTCAAGTTTATTGTTAAACGCCTCTTCTGCTCCCTCATCCCAAACTTCAAACATCCTATCACAAATTAGGTGCACGAATATGACATTTAAACCAAGACCTTTTGCAATTTCTAGTTGTTGCTCTTTGGTTGTTATTTTTCCGTTTTTATCTACATAGTCTTTCCACGAAATAAAAATATTTTTAAAGCCCGCGCTTTTTATTGCTTGCATTGTATGTAGTGGCGTAACCCCAACATTTTTTAAATTGACCGATACTGCAACTTCTCTCATAAAAACTCCTACTCTATATAATAAATATAACAAAATTAGTTGATATTGGCAAAACTATTTTTAAATTAAAAAACTTAGGCTTGTGCTAAGTTCTTTTGTTTGTGTTTTTTTATTGTATCTATTATATATGCAGTTAAGTAAACTATCGCAACCATAATTGGTGCCATTACATAACCATAAAATATTGTGCCGTCTAGTGCTGGTGCGTTTAAATACATTGAGTTGCCAACACCCTTGCCACTAATTTGCCATAGCCAGTTAGTAAATACTCCTAAAACACCAGAAAGTAATAGTCCTATAGCAAATATATAACTCGTTTTAACTTGTATTTTATATTCGCCACTCATAACAGCATAAACAAAAGCTAAAATCATAAATGAGTGCGACAAGAAAGATTTAAAGTTGCCAAGTGAAAAAATGTCTCCCCCATTATAAAACTCTGGCACTGCCATAGTAATCATTCCGCCAAAGAAGGCAGCCCACAAAACAAATGGATACCATTTTTTTAATACTTTTGGACCACAAAAGGTTATCGGCAAAAGAACCATAATGAAATTGCAAAAATAATATGGATAAATTGCAGAACCCAAAGAACCAATTGTAGTTGCAGGAACCACAAAATAATCGTAAACAACTATGCTTATGTGCGATAAAATTGTAAGTATGGCAATCCCCCTCAATATATTTAATCTTGTGTCCTCTTTAACTTTACGAAAAGCAAAACTAAAAATTAAAATTACTACAAAACTAATAACTACATATAAAATGTGTGCTGTATTATACATCTCGTCACCTCTTTAATGTTAAAACATTACAATATTACTATAAAAATTAGTTGTAGTCAATGTTAGAAAAAAAATAAGTCATTTATTAGTCTGTTTATTATTGTTTTTGGGTATTGCTTTAAATTGTGTAGAGTGATATAATATTAGTAATTAATAAGCACAAGGATGTTTTTTATGGGAATTATGGAAGAAAAAATAACTTCAAATAATATCAATATATCCTCCCCTGTTTTAACTGAGTACAAAAATGTAATAATATCTAAAGACGCATATTTTTTGTATTTGTTCGCAAAACATTTTGAAGAATATTTTGATGAAAGGGCACACTATTATAACACTTGGGATAAGTCCAACGTTAAAAAATTAAAAGCCCGTCATATTGATATGAAAACAATAAAACATAGGGAAGAGATGTTTGAGGGATGTAGAAGTGTCTTTTGGTCTATAGGCTTTGACGTAGACGATTGCGTCATTAATAACAGACAAGAAAATGCATCTGGTTTGATGGATACAATATATAAAAAAGCAAAAGCGGCTGGAGATTTTGAAAAAATACTAAGTTCTAAAAGTGCGCTTCAATTCTGTTATGACTACTTTATAAAGAAACTAGATAATAAAAAAACTGATAATTTATCTTATTTAAAACAAAGAATAATTGGTTCATTTAAAACTAAAGATGCAATTGAAGAGGGTTTTCCTATGGTTTATAGCGCAGTGAAAGACGTTTATAACCAAAATATGGAAAAATTAACTCCTAAAAAAGAACAACCGTTTGTTGCAAAAATTGACCTATCAAGAAAAAATGATAACTCACTTATGAAAGGTTTAAAAACTGGCGAAAGAACTGATGAAGAAATAGATGCCGAATTTAGAAGACTAAATATAGAGCCCCTTGACGAGGACTATGAAGGAACTGATGGTTCAAAATTGGTTCCCAAAACAATAAAAGCAAAACTAGACGAGTATGTTATTGGTCAAACAAACGCAAAAAAGGTTTTGAGTAATGCAGTTTACTACCACTATCAAAGAGTTGCTTATAACTTAGAATATCCTAACAAAGATGGAGTAGAACTAGATAAGGACAATATTCTTCTTGTAGGACCTACTGGAAGCGGTAAAACTTTTATGGTTGAGCAACTATCAAAACTATTTGATGTACCTTTTGTAAAAGTTGTAGCATCAGACTTTACGGCTAACGGCTATAAAGGACAAGATGTAAATGAAATTTTACAAAGTCTTCTTCAAAAAGCACAAAATGATGTTGAAAAAGCAGAAAGAGGCATTGTCTATATAGACGAAATTGATAAAATTAGTACAAAAGACGATAGACTAGACATTGGTGGCACATCCATTCAACAACAACTACTTGGACTTATTGAAGGTTCAGATGTTAAATTTGAAAGATTTGACGATAGAACAATAAATACAAAAAATATTCTATTTATTTGTGGCGGCGCATTTGATGGAATAGAAACCCTTATTAAACATAGACAAATTAATGAAGGTACTTACAAAAAAGAAAATAACCTTCTAGACGATTTAACAAGTGAAGACTTAACAAGATTTGGTATGATTCCAGAATTTTTGGGAAGGTTGCCAAGCGTGGTTACACTAGATAAATTAACAAAAGAAGACTTTAAGAGCATATTAACCAAGCCAAAAAATTCAATTCTTAAACAATATAAACGTTACTTTGAAATAATGGGAAAACAACTAGAGTTTTCGGAAGAGGCTATTGATAAAATTGCTGAACTTGCTAGTGAAGATGCAATGGGTGCAAGAAGTTTGAAAAAAGTTATTTCAAAAACTATGGTTGGAATTATGCACGAAGCACCATCTGACAACAAAACAAAAAAATTTATAATAAAAGAAGAAGATATAGAGAAATAAAAAATGAGGGAACATCCCTCATTTTTTATTTTAATGATTTTAAGTTTATTTTAAACAGTCACGCCTAAAAATATCTTTATTAAATACCCTAAAACGAATGATATACTTGCAACCGTTATACATATAAATAACATTTGCAAAAATTTTTGTTTTAGTGGGTCGCCTTTAACTATGTGAGTGTAGTAAGTAAATATTAAAATTATAAAAACTACAAACAACATCATAATGCTTAGTGCAATAAATTTATCCGATATAAATAAATATGGAAGTATCATAATAAGTACGACCATTAAGTATGTCACACCATTATAAATAGTTGCCTTTTTTATGTTTTTGCTTTCTTCCGTTTTTAAACTCAAATACTCGCTAGATGCCATAGATAGAGCAGATGCTATACCAGTAACTAGTGCAGACAAACTTATTACCCTAGTGTCTGACATAGCAAAAGTTAAACCAACAATTACGCCTGTTAACTCTACAATGGCGTCATTTAAAGCCAATACTATAGAGCCTAAATATGTAATTCTGTCATCTTTGATTAATTCTAAAAGTTTTGCTTCGTGTTCTTCTTCCTCTTTCAATATTTTTTCTAAATTTTCATACTTTGAGGATAGTTTTAAGTAATTTTCACTTATTTTTGTGCTTTGTTTATGCAATATTTTAAATATAAAAGTGCAACCAAAAACTGCACGCAAAAACTTGAACCACAAAATTTTAAAACGTTTAGGTCTAGTATGTTTTTTAGAAATATTTGCAAGAATTTTGTAATGTTCTTCTTCCTCTAACATTACAGATTTTGCAATTTCTACACTGTTTTTGTCGGTTATGTGCCTTAAAGTGTTTTTATAAATTGTATAATCAGTAATTTCATTGATTTGCATCTTTTTTAATAGTTTTAACTTGGTGTTTTGCATAATAAAACGCCCTTTTTTTAATTTACTTTTTCAATTATTACGTTAAATGGTTTAAAACTCATCTTCCATAACTTATAGTATCTTCTTATGTTGGTAAATACTACTGCAAATGGTGCGGCGATTGCCGTTAAAACAAAGGTTAAAGCAAAAACGACTAGACCAAATGGAAACCATATAAGGTTTGCCAATTTGTGCGTGTCTTTTTCATAACTTACGACCTTTTTAGACGGACTAAAAGCATATTTGGCAATGGTAAAACATTTTTTGCCAAGTGGAATACCCACTATTGTTACACTAAAAAGTGCGCCAATTATTACCCAAATAAGCGAAAGGACTAAACCTATTAAAATTACTAAAAGAATAGTAAAAACTATCTCTGCAAGTTTTTTAAAAACCGCCCTCTCTAAAACTGTTTGCGTTGCTGAAGACATAATTCAATCTCCTTTAAGGTATACAAAAACACCTTAATATTATTATAGCCCAAACCTAAAAAAATTGCCAATTTATATGCACATCTTTATTAACAATATTAAACTTTTTATAAAATAAAAATACCACTTTTCAGTGGTATTTTTTTAATTCATTTCATATCCGTCATTAAGAGGTACTGCTTTATTTTCTAGTTCAAGTGAACCAATTATTTTTCGTAAGTTTACGTCTACATCTGTTATTCTTGTTTCAATATCTTGATCAAGAGAACAAAGAACATTTTTGGTTTTCTTGTTTACAAGTCTAACCCCATCGCCATCTAATATATAATTACTAGAATATGGAATTAACACCTCAATAATATCGCTATGTGCTGGGTCATTTTTGTCATAAATTGTCATTGTAATATTGTTATCGTCAATTGCACTGACATAGCCTTTTTGAATTGTGCCAACTCGCTTACTCATATAGATAGCGGCTGAAGCAAGGTCGCTGATTTGTGATAACAATTCTATGTTTTCTTCACAGCGGTTAAAGTGGAAACATTTTATAACTAAATCTGCATAATTTGAAAGTTTTTCTAGTTTGCTACCAGCATACTTCTTTACTTGACCTAAAACATCACTCATGTGCTTTCCGGTCATATCAATATTGTGTTCTTTTATTGTTTGATTTACTATTCTAATGGCGCTTTTTACAAGTCTATGCTCTATTAAGTCTGGGTAACGCCTAATTGGAGAAGTAAAGTGAGTGTAATAATCAAGTGCCAAAGCAGAGTGTCCAACACCGTCTTCTGGCTCATAAACCGCCTTTTTTAGGCTGCGAATTAATAAAGAATATTTTGCCTTATTTTTTGGTAATTCATCTATTAATTTTAACATTTTTTGTAGTGCTTTGTTGTCACCGTTGCCAAGTTCCACTTTTGTGCCAAGTAGCACCAATTTTTCTACTAGCGCCTCTATTTTCTTTAAGTCTGGATCCTCGTGAATTCTTGCCACATTTTCTATTCCTAGTTCATGCAAAAATCTTGCTATGACGGTATTATTGGTTACCATATCCATCTCTATTACTTTGTGAGAGTCAATATAGTTGTCATTTCTAAAATCTATTACATCGTCTTGTTCTTTATTTAAGACAATGGTAGGCTCAAACCCCTTTATTTTTAAAGCGCCTTCATGATAATAATGCTTTTCTAACTTCTCTGACGATTCATATAATAAATCTACAATCTCTTTATATTCTGGAAATTTTTCTAACGCCCATGGTTTGCCAGCGTGAATTGCCGAAATCTCTTCATAAGCAAATTTATGTCTACTGTTGATTATACCCTCGTGTATATCATAGCCAAGTATTTCACCTGCATTTGATATATCTGTCACTGTAACAATCGCAAGTCTGTCTTCTCCCTCGCTTAGTGAACAGGTACCATTTGAAAGCACTTCTGGCAACATTGGGTGAACTCCACCAGCAAAATAACCGCTAAAACCTCTGTTGTAGGCTTCTTTATCAATTCTAGTTCCCTCTTTTACATAGTGCGCCACGTCGGCTATAGCAACATAAGATGTATAACCCACTTGAACTTCATTTTTAATAAGTCTTTTCTTATTTATGGCGTCATCCATATCTTTAGTTGTCGCTGGGTCTATTGTAAAAAAGCCAAAGTCTCTAAAATCTTCTCTGCCTTCCATATCTTCTTCTGTTACGTAAGTTGGCATTTTTCCAGCCTCTTCAATTACGCCTTGATGGAATTGGAACATACCAAACTCCTCTAAAACAGAGTTTATATACGCCAAACGGCTTTTAATTGGTCCAAAAATTTGTTTCATTTCTGTAATTGTTGCAACTAGTTTTGCTGGGTTGTTTTTTGATTCAACCGTAGAAATATGCGCGCTGCACCTAGTGTTTACAGCAAGAGGTGCAAATTCGTTGTTAGTTAACTCAATTTTATTTGTAAACCTACTATCATCAGGCAAAAAATAATAATTATTGTTAATTTTTACCGATGTTCCATATAGCAAATCGTTATGCCTTTTAACGGTTTTTACAATCCTTGCCAAATCTTCTTTAATTTGTTCGCCATATTCGTTCTCACCGCCCTTTTCAACGACAAAACGAACCGTACTGTCGTTAAAGGCTCTATTGCTCATATTTTCAGGCACTATGTATTCTCTAATCTCTCCATTTTCATTAGATACTACATAACCCCTACCATTTTTGTTTCTATAATAATGACCCTCATAAAGTTTCATATTGTTTAATACAACACCATCTTGAACCTTTATGCTGCCATCTGCTACTAATTCTACTAGCCCCGCTTTTACTACTTTTCTAGAAATAGCGGAAGAACCTATACCCTTAAAAACGTCTTCGCTTAACTTTTCTAAGCCTTGATTGAAAAGATCATGATTTTCTAAATAAAGATATATTTTCTTTTTAACTTCCATAGCGATAACTCCCGTAGTTTTAAATTAGAAATATTAAGTATTATTGTTTATATAATAACACATATTGCAGATAAATACAATGACAATTTTCTACAAAAAAACAAATAAAAAAGCGTTATTTAAAACGCTTTTTTTATTTTTACCAATTTTCATCCTCTTGAAGGGAGTGCAAATCTAATTTCACTTTGGCTATTTTTATTTTCATGCCCCTAGACAAGTATTTTTGAACTTGTTTTTTTGCCTCCAACTCTTCAACTGTTGGAATGTGTGGCATTTCGCCCATATCTTGAATTTCAAATTGTAATTCCTTTTCAAGTGCTCTACCAATTTTAAAAAGACATTCTTCAACAGAATCGCCAACTTCGTTTAAATCCAGGTCAAATGGGGTTGCCACAAATTCACTTGTGTCCATCCTCTCCATAATTACTGGGTAGTCAAATTCTGTTTTACTGCTGATAAATTTTGGCTCTTCCTCATCGGAATCGTAAGCCACCTCTTCTTCTAATACTTCTTCCTTTTCTTCGTTGTTAAAATGATGGTGGTGATGAATATTGCTCTCGTGCTCATCGTGCTTTCCAAAACTTCCATCTTGCATTTTTTTAAACCTTTCGTCAAATTCTGCCATTTTGGCGTCTATTTTGTTCTTAATATCAAAAAAGCCCATAAAAAATCTCCTTAATTTGTTTTTATCATTTTAACATAATTTAAAAATTTTAAAAATCAATTTTATATATTTATCTAGTATTTTCCTCATTAGGTTTTAAGTTACGCACTTGCTTTTTCCTACGTGCCTTAACATCTTTTAAATAATTTGAATGTGCTATTTTGCGACGATTTTGCGCTATCTTTCTATTTTCGTTATTGGTTTTTATTATTAATTTATCATTGAGTTTAATTATATATGGGTCATGACAAATTCTATTTGGCTCCTCATAATAAATATAGCTCTCTTCTTGTTGGGCTTTATAAAACTTAATTCTGTCGGCTATGTACTCCTTTCCAAAATGTTTCGCCATAAAATTTAGTAGTTTTAGATTTTCCGCATCTTTATTTAAAAGTTTTTTAAATTGTGAATTTGCGGCTACTGGAACAGAGACAAAATTTACCTCAAATGGGTTAAAAGTTACGCCTATATTTGCCGTTTTAAATTCTATAAACGAAAAGTAATTTATCATACTTACACGCTTATCAACCTTTTGCCCTAACAATTTGTTTATAAGTTTTTCAATTTTATCTGCACTCAACTCTTCCAACTTCGTCATATATTTAGACATTAATTCATATTTAGTGTTGTCTGTCCCCATTGACCTTACAAACCTTTTATGTGCTAATGATACTTCTTTACCAACATACTTCATATTGACTAAATGAAAGCCGACAGCATCAAACAAGTTTTCATCTAAATAAATTTTTTCTGTATTTATTTTAGCATAGTAATTAATGTCATAGAGCGTTCTGTCTAAGACTCTAACCAACTTGACCGATGCGTAACAATCTCTAAGTGCAACAGGATTTTTTACGCCTTCTAATTTTATTTTAGTCTCTAAAAAGGTCTTTCTTTTCTCATATCGTTCTTTTTCATCGTCAAAGTAATCTTGTCTTATTTTTCTTTCTAGTTCCATAATAAATACCCTCCAAAAATGATTATGTGTTTATTATACACAAATAAAAACTCAAAAGTCAATGTTTTTAAAAAGATTTTTATGTTTTTTCAAAAAATCGTTTCAATAGTGCCAACTTTGTGCTAATATATGAAAAGAAATTGATTATAACTTGAATAGTTAAAGGAATTAATAATGAATATCTTATATATTATTTTAATAAGTGGCTTAGCGGCAATAGTTGGAACAGGTGCAGGCGCTCTTATTGGTATGTTCTTGGGTGGCAAAACAGAAAAAACCATAAGTGGAATACTTACTTTTGCCAGCGGAACAATGGTAGGAATTGCGCTATTTGACTTGGTACCAGAAGCATTTAGTTTGGGTGGAACTTGGGTTACCACATTGGGTTTAATGATTGGAGTACTTGTCGTTAGTGGTTTAAATTTTTTACTAGACAAAAAAACAGAACACTCTCACCTATTAGTACACGATCACGATTGTTGCAATCCTAAACATCACCACGATGTAGTTGGCTACGAAAAGCAAAACGAAGGGCTACTAAGAGCAGGCGTTGTTATGCTTTTTGCGGTAGGAATACACAACATTCCTGCAGGTATGGCTATTGGTGCCTCTGGGGCTATTGACATAGGACTAGCGATTACGCTTGCCATTTTACTTACAGTACACAACTTGCCAGAGGGCATGGCAATGTCAGTGCCACTTGTAACTGGAGGAGTTGCTAGAACCAAAGCCTTTGGACTTATTATGCTAGCAAGTGCAACCACAATTATTGGCTCTGTCATAGGTGCTTTGTTTGGCGAAATTGGCGGCATAGCAACGGCGCTTGCCCTATCCTTTGCGGCTGGCTCTATGCTATACATCATTTTTGAAGAGATTATACCAAGTTCCATCACAATGGGCGAAAGTAGGCTAAACGCACTGTTCTCAATTTTAGGAATAATAGTTGGTTTTTTAATTACTAGCGCACTTTAAAACTTAAACCGCTTTGAGCGGTTTTTTGTTGCAATAAAGCACCTTTTTAAAAATATATTTGAAAGAGCCCACTCAATTTTAATTTGAAATTTATTTAAAATAATTTATACTATTAACAATATAAGTGGGTAAAAAAATATGAAAAAAATAAACTACTCTGGTAAAGATTTCGTTTTAAGTTTGCAACATATGTTTGCTATGCTTGGAGCAACAATTTTAGTCCCTATTCTTTCAAATATGAATATTTCTATTGCGCTAATAGCAGCCGGACTTGGTACTATGGCGTTTTATTTTATAGCACAAAAAAAAGTGCCTGTATTCTTGGGCTCTAGTTTTGCCTTTTTGCCGTCATACATAGCCATTTTAGGCACCGCAGGACTAATTGGTAGCCCAACTTGGAATACCGCTATGGGTGGGCTTGCAGTTGCCCTTGTTTTAACAGGCTTAGTTTATTTACTCTTTGCTTTTATAGTTAAAAAAATAGGTGTAGAAAAAATTAAACAAATTTTCCCAACCATTGTTATTGGTCCTGTCGTAATTTTAATAGGTCTTATTCTTGCGCCAAAAATGCTATATAACAACATTGTGGCAAACTATGTTTCTGGTGGGTCATCTGCCTTTAATGAGTGGAGTTGCGCAATTATAACTGCACTAGTCATCATAATAATAAATGCCTTTACTAAGCAAAAAAGTTTTCTTCGCGTTATGCCAATAATAATTGGTTTTACCGTTGGTTATTTGTATGGCGCAGCGATTGGACTAGTTAACTTAGATGGCGTTTTTTCTGGTCAAATATTTGTCTTCCAAAATCTAAATACATATCTTGGTTTTTATGGCAGTTTAAACATTAATTGGTCCATAATTTTAAGCATTATGCCAATAGCGATAGTGTCAATTATGGAACACTTAGGCGACATAAGTGCAAACAGCATAATTTGTGGCAAGGACTTTATTAAAGACCCCGGACTGCATAGAACACTGACTGGTGACGGCGTTGCAACGATGATAGCGGGTGCACTTGGTGGACCTGCAAACACCACTTATGGAGAAAATACTGCAGTGTTGGCGCTTACAAAAAACTATAACCCTCGCAACATATTTATAGCGGCTTGCTTAACAGTTTTATTTGGTATTTTTACCCCATTTGCAGAGTTTTTGACTAGTATTCCGCCTGCCGTTATTGGTGGCGCTTCAATAGTGCTATTTGGTATGATTGCGTCCTCTGGGCTTAGGGGTTTAATTGAGGCAAGGGTTGATTTAAGTAACTCTAAAAATTTAATTATATCTACTCTTATACTCTCAGTTGGACTTGGACTTGGCGCACTAAGCCTAATAGGAGATGTAACAGGAAACACCGCTTACAAAATTATGGTCGGCGGAATAGAAATGTCTCCACTATTTGTAGCAACCGTTCTAGGAATATTTTTAAACCTAGTTTTACCTAACGAAAAACCAAAAGAGACAAATGCCTAAAAATAATTTTTAGGCTTTCTTTTTATGCTTGTTTTCACAATTACTTTATGTTAATATGTTGTAGTTAATAAATTATAGATAGGTTACCTACAACAGTATTAACGGACAAAATTATCTTGCTGTATCAATAAACAGTATTAGAAAATAATTACAAAAGTATTGCGAAGTGGGCTTTTGCAATAGCAATTTGCTACGAGGAAGGGTGTCAGAGCGGCTAAATGTGTTGGCCTCGAAAACCAATGTCCCCATAAAGGACCGAGGGTTCAAATCCCTCCCCTTCCGCCAAATAAAACTGATGAGAATTAGTCTGTTCTTATCAGTTTTTTATAATTGTTATTTATAATTTGACATTATAGACTTATATTGTTTTACGGTATTACAACAAAAAACCTTACCAAAAGGCAAGGTTTTTATTATTATACTGATAATTCCCCTGTTTTTTCATCTATTAGTTCACTAACCTTAGCAAGAGTTAACTCTGAAGAATGTGAAACCACATAATTAGGTTCTACATTAAATTCTTTAAAGGCTTTTTTATTGCTTGGGTGGTTTACATCTCCAATATATAAAGCGTCAATCCCTGCGCGCTTAATTGCGGCTACGCCGTTTGTTGCATCTTCAAACCCTAAAACTTCTTCTTTTTTAAGGTCTGGCAAAATTTCTTTGCCTCGCATAAAGCCAACCAAAAACAAATCTGGCTCAGGCTTGCCTGGTATCTTGCCATTTTTTATTGCAGCAGGAGTTATGCAATCAACAGAACCTTTTGATGTGTCTACCACATAGTCAATATATGGTAATAATTCGGTGTTTTTTATCATAACACCAACACTTGACGAAGACGAACAAACAATAAGTATTATGCCAGCCTTTTTTGCGGATATAATAAACTCTTTTATGCCAGGAAATAAAACTTCAGGTGTTGAATTTTCACATCTTGTTTGAAAATCCTGTTTCTTTTCTTCTTCCATTTTAGCAACAATCTCTTTAATTGCAGTCTCTTGAAGCCTGTCCCCATAGCCATGATTTTTTAACATAGCAACAAATGTGTCATGCGTACTCACACCTAACAGGGTCATATGTTCGTCATATGTATAATCAATATCTGGAAAATTTTCTTTGCCAATATCTCTGTATCCCTCATAGTGGAAAACATTTGAATTGGCAAGTACGCCATCATTATCTAACAAAAATACCCTATATTTCACTCCATTCCTCCAAGTTTACACATTTTTTTTATAATTAATTATAACACAGCCTTTTATCTAATTCAATTGTAAATTTTATAATAAAAGACTTATTTCCTTAAATGTTATTTATAAATTGTGATATAATTTATTAATAAAACACAATTATAGGAGTCAAAATGAAAGTAGTTATTGTAGGAACAGGTAATGTTGGCATGAGTTATGCTTATGCGTTAGTTAATCAACCCAGCAAGGTAGATGAACTGGTTTTAATTGACATAAATAATGAAAAAGCCAAGGGAGAAGCAATGGATTTAAACCACGCATTGCCTTTTGCGCCGACCAAAATAAAAATTAAGGCAGGTTCGTATGCGGATTGCGAAAACGCACAAATCATTGTAATTTGTGCTGGACGAAACCAAAATCCTGGCGAAACAAGGCTTGACCTTATTAATAAAAATTTAGAAGTCTTTAAAGACGTTATTTTTCAAATAAAACGATCAAACTTTAAGGGTATTTATTTAATTGCAACTAACCCTGTAGATATTATGAGTTATGTAACATATAAGTTAACAGGAGATTCAACTAAAGTCATAGGTAGTGGAACAACTCTTGACACAGCAAGGTTAAAACATCTTGTTGGAGAAAAACTTAAAATAAGCCCAAAAAATATTCACGCTTATGTCGTTGGCGAGCATGGCGACAGCGAGATGATCCCTTGGTCCAAAGCGACTATTGGTGTAAAAGATGTTAAAGATTACCTATCTAAAACGCAAATGTTGGAAATACAAAAAGAAGTAAGAGAAAGTGCTTATGACATTATTTCTAAAAAGGGCAATACGAGTTACGGAATTGGTGTTTGCTTATTAAAAATTACTGAGAGCATTTTAACAAACGATAATTCCATTTTAACATTAAGCACATATAATAAAAAACACGATATTTATATTTCTACCCCTACTATTATGAGCATAAAGGGAGTAAGAGACCAAATAGAAGTAGATTTTTCTGACGAAGAACTTAAACAATATGAAAATTCTATTTCAGTAATAAAAAATGTAGTAGATAAAATTAATTTTGATTAACTATAAAAAAACTCACTGTTATTGGTGAGTTTTTTTATTGTTTTAAATTTTAATTATTATAGCCAATTTTAGTAGGACTCATTCTTTTGTAATAATAAGGAAATTGAAATTATAAGTAGCAAAATAGAAAACATAATTGATACAGAATAGCCAAATGCATCAATTAATATTCCTATTCCTAAATAGCCAACCATTTTTATTAAATTGACTATCCAATTATACATACTGGCATAACTTGAAGCCCTTTCTTTACCATAAATAATAGAAAAGTTGCTGAATGTTAGTTCCTCTCCATTTTGTGTAAAGGCGTTTAATATTAGTACTAGATAAATAAATGGTTTACTTATTGGAAAACAAATTAAAATTAACAAAAATATTATTGCAAGAGTGCGAAATATGCTTAAATAGCGCTCATAGAATTTGGCTAGTTTTAGTTTTCCTGCAACTGATGCAAACAAAATTGTGGCACCTATTACGCTTGCCGTCATAGTAAAAACATCAGTAAGTGTAATTCCCAACTGCTCTTTTGCCATTACGATAATAAATGGCGTAAAAGTGTACGCTAAAAATGCAAAAACACTGCTATACAAATATTTTTTATATCTCGTGTCTTCTTTTAAAATTTGTTTAATTAAATTAAAATAGTTTGTTTTTTCTTGTTTTGTTTTAATTATATTTGCTTGAGATGACTTAAAAAAATATGTTGAAATTAAATAGCCAAGCGGTGCAATGGCAAACATTAAAAAGTAAAATTTATAGTTGTTTTCTAAAGTAAAATATTGTGAGATAACAAAAAAACTAATAGTTAGTGCTAGTAGCCTACTTGCGGCAACCACTATCATTTTTGTTTTAAAGTATTTTGGTACAAAATGCTTATCAAAATTTTGCTTCACCATATAGGTAAGTGAGGGGTTGGTAATGCCCCTACTTAATTGCAACAAAAAGTTGAACAGAAAAAACAATGCTAAAAATATGCTTTGTCCCCAAAATAAAAAGGCACTTACCGCTAAACCTAATGTAGCAAAAAAATTAGCCCAAAGTGACCTATAAAAAGTCTTATACGTATGCCAATGCTGTGTTTCTAACCTATTACTGACAGGAAATTGTAACAAAATTATGCCTAGTGCCATTAAACAACTATAGGCACCAATAATAAATTTGCTATCTGTATAACTGCTTAAAATATAACTCGTCAAGTTTCCATCAGATATAACTGAAAAAAAACTATAAGTTGCACTTGCTATTAAGAGTAATAACATATTTTTCTTTTGGATATCTGACATAGTTTCGTCCTTTATATTTATAACTATTGTAAAGATAAAATTGTATTTTGTAAACTCATTTTACAACAAAAAACCCCACCCAAAGGCAAGGTTTTTATTGTTTTAAATTTTAATTATTATAGCGTGTTAGAAAAGTCTTTGTCTGCAGTTGCAACTCTAGTTGGTTTTTCAACTTTGTCTGCCTTAACTGGGGTCTCTAAAATATCTTTTTCCTCATATTTAGTAACTGTGTTATGCTTAGCCTTTCTTGCTTCTCTTTTCAACTCTCTTTTATGTTTTCTTTCTTCTCTTTTTGTGCGTATTTGTTCTACTGCATCCTTAAAGTTGTCCATAATTCTATAAACACCCAAACCAGCAACTGAACCAGCACCAACAACGGCTATAAAGCCAAGTGTACCAGCCAAAATCATTCCTGATAAAAGAGCCCCAAGGGCTACAAGAGCACCACCAAAAGCGACCTCAGCAACATAATCTTTATCTCTATATTTATTTTTCATTTTCATAGTCCCCCAACAGTTAACTAATGTAATTATAGTTTAAAAAAATTCTAGTGTCAATAGTCAAACAAAATAAATTCTATTTGCGCCAAAAGGTTTTACAATTTGCCTTATCTATCATATTAAATTCAATGATTTTTTTTAACAAGGCATAATTTACTGGTGCACTCCATTTTATGCGAGCAAATTTTGTGCCGTGGTCGTAACCTGCCTTTGTTATTTCGCTTGAAAAAACGTTTACTGCTAACTCCTCTGGAGCAAACGCAAAATGAGGCTTTGCTACGCTAAAGCCTATTATAAATGTTCCGTTTAAAGTAAACATAGGTTGACCCCATGCAAATCTTGGCGTTAACCTTGGAAAAGTTTTTTGAACCCACTCCAAAACACCTTCAAATTTTTGTCTATTATCTTTATTTTCAATGCTGTTAACATAATCTTTAAAAATTTCCATACTATACCTCACTATACTAAAATGTTAGCACAAAGAAAATTTATTGTCTATTTTGTGCCGTGTGATTATTGAAATAAAAGCACATATCAACTATGCGCCTTTAAACTTATTTGTTGTAATATTCCACAATTAAAGACTCTTCAATTTGTTGCAAAAACTCTTCCCTCTTTGGCTTTCTTGTAAGTTCTGATGTAAAATTGTCTTTATTTAAAGTCAAGTATGCGGGAACAATAAAATTTGCGGACAAATTGTCTTTTACTAATGCAAAATTTTTTGCGCTATCTGAAAGTTCTAAAATATCGCCCACTGAAACTAAGTAAGAAGGTATATTTACACTCTTTTTATTTATTAATATGTGTCCGTGAGAAACTAGTTGCCTTGCTTGACGCCTAGTTGCAGCAAATCCGCTGCGATAAACCAAATTGTCTAACCTCATTTCAAGCATAGTTAAAAAGGTCTCGCCAATATTGCCCTTTTGCTTTTTTGCCTTACCAAAAACAAGTTTTAATTGTTTTTCTGTAAGCCCATATTGAAACTTTACCTTTTGTTTTTCCTGTAATTGTTTGCCGTATTCGCTAAGTTTTTTGCTGTCTTTTCCATGTTGCCCCGGTGCAAATGGTCTTTTTTCAAGCTCTTCTCCTGTTTCTAATAATGAATATTTTAGTCTTCTAGATACCTTCCACATTGGACCTGTGTATCTCATATATTCTCCTATTTAAATTATTTTGACATTGCAGCCAAATGCCAATAATGCGATGGATTTTTATTAAGTTTTTTGTAAAAACGAGTTTATTATACGAAACAAATATTAAAAAGTCAATATAATTCAGACAATTTTTGTCGGAATTTAAAAAATATATAAATACTTGATAAAAATATTTGCTGTAACAATAAAAAAAAACCGCCAAAATGGCGGTTTAAACTTTTTAATTTAGTTATCTTACATTTTCGTCAGAGTCTTTTGTTACTGCTGCACCTTTTTTTTCTATATAACCTTGTTTATCTATGTTTTTTAGTTCATATTCTATCGTTAAATCTGTAATAGTCTTGTCTAGTTTAGCAATTTGCTCGTTGTTATCATTAATTTTTGCTTGTGTTTGATTATTTTTATAATAACGAACATAGTAACGTCTTACTTGGCTTATTTTAAGGGCTTCTTTCATATTGCCTTCAACTACCTTTAACTCGTCTTCCGCTTCTGTAATTTGTTCTGGTGTGCCTTTTGTTTCATAAGCATTCGTAGCACCAGATAGAGCAATACCAAGTGGAGAGCGTACCCCAGTTTGTAAATCGCGCAAAGTCTCTTTTAATTGAGTGTAGTCTTCAAGCAAAATTTTAAAATTGGCAACTGGCTTTAATGCTTCAAGTTCACGCATTTCTGCTGTTTTTTCTTCAATTTCTTTGTTAAGTTTAGTATTTGCGTTTTCTAGATCTTCTTTAAATGAAGAGCAATTTGAAATTTTTTCTACTAAACTATCTTGTGCCATTTGTATTTTTTCTAATTTTTTATTAATACGTGCTCCTGTCATAATTCCCTCCAATTTGTTTATACTATTGTATAAGAACACGCCTTTTTTGTCAATACCGATTGCAAAAAAACTGAATTAATTTGAAAAAATTTTATTATAAATAAATATTAAATTATCGTACATATTTTTATACTTGTTATTTTCTTCTAACTCTTTTAAAGATTCTATTGCAAGCCCATAATACCACTTGACAACGTCCCTGCCCCTATTAAACCTTTGCCAATATTCCTCACCAACAAATGTAGGGTAATCAAGTGATGTCGCCCTAAGGTTTGCTATTTTATCGGCACAGTTTATCGCTTTGACCTCTATTGACGCCATACTTATTTTTGCC
The DNA here is from genome assembly GCA_050178795.1 of Spirochaetales bacterium. GTDB lineage: Bacteria > Bacillota > Clostridia > Christensenellales > UBA1242 > STF1-184. The sequence goes on from JBFXFT010000007.1 coordinate 32,174, forward strand.
ATATGTTCTGTTTTTCGCTCAATATAGGGTTTTGACTTGTCTTCGGTTTCACATTCTACCCAAGTTGCAATTTCTTTGCCAAATTCAAGTTCAAGTTCCTCTTTTGTAGTTTCGGTGTCTTCAAGCGTATCGTGCAAAATACCAGCCGCTATCACTTTTTCACTCGCTTCTGCGCCTTTTAAAATTTGCATAACGTCGTAAGGATGTACTATGTATGGTATTGGGCTCCCCTTTCTTATTTGTCCCTCGTGTTTTTTTGTTGCAAATTCCATTGCTTTATTAATAATTTCCATAATATGCCCTCCTACACTTGCAGTATATCGCTTTTTATGATATAAGTAAAATATGAAAAAATTATTAATCCCATAAGGAGTACTTATGATTAAAGACATAAATTTGGACCACTTAAAAATTTTTTATGAGGTGGCTAAAGAGCAAAACTTAACAAAAGCAGCTCAAAAACTATACATATCTCAGCCTGCAGTTACTCAAACTATCAACAAGTTAGAAGACGGACTAAATGTAAAACTTTTTAATAGAGTAAAAAATGGGATTGTTTTAACAGAGGTAGGCGAACGCATTTTTAAGGCGGTAAATAGTGGGCTTTTAGAGTTACAAAACATAGACAAAATTTTAGATGAGGACGAGGCGCTTGAATATGGCTCTGTCACATTTGGGGCTGGCACAAATATAGCAAAAAAATTACTCGTGGAGCCAATAAAAAACTTTTTAAGTAAATACCCAAAAATAACTATTCAACAAATAGACGGAACACAAAAAAATATGCTAAATAAACTTGAACTTGGTCAAATTAATTTTTTAATTACACAAAAAAACGATCAAGTAAAAAACCTTGAATTTAAAAAACTACTAGATGTTGAATACATATTTGTATGTGGAAAAGAGTACCTAAAAAATGTAAGTAAAAAGGACGACTTAGTGTATATTAGCCAAGACGAAGACTCATTTAGTAGACAAACTTTAAACGGTTTTTTGACTGAAAACAACATAGTTCCAAAATCTCTACTTGAAATACTTGGTTATAATATGCAAATTGAACTTGCTATAAACAATTTAGGTATTGCACTGGTGCCAGACTATTTGGTGAGTGAGTTGATTGCAAATAAAAAGTTATTTAAAACAAATACCGACTACACCTACCCTAAAATGGAATATGGCTATTATGTAAACCCTCAAAACATTAGTGCGGCGACAAAAAAGTTTTTAGAGTTTTTAAAATAAAAGAACACCTTTATAGGTGTTTTTTAAATTTTTTTATGTTGCAAATATAATCATTCTGGTGTAAACTACTAAAAACTATTTGAGGTTATGTTAATGGAAAAAACATTTATGATTTTGGGAACAATTGACGACGAAGATGATGAATTCATGCAATATTATGTTGCAAAAGAATTAGGCGGCACAGACAGAATATATGTATACGATTACTATGGTTTTGAAATGGCTAGTAAAGATACAATAAGTCACTTTGAAAAACAAGAGGCTGAACTTTCTAATCTAACAGAGGAAGACCTAACCAGAATAGAAAAATTAGTAAACTCAATTAAAGCAAATGCAAAAAACATAGGTCTTAGCACTAAACTACTAGAAAAAAACCTTGAAACACTATCAATATTCCTAAACAATAATGAACCCTCTGCATATACAGTAAGGGGAAATCATATAAATATAAACTGCAAGCACGACAAATTACACGCCCTTGCACATGAACTTTGCCACATGGAGTTTTCAGAAGTTGTAGTTGATGAGGAAAATAAAAAGGTCTTCCTTTACTCTGGTCTTTGGACGCACGTTTTAGACATTGACTACGTTAGGCATTTTGACTACGATCAAAACTTAATTGAAACAAAGTCTCAAAATTCACCTATAAATTATGGAATTGATGACTTTTTAAATGAGGCACGCACACAAAAAATTTTTAACATTAAAGAAGTGTCAGATTACCCTAGTTTTGGAGACATTATTCAAACACTATTAGGCGAAAAGACCTGCCAAAAAGCGAGGATGCTACATGATATTTCCTTAATAGAAAAAGGGCTACTAAAAATTATTCCTTCTGAAACAAAAGCAAAAGAATTATTTAAAGTTTTAGACAATGTTTTTGACAAAGTAAACAAAGACTTGGCAATAAAGGCAGAAATTGAGGGTTATGAAATTTTGTCGGAATATATAAACGCCTTTGTTGAAAAAAAGCCAGTAGACGAAAAAACCTATGAAACTTTGACAAACTGGCATGTCGCTTGTAAAACAAGTGCAGAGCAAATATCTAAAATAAAAGAAACATTGATAGTTCCAAACTTTAATACAGAAATAACAATGTAACAATATAAAAAAATCGCCTAGTTTGGGCGATTTTTTAAATATATTTTATTTAAGGTCTTTAAAAACACCAAAGTCTGGAATGTACTCGCAACTCGCACTTGTTGCCTCTTGCAAATAACCATTTTCTAGTCCAAGAGCAATACATTTTTGCACCACTCTTTTATATTCTAGAGGTGAAACCCTATTTTTTAATATGGGGTGTTCTTTTGCCTTATAACAAGGCGTGTATTGGCTCATTAAACTGACAATAGTGTCCGCGCCCAAGTGTTCCTTAACCCATTCTAAGACCTTTACGCTGTCATTTGAGTGAGTTGGCAATACCATGTGCCTAACAATTATGCCTTTTTTCATTATTCCATTGTCTATTATGTCTTTGGGCTCATTTTTACGCATCTCTAAAAGTGCACTCGTCACGCTTTCTACATAGTTTGGTGCCTTTGAATAATCTGCCGCAAGTTTATTGTCGGCATATTTAAAGTCGCATAAATAAACATCTACATAATCTTTTAGTTTTTTTATGGTATCTACACTTTCGTAACCACTTGTATTCCATACAATGGGAATGTTGGGTCTATAAATTTTTAACGCCTCTATTATTTCGTCAGTATAGTGTGTTGGCGTAACTAAATTTATGTTATGTGCACCACTTTGTTCTAGTTCCTTAAAAATATCGGCAAGTTCTTTAATGGTTAATTCCCTACCTAACCCACCGTGAGACAGTTCATAATTTTGACAATACAGACATTTCAAATTGCAGTACGAAAAAAATATGGCTCCACTTCCATTTGTGCCGCTAATTATTGGTTCTTCCCAAAAATGCTTCATTATTTTTGCTATTTTTAAAGTCTTTGCACCACAATAACCAGCCTTTTCATTTCTGTTTATATTGCAGTTGCGCGGACAAATATTGCATATAGTTTTTTTCATATATCTTTTTAAAAAAGCCCCTTATTACAAATAATTCCCTCCGTACTTTGCCTTTTTATGAAAATACGAAAGGAATTATATTTTTGTTTTTTAATATTATTTTAAAGTTCAAATTTGTGTGGCAATATGTCGCTAAGTTTTAAAACCTCATAGTGTTCTTCATCCATAGCCACAATTACAGTCATATTTGGTGAAAACTCGCTTAAAACTTGCCTGCAAATTCCGCACGGATATGGTTTTGCACTGTCTCCTGCAGTTGTTACTGCTATTGCCTCAAAATTTTTATGCCCTTCGGAAACTGCTTTAAATACCGCCACCCTCTCGGCACACATTGAAGCACCATAACTTGCGTTTTCAATATTAACACCTGTAAAAATTTTGCCGTCACTAGTCAAAAGCGCCGCACTTACAGCATAATGCGAATATGGACTGTAACTATACTTTAATACCGCTTTAGCCTCTTTAATTAAATTTTTTATATCGGATTTTGTCATAAAAATTATCTCCTATATTTCTATTCTCGCATAAGGTCATCTAAGGATTCAAGTGCACCTTTAGAAAGTTTTATAATGTCTGCATTATGCTCTGCTTTGCGGACATAATTTTTCTTTTCGTTATCTTCCTTTTTGCTGGCTTGCTTTTCTGCAATACTTGTAACTTGACTTTCAAAACGCAACATAAAATCGGCTAAATCTTCATTTATTTGTTCTTCGTCTTGACTGTTTCTTACAATGTCATAAGAGTGCTTATAAAATGGTAAATATGAAAAATCTTGGTGATGTTCTATTTGACTTTGATTGTCCACAAACAATGTATGTAACTTATTATATGAGGTGCTTTTTTCATACTCCTCTTCGGTTGCACGCTTACCAGCAAACCAATTGGAAGCAAAAATTTTGTCGTCGCCTATTAATTTTTCAACTTCCTCAACGGAATAAATCCTATTTTCAACTACAAAACCGTTCTCAGTTGTTACCCTTAGGTCAACAAAGTATTTACCATCCCAACTGGTTAAGCCAGTGCGATGACCGCCCTCTGTGCGAAAATAAGGCACAACAATGTCAACTGTTAAAAATTGTTGAGTTGGATTTTTAAAAATTAATGAAATGTACGCTTCTATAAATTTTTCAATAGGCATATTATATACGCCTCTATAGTAGTCGTTATAGTACTGAGCGTCTGAAACTTCTACATTATTTTTTGCGTTTTTTAAGTCTTTTAATTTTTTTATTAAACCAAAATCATGAGCGAGTGTACTTTTGTACTCTGTCTTTTTTTTGGTTATATCTTCTCCACTGTGTAATAAATTGGCCCCTCTTAACATTAGATTGTGCCTCATAATTATCACCTCTAATTAAATTTATATATTAATTGTACCATATTTAAGTTCAATTACAATAATAAATTACTTATTACTCTCTTTCCAGTCCAAGTACTCATCATAGTTCATCATTTTGTCAATTATGCCGTCTTTTACTATTTCAATTATTCTGTTGGCTGTTGAGTTTACAATTTCTTGGTCGTGAGAGGCAAACAACAAGTTGCCCTTATAATTAATTAAACCATTATTAAGTGCGGTAATACTTTCAAGGTCTAAGTGATTTGTTGGCTCGTCCAAAATAATCAAGTTGCCTGCATTTAACATTGTTTTAGCAAGCATACATCTTACTTTTTCGCCACCGCTTATTACACTTGCCTTTTTTAAAGATTCTTCGCCTGAAAATAGCATTCTTCCAAGCCAGCCTCTAACAAACTCTTCGTGCGTATCCTTTGAATATTGCTTTAACCAATCTACAAGGTTTAATTCTACGCCTTTAAAGTACTTATCATTGTTTTCTGGCATATAACTAACTGTAATTGTTTTACCGTAAGTAATTGTGCCACTATCTGCCTTTTGTTCTCCTGCCAAAACCTCAAAAAGTGTTGTCGTTTTTAAACTATTTTCGCTTATGAAGGCAATTTTATCGTCGTGGTTTACCCTAAAACTTACATTTTCAAAATAACCTTTCTTTGTTAGGTTTTCAACAACTAAAATGTCGTTTCCTGCAAGTCTTTCTGGCTTAAAGTCTATGTATGGGTACTTTCTGCTAGATGGTTTAATGTCAGAAAGGGTTAATTTTTCAAGTTCTTTCTTTCTTGAAGTTGCTTGTTTGCTCTTAGACGCATTTGCAGAGAAGCGCGCAATAAACTCTTTTAACTCGTTCGCTCTCGCCTCTAACTTTTTGTTTAATTCTTTGCTTTGTTTTAATAAAAGTTGACTGCTTTCGTACCAGAAATCATAGTTTCCTAAGAAAATATTAATTTTGCCGTAGTCAATGTCACAAATATGAGTACAAACCTTGTTTAAAAAGTGCCTATTGTGGCTAACTACTATTACTGTGTTCTCAAAGTTTAATAAAAAGGTTTCTAGCCATCTAACTGTGTTTATTTCTAGGTTGTTTGTTGGCTCATCCAGAATTAACACATCTGGGTTACCAAATAGTGCTTGCGCCAGTAAAACTTTAACCTTTTGTTTTGGGTCAAGATCTTTCATTAAAATGTAGTGGTTTTCTGTAGGTACGCCAACGCCATTTAGTAAAATTTGGGCGTCGCTCTCTGCGTCCCAGCCGTTTAGTTCCATAAACTCGCCCTCTAATTCCGCAAGTTTTAGTCCGTCCTCATCATTAAAGTCTGACTTAGAGTAATAAACTTCTTTTTCGTCCATAATTTCAACTAAGCGCTTATGACCCAATAAAACAGTCTTTAAAACTGTCTCGTCGTTAAATTTATTTTGGTCTTGTGATAGTATGGACATACGCATTTTTTTGTCTAAAATCACTTCGCCCTTTTGTGGTTCAAGTTCGCCTGAAAGCACCTTTAAAAAAGTGCTCTTACCTGCGCCGTTTGCGCCTATTATTCCGTAGCAATTTCCTTTAGTAAATTGCAAATTTACATCTTCAAAAAGCACTCTCTTTCCAAATTGTATTCTTAAATTGTTTACACTTAGCATTAATATTGTTTTCCTTTTTTAAATTCCATAGAATTATAACACAAAAAAACTGTTAGGTAAACATACAAACACCATAATGTTTATTAAAAATAAAAAAAACGAGCGTAATTATGCTCGCTTTTTATTATTAGTTTTAGTTTGTATCTCCACTGCCTGCTGAACCAGATGAAGATGATGCACTAGTTGAGGTGCTCGCAGAATCGCTAGAAACTGTAACTGGAGGTGGAACTAGTTCTACGCCCTCGTCTAAGTTTTGGTCTTCTTGCACGTCTTTAGTTTCTTCCGCTTCCTCTTTAGGTTTATCTTCTGTTTCTTCTGCCCCTTGTTTTGGTTCAGAATCTTTAAGTTCCTTCGCTATTTCGTCAACAACAGATGGTTTTTCCTCTTCTGCCTTAAAGTTATGATTGAAAACTCTTACTTCTTCTTTTTCGTCTTCTTTCTCTTCTTCTTTTTTAGGCTCTTCCTTACTCTCTTCTTCCTCTACTTGCTCTTCTTTTTTAGGAAGTGCATTATTTGCCTCTTCTTGTGCTTGTGCATCATTTTGAGGTTTGTCATCATTTTGTTTTTGTGGCGCTTCTGGTGTTGGGTCGCTATACGTCATACCCTTTGTACTAACTGTGTCACTCATTGCCCCTACTGCACCAACTACACCTAACAGTAATAAACCAACTAAACTTGCAATTTGTAAAAACATATCAATTTCCTCCTTTATCTATTATCTAAATCATAAAATGGATCTTCATCCAAGCCTTTTGCTCTTGCTATTTTCTCTTCTTCTTCTTGTTTGGTAGCCCATCTTTCATTGTCTCTAAGGTTTGTCTCCAAATAAACTCCGCCAGTACCTACAAGCACTGCAACCCCAGCAGCTGCAACAACAGAAATTATTTTAGTATCCTTATCGTAATTTGTTACGAATTCGTCAGTATAGTCAAAATTTGCACGCAAGGTTTCTTTTAATTCTTCAACATCAAATGACGTATACTCGTCAACTTTTGCCCTATATTCCTCAACTAATCCATCATATTCAGAATCATGTTCGTCTATAAGACCCTCATCTGTCCTTATGTGCCAATGCCCCACCTTATAAATTGGGTGTGGAATTTTATTTATAATTTGGTAACTAAGTATTTCATCGGTTTTCCAATAAAAATCGTAGCCTTGCGCTTCCATTTCTGAATGTGCTTGCTCTTTGCCTGTAGAAACAATTTCTGCCACTGCATCGTTATATTGTGTATTGGTGTAACCTTGCTCTTCAATTTTATCTAGGTTTACATCCCTGATTTTTTGAACGCCCTTTAACCCAGCAAAACCTATACTGGCAGCTAAAAATCCGTAAGTTACTCCCCTTAAAATATGTTTTACTTTATTCTCCATAATTAGTTCCTCTATAATAATATTATCACTATTTTTATATAATTTCAATAGTAAAATTATTTATTGAAAGTATGAATAGATTTTATTATTTTATCAATCATTTTATAATACTTGTTTCTTGCGTAGTTTTTTACCTTTATTCCACTATCTTTAGGTAATTCCGCAGAAAAACATATTAATTTATCAAGAAAGTAAACATAAACTTGCAAAAAGTCCATAGTTTTAGCACTAAAACAAGTTATGTATCTATTTAAAAATTTATTTTCCTCTTTAGTTTTAAATAGTAGTTTAACTTCTTCTTTGTTGTTTTCAAGCATAATTGCAACGCCATAGTCCACCACCCCTTCTTCTTCAAGGTTCATATCTACTTTTGATACGGTTGCGTTTATAGAAAAGTCTTTGCCATACCACATAAAAAGCATCATGGTAAAGTCTTTATTTTGCTTTATTATTTCTTCTCTTTTTACAATTTTGCCCTTGCCTGAAATCTCAACGGACAAATTAAATTCTTTATCTGCTATTTTCATAAAAGCACCTTTTTTCGTTTTTATTTTAATAAATGTCTTGTATGCCTGTGTCCTTTTTAAAGGCATATAGTTTTGCTGGCTTTTTATTTACGTCGTTTTCCATTTTGTGCAAATCTTTAACCAAATTTAGGTTTAATATTTTTTTGCTAAAATTGCGCCTGTCTATTTTCTTTTCTAAAACCGCCTCATAAATTGAATGTAACATTGGCATAGTAAATTCGCTAGGTAAAAGTGACTTTACAATGTCTGTTTTATAAATTTGCGCCTTTAAATATTCAAGCGCTTTTTGAAAAATCATATCGTGGTCAAACGCCAACTTGCCTGGCATCTTTTTAACATCAAACCAGTCACAATTTGTGCTTGCTAGGGCATGATTTTCAAGTTCTACTTTTTTGCTGTCTATTACGCTTATGTTGCCAACGCCTATCATTCGCATATCTGGCGACCTATCAAGTGCCGAAAAAAGACCAAACATCTTTGTGTTTAAGTTTTTTAAACCTGTTTTTTCAAAAATCTCACGTGCAGTGCCGTCTTCAAAGGTTTCGTTGTTATAAATTGCACCGCTTACAAGCGCCCACATATCTTTAAACGGATTATTAATTCTCTTTATTAAAATTAATTTTAACACGCCTTTTTGAACCGTGAAAATTGCGTTTACTGTATGTATGCCTTGCTTTTGATATAAAGGATTATTACATTCCATAAAAGTTCTCCTCTTTTATTCCTTTTATATTGTAGTGTTTTTAGTACACCAAGTCAAGTTATTGCAAATATTGTAGAAAAAAAGAGGTCAATTTAAAACCTCTTTTAAATATATAAAGTTAAATTTTATCTTTTAAATATCTTTTTGCAATTATTATGCACTCATTTAAAAGTCTGCAATCATCATCTTTCAAAATTTTTAAAAATCTGTCATATAATCCCTCGTAATAGTGAATATCAATCAACTTTTTAAAAGAATACTCAAAGTTAAGGTCATAAGTTGTAGCGAGTGAAAGTAGTGCCCTGTCTAATTTTGTTTTAACTATATATTTGTTTACAGGAACACCGTTTTTTATGGCGTCTAAAACCTCTATTGTAACGCCATCTATTTCTGTAAAAGTTGGCAGTTCGCCAGAAATATTTAATTCGTACAAGTTTAATTTGTCTGCATCTCTCAAAATTTTTGAAAATAATATTAGTCTTTCGTCTTTAAGTTCTGGTGAAAGATTTATTTTATTGTGTTCGGCAAGGCTTGTTTTTAAAACCATATAGTACTTTTCAGGTATATCAAACCTTTTAATTAATCCTTGGTCAAATAGTAGTTCTATACCTCTTTTGGCATGGTCAAAACTTTGTAGGTCATAATATGTGCCATATTCTCTCCATTGAAAGAACCTGCCAAAGTCGTGAAACAGTCCACAAACATAGGCTAAAGCCCTATCTTCCTCATTTAAATTTAGTGATTTTGCTATTTCAAAAGCATATTCCGCCACCTTTTGTACGTGTTTATATTTACGCATTAAATTCGTGTCGCTTAAATTAAAATTTTCTCTAACATATTGCAAATATATATCTGTAATTTTTTTAATATCTAACATTTTTACCTCATCAGTTTAAAAATTGATTTATTATAACACAAATTAGGTGCAACAAAAAGCAAGTCAATGACTTGCTCTTTATTTTGTATTTATTTTTTTAGTGTTTCAGTAAGAGTTGTAAGTAGTCCTGCCACATCGGCAATGTCTGTTGGAACAACAATCTTTGTTGCTTGTCCCTCTGCCAAATGTTTTAGGGCTTCATAACCTTGCAAGGTTATATACTCTGGAGTTGGTTTTGCTTTTACAATTCTTTCAATTGCTTGTGCTTGACCTTCTGCCTCTGTAAGAAGTTTAATTTTAACTGCTTCTGCCCTTAAAACTGCTGCTTCCTTTTCGCCCTCTGCAACTAGAATATTGCTGCGCTTTTCGCCTTCTGCCCTTAAAATTGACTCACGGCGTTCACGCTCTGCACGCATTTGTTTTTCCATGGCGTCTTGAATGTCTCTTGGTGGTAAAATGTTTTTTAATTCTACCCTGTTTATTTTAATTCCCCAAGGGTCTGTTGCCTCGTCAAGAATCATTCTCATCTTGGTATTTACTGTGTCTCTACTAGTAAGAGTTTCGTCAAGTTCTAGTTCACCTACTATATTACGAAGAGTTGTAGCCGTCAAATTTTCTATTGCGTTTATAGGTCTATCAACACCATAAGTGAATAGTTTTGGGTCAGTTATTTGAAAGTACACAACTGTATCAATTTGCATTGTTACGTTATCCTTTGTAATAACTGGTTGTGGCTTAAAGTCTGCCACCCTCTCCTTTAAACTTATTGGCTCTCCTGCCCTGTCAAAAAATGGTATTATCATGTGTAGCCCAGTCTCAAGAGTGGCGTTATATTTTCCTAACCTCTCAACTACTACTGCGGTGCTTTGCCTTACTAGTTTAACTGAACTAATTAAAATGACAAAGGCAACTGCCGCCAAAACAATAAGTACTGTAACAAATGGATCCATATTTATTTACCTTCCTTTTTTACTATTAATGTATTCCCTTTAACCTCTACAACATCTACCCATTCACCCTCTTTAATTGGTGCGGAGTCTGAACTTGTAGCATTCCAAATAACATCATTATATTTTAATGTGCCCTTTTCGCTTTCTGTTATTGCGGTCAATAACTTAAACTTTTTTTCTTTAATTAAGTCCATATTGGTGCTTTCTTTGCTTGTCAATAATTTGTTTTTTGCCCATTTTTTTAATGTTAAAAGTAATGTGCCAGAAATGAGTACAAAAACGATTACTTGCCAGTCAACAGATACGCTCATCGCCGTTAAAATAAGCGCAACAAAGCCACCAACTGAAAACCAAATTGATGTCATATCCATTGAAAGCGCTTCTACAATTAAACTAATTGCAATAACTGCAACCCATATCCAAATATTGATGTCTGTCATAATTTTCTCCTGATTAAAAGATATACATTTATTATATAACAATGTGAAAAATGTTGCAAACATTATTAAAACAATTAGCACAATAAAAAGGGTGGCATAACCACCCTTAAATTTATTAATAGTTTTCGTACAAACTTTCAAAGTACTTGCTTAGTTTCTTTTTAGAGTATTCGGTGTTTACATAACTTAGCCATTTTATTTTTGCAATATAAATACACTCCGAACTGCCCTCGTCCCTATTTATTACCAAGTTTACTTGGTCGCCATTATTTAAAACGGTATATACTGGCACCTTGTTGGGCGAATTGTTTAAATATGCACCTAGACAACTAAAGCCAAAATCATTATGTATTTTAAAGGCAAAGTCTAAGACTGTTGAACGCTCTGGCATTAAAACCTCTTCGCCTATATTTGTTTTGACCTTAATGTAGTTTTCAGATATTTCAAACTCCTTTAGTTCCTCATCGTAAGGAATTTCTATACCTTCAACCACGCCGTTGTCGTATTGAAAGTGTTCCTTTTCGGTTTGTAAAAATATTGCGTACTTATTACTGAAACCATCTTCAATTATCATAGGCATTTCGACCATTTTCTCGTCTTTGAAAAAGCCCATAAGTTTAAAGTTTGAAAACCAACTAGAAGAGGCAAAAAGTTTATATAAAAAGTCTTCTTTTTTAACTTTTTTGTTGTTGTTTTTTAGTATTATAAAAATTTTATTTACTATTAAGTTGTTTAACATAAACTCTTTTGACTTGGTTGGCTCTATTTTTAAAGAGGTAAGTTGCTCGGTAATAATTTCGTACGGAGTATAGGACTTCATCAATACCCTAGTCCTACCTAAACCCTGCTTAATTACCACATTATTTATGGTTAGTTCAAAGTTTTTTAAAAGCCCATCTAAATATTTTCTGTTTTTGTTTAAAAAACTTTCATACCTTTCGTAAAAGTAATTATAATTGTCCGTTTCTACTATTTTGTAACACTCATTTTTTATGGCATAGTACAAAGTATTTGCCTTTATGCTATTTAGAATTGGTATTAAATATTTTTCTGTTTCCTTTACCTTTTCTATTTGCTTATATTTAGGAAAAACCCCAATAGTGCTTAAATTATGGAGTCTGTCGGCAAACTTAACATAAAAGGAAAGTTTTTCGTTCATGCCTATTGAATAAAGTTTGTTGTAGGTTTTTTCTTCCATTAAAAACTTATAAAACTCTGGGTTGCGCTCTTTGTTCTCTGCCTTTATTGCCGTAACAGAATCTACTAGATTTGCAACTTTGATGTTAAATTTTTGTTTTATTTCTTCAATCGTGCAACCGCAGTCTTCAACGACATCGTGAAGTAGAGCTGCCGATATAACGTTTTCGTCAAAGTTTAAGTCTGCCAAAATTTGAGCGACTGCAACTGGGTGCTCTATATATTCCTCACCAGTTTTGCGTTTTTGCCCCTTATGAAGTTCCCTCGCAAACTCAAAAGCACGTTTTATTATTCCTGTGTCTATGTACTTTTTGTTTTCAAGGCTACTTATTAAATTGTTAAAACTTTTGGAAGTATTCATACAATTCTCCTATTTTCTATAAGACATAATAAGTCTGTAATATTTATCGTCCTCTCTGTTTGATATCTTGCCGTATAAAAACATATTTCTTTTTACAATATCTACTATTGAGCGCTCTATGTTGTTTTGCATAATGTAGTTCTTTTGATATTCCTCTATGTTTATATTCTTGTCAGAATACAGCATTTTAAATTGCTCCAATAATTTCATAGTCTCTGTTCTAACGTCAATATTTTCAACCGTTAGACTTAGTAAATTATATAGTTCTCCGTCTGGCATATCTATATAATATTTGCTGAGAATAATGTATTGAATAACTGGCGCTGGCTCCCTGCCGTGAGAAACAGAATTTACTGTGCCTATTCCGCCAATGTAGGCTTTGTCTGATGGCGGATTATTTAAAATAATTAGCACGCTGTCTCTATATGAATCGCTTTTTAAACTTATAAACACTTGCGCTGGGGTTGCCTCTAACGCACCTTTATATTTTTGACCATAAGTTTCGTGCTTATTTTCAATTTCTACATAGTCATTTGGCAAATTATCTAGTACTTGTTTAAATGCCTTTGCCTCTTGCCTGCTAGTAAAGAAAGTTGCCACGCTAACCATTTTGTTTGAGGCGTCAAAAGTGTTATCTGCACTTGGAAATATGCTTAACACACCATACTTTAAAGGGTCTTTTACTGGATTATAGCCAGCACCCTTGTAAGCGCTTGATTGATGAAAGTAAAGCATATAGTTGCCCTCATATTTTTGAGAGTTTACATAAGGCGTTTGCACTTTTACTAGTGTATTTTCCTCTAACCTCTTTGTTAAAAACTCGTCAATATTTATTTTGTACTGCTTTTTTAGTGCAAGTAAGAAACTAATTGGTGGGTCATTGACCTCATTTAGGTAATTATTGATGCTTGTAACCGAAAAACCAGTCATTTGAGACAACTTAGATTGGTTTAAGTCTTGGTCCTTAATCAATTTTTGTAGATTAACGCTAAACGGATTAGAAATTTGTTTGTTTTTTCCCATTTTTTGCCTCCAAAGTGTGAGAATATACCCATAATAGCACTTTAAAAGTTAAAAAACAACATTATTTTTACTATTCTTTATAAAAAATTCAATAATTATTTAAAATTTATTCACTTTTCTTTAAATATTTTTATTATTCTTTAAACATTATTCAATAAAAAACGGGCAATTTGCCCGTTTTATGTATATTTTTTGCTATTTTTGTGTTTATAAAGAATAAATCTTTAACTATTTTATTACATCAACACCTAGGTATTTAACAAGTACTTCTGGTACTTTAATGCTGCCATCTGCTTGTTGATATTGCTCTACAATTGCAGGAATAATACGGCTTGTTGCAAGTCCAGAACCGTTTAGGGTGTGAACGAACTCTAATTTGCCTGTTTCTTTGTTTCTGTACTTAGTGTTTGAACGCCTTGCTTGATATTCGCGCGCGTTAGAAACCGAACTAACCTCTTTATAAATACCCATACTTGGTATCCAAACTTCAATGTCATAGGTTCTTGCCATACTTGCGCTTACATCTCCTGCGGCAAGTTTAGAAACCCTATAATGTAGCCCTAATTTTTGAACTAAGCGTTCTGCCTTTTCAACCATTTCCGCAAAACTTTTGTCAGATTCATTTGGTTTAGCATATTGTATCATTTCTACCTTGTTGAATTGGTGACCCCTAATCATTCCACGCTCTTCGGTTCTATAACTTCCTGCCTCTTTTCTATAGCAAGGAGAGTAGCCAAAATATTTTTTAGGTAGTTCTTCTTCTGAAAGTATTTCTCCAGCGTGCAAATTTACAAGTGCGGTCTCTGATGTTGGTAGTAAAAATTTACTCTCTTCTTCTCCCTCTGTCTTTACCCAGTAAACATCGTCGTTAAACTTTGGAAATTGACCTGCGCCAAAACCACAAGCATAGTTAAGCATATGTGGAACTAGCATAAATTGGTAATTGTCCTTTAAGTGCTCGTCAATAAAGAAGTTTAGTATAGCCCATTCTAGCCTTGCACCCATTCCAGTGTATATCCAGTTGCCACTGCCTGCAAGTTTTGCGCCGCGCTTATAATCTATTAAATTATGTGCTTCACAAAGTGTAACATGGTCCTTAACTTCAAAAGCAAATTTTGGTTGCTTTAAGTAGGTTTTTATTACCGCATTATTTTCTTTTCCGCCTGCTAGTAAGTCGTCGTCTGGCATATTTGGTAGCCCTTCAACAAAACCCTTTATTTGGTTATTTAAGTCGTCTATTTGAGCGTCTAATTTTACAATTTTATCGCCCAATTTTTGCATATCTGTTATTAGGGCGTCAACATTTTTGCCCTCTTTTTTTAACATTGGTATGCTTTTACTTACGGCGTTGCGCTTTGCCCTTAATTCGTCCGCTTCTGCCATTAATGTTCTTATTACTTTGTCTTGTCCTAGCATTCCATCAAAGGAGACATTATACTCTCTTTTTCGCAAGGCTTTTTGTACTCTTTCTGGTTCTCTTCTTATTAAGTTAATGTCTATCATATAATTTCTCCTTATAAAATATTATGTATGTATAAATATATCACTTTTTTTTGTTTTAAAGCAAACATTTTACGCATTAAACAGGTCGTATTTATACATATAACTAAATAGTAGCATCTTTTGTAAGGCGTTTTCAACGCTCGTTTTAAACTCTGCAATTTCTACAACAGTTGTGCCAACGCCAAAGTCGTAAATATCTACGCCGTTTTCGGTAAATAGTTTGTCATTAAAAATTCCACCAGTAAATGAGAACATAACATCTGTGACCTCATTACTGATAAGTAGAGAATTTCCCAAATACATATTTCTGTTATATGAAATACCTATTAAATCCATAATGGTTGGCATAATGTCGTAAGTGCACGCAAAGGTATCTATCTCCGTTGCTGGAAGGTTTGCGTCACTTATTATAAATGGCACATTATAGGCTTCTGTGTTATATGGTTCCATTTCGTCAATGCCCTTAACTTTTAATGCCAACTCGTTATAGTAAACATCATCATTTCCACAAAGAATTATTGTGGTTGTGTCTAAAATACCCTCACTATCTAATTTATCTAGCAAGTATTCCACGCCAGCGTCCAAGTCCATAGCAAGTGCCATATAGTTGGTTAATTTTGACGCATAAGGCGTATTCCAAAGCACATTAACCCAACCTGAAACACTTAAAGTATCTAAATAAGATTGTAAACTATCATTGGTTGAATAGTTGCCAATTAAATTTGTGGTGGTAATGTAACTAAAAAATTGTTCAGTTGATGATGGCACAATCTCGTCAATAGCGCTTGCAATAAAGTCTGAGTCAAGTTGCCAATTATTTAGCGATGTTCCGTCAAAGTCTTCTAATGCAAAGTCTAATGTGTCATAAAGTTCATCAAAACCAAAGTTATAATATGTCTTTGTTTGATTATAAAAATCCTTTTGATAATTTATAAAATAGTTTGCGTAATCAAAGCCCCAGTCTTTTAATAAATTTGGTAAAGCGTATGAAAAATTGTTGTCTACATCATCTATAACAGTCGGCAAAATTGTCGTTAAGTCGTCCTCGCCCATACTGCCAAGTAAACTTAAATTTTCATTTGTGCTTAGTTCTTCTTTTGAGTAATAATTTGTTGCAGTCACGCCACCATTCATAAGCGCGTAAAGCGTAGGGGTTAAATTTTGGTCTATTGCGTACCACTCAAGTCCGTCAGCCATAATTACAATTACATTATTGTCTGCACTTACTCCAGTATAGGTGCCAGTCGTTGATGTTAAGCCCTCTTCCATATAATCTACAGCCGCTAGTGCGTTGTCGTACGCGCCGTCAGTGGATACCATAAAAGTTGAGGTTATATCTCTTAAATAAAAACCAAAAGAGCCAAATTTTTTAAAACTTTCCTCTTTTAATAAAAGAGTATTATATAACAATGGGTCATTGTTTACAAATGCCGTCTCGTTTACGCTGTCTATGTCTAATGAGTTAATTTGTGAATAATATGCGCCGTAGCCCTCAATTTGAAATATTGAAAAAACCATTAAAGTAAGTAGTATTAGTTTTGTCTTACCAAGTGGTTTTTTGTCCTTAAATGGAAAGTACTTTTTGTCTAAAAGTAAACTTGCAAATATAAAGCCAAAAATGAGTAAAAAGAACAAAAATATTAATCCGCCATCTAAAAGCCTAAAACCTATGCCTGAAAGCGCCTCTTTATAGTTATTAAAAAAGTTTATACTCAAAACTGTTCCAAAAAGCGTATAAAGTTTAATGTTGATGTAGGCAAATGTCGCTTGAACTATAATTAATGCACTATATATTCCAATTTGCCATTTATTTGATGGCACTAAAAAGATTAGACCTATTATCATTACTAAAACTGCAACATCTAATAATAAATATTGTGGCAACCCATTAAAGCCCATGAGTAAAAAACTAAGCGTTTCTACTAATAGTGCTGCAACAAAATAAATGCCTGCGCTTATGAGTTGTTTAGTTATTGATTTTGGTTCTCTTTCCTTTTTTGTTTTCATAATTTTTCACCACTTTTATTCTTTTACTTTATTTTACCATTTTATTTACTCTGTTCATAATGGCTTTTCCCAAGCCCTCATTTTTGACAGCATAAATAAGTATGTAATTATATTTCTTTTCTGCCTTTCTTAGTGAAGAGTACAAATTTTTTGCGTAATCTTCAATTGTTTCGCCCATATTTATGCTTTTACCAATAAAACCTATTAGGTTAATTTTTAACCCCAAAACAACTGGGTTATAGCCCTCATTTTTGGCATTATAATATTGCTTTTTAATGTCGTCCACTAAAACTACAGGGCAACTTGGACTGTAATGTTTATATTTCATACCCGGAGAGGCAACTTTTTGACCTTCCGCTATTTTTTGCACCTCTTGAACTGAACCGCAAACCTTTTTTATTTGCTCGGAGGTAATTTTACCGGGGCGCAATATTATTGGAACATCGCCAGTAGCGTCAACTACCGTGCTCTCTATTCCTATTTCGCTGGTCTTGCCGTCTATTATATATTTTATTTTGCCACCTAATTCGTCTTTTACCGCTTTTGCCGTTGTGGCGCTCATTCTTGTAGATATATTTGCGCTAGGTGCCGCTAAAGGCAAATTAGAGGCTTTAAGTAGTGCTATTGCAGTCTTGTGAGACGGCATTCTTATTGCCACTGTGTCTAGTCCCCTACTAACGAGTGGGCTAACCGTTCCTTTGCTCTTCAAAACGAGTGTTAAAGGTCCTGGCATAAAAGCCTTCATAAGTTTTTTTGCCGTATCGTTAATTTCGGTTACTAAATTAAAAAGGTCATAGCCCTCGTGTATGTGTACTATTAGTGGGTTATCTTGTGGGCGGTTTTTTACAACAAAAACTTGCGCTACAGCCTCACTATTAAAAGCGTCTGCTGCAAGTCCATAAACAGTTTCTGTTGGAAGCCCTATCAGCCCACCCCTTTTTAGTTCATTTGTTGCCACTGCAAAATTATGTTCTGTTGGTCTTAAAATTTTTGTTTTCATATTTGCCCTTTTACTTATATATAAAGTTTAGCATTAAAAATAAAATATTGCAACTTTAAAAATTTTTATTATTTTTTAAAAATCTGCTATAATTTTTATATGAGTTATTTTAATTATCACGCCAAGGCGAAAAATTTAATAAAAAATGGCAAACTTCTTCACTATGAAGTTGTAGAAAAATACAACTCCATAAACCCTGCCTTATTGCTACACTTTGAAAGTGGGCTTATTATGCCAATTAGAAATTATAGGTGGGAGGAATATTTCTCTCTAATAAAAGAAGTAGATAAAAATATTTAGATTGGCACAAAAAAAGCAAGTAAATTCTACTTGCTTTTTTATTTATAGTTTTGTTAATTAGATTACTGGGTCTGGAGTAATGCTTGTTACAAATGCTTGTAAGTAAGCCTTGAACTCAACTAGTGCTGGAGTTGTTGCATTGATAGCAGCAACGCCTGCATTTAATTCGTCAATTTGTGTTTGACTAATAATTGCCTTAATTTCAGCGGTGTCGCCAAGGTTAAGGTCGTTATCATCTGCCCAAAGTACTAATTTAACGAATGAAACTGCTAGACCAGCGTTATTAGATACCCAAGTAATGTCTGCTTCAGCCATCCAAGCAGGTGCTTCTTCTTCATTAGCGGTTTGCTCCATTAATGTAGCGAAGAATGTGTCTGCAACATAACTTGTTGACAACTTAGCAATTGCTGTATTTGCAAGTGTCTCATCTAATGAACCATTATTTAAGTAATATAGGTAAATGTTAACTGCATCTTTTAAGATGTCGCTCTCTGTAGCCCAATCAATGTTAGCTATAACAATTGGAGTATAGAATGGAGCCTCGGCCATAAGGTCGTCATAAACGCCTTGTAGTACTGCAATCAATTCTGGACTCATATTGTCTAGGTCAGCAATGCTGTCTATTAAAGCTTGAACTTGTGTTGGAGTATAGTTTACAAATGTTTCATCTGCAATTGCAACACCTAATTTAAAGAATTCTGCTAAAGTGTCAACATTATCAATTAAATCTTGTACGTGTAAACTGCTTGCCCAAGCAAATTCTGCGTCGGCTTTGCTTACACCATATTGCATTAGGTTATCAAAGAATGCTATAAATTCTGTATCTCCGTCAACGCTTTGAACAGCCGTTACAAGAGCGTCAATGTCTGCATTTGTTAATCCTTCAATTCCGTTTTGACTAATGTTAAATATAAAGTCAATCATTTGTGCAAAGAATGCTGCGTTATCGCTGATATTTTGAACATCTAGGTCAGTAGCCCATGTAGGAACTTCTGTTTCACCTAAACCTTCAATAAAGGCTGCTCTAATCGCACCATCTAGAACTATGTCAAGTAGGTCACTATTAGCAAGTCCTTGAATTATATTAACAATATCTTCTGCGTTTACTTCGTGTGTAGAATCAATTAAAACATATAAATCAATTGCGTCTTGTATTAGACCAAACTCTGTAGCCCAGTCGGTAGTATTAAGTGCTGCTTTTAGGGCTGGCAAGTCAACATAGTCTCCTGCCTTTTCTTCGACTTGAGGCATACTGAATATTGCATCAATTAGACTTGATGCTATTCCACCAAATAGTTGAGAGTATGCGTCATTAGGATCATTTGGATTATCCATAATTAAGTTAATTACTTCGCCTAGGTCTGCAATTTGTAATTGGCTAATAATTGCCATTGGATCTCCATTTGTATCTAAGTTAAATGGATCCATACTGTTTACAAATACAACTAACTTGTAAGCGATATCTGTTAAAACTTGTGCTTCTTGTTCCCAATCAATAGTTGTTGCGTCCAACCTGTCAATAACGATGGCTGTTGCTTCAGGAGCCCTGCCTTCATTCATCATTGCTTCAATGTAACCAAGTGCAACGTTTACGCCTTGTGGCATTAAAGTTCTTAAAGAGTTAGATTCAAGCATTGCTACTATAACGTCATTTAACACTGACCTATCGCTAGCAAATAGAGCCAACATTTGTTCGCCAAATTGTTGTCCTGTAATCTCCCCTTTTGCTACTTGGAAAATTAAATCTACAGCGCCATGATTATCTAGTGCCTCGCCCATATGAACAAGTGCTAGAACGTCAGTCTTGTAGCCTTCCATTGTTGCTTCGTCTATGTTGTTAATGAATTCAGAAATAAATTCTCTAACATCGGTATTTGCTGGAAGCCCATCTACCATTTCGTCATAACCATACTCGGCATTTGTAGTAAACTCATTTGCCAAATATGGAGCATAGTCTTCAATTAATAATTGTAGTGAGTTAAGATCAAATATCTTATCTACCAAGTTTTCAATTAAATCCCAATCTATATCAGTTACTTCGCCAGATTGGATACCTTGAATCATTGTAATTAATTGTTCAATGTCTCCTGCTATTTCCATACCAGTAGCTGCTTCTTGACGAGGTTTAATTTTTATAGTCTCACCAGCATCGTTTGTAATGGTAATAGTAGTAAGACCATCAAACATCTTCTCATCAAAGCCACCGATACCGCCAATTATACCTAGTGCAGAATTTTCATACACTGGTAAATATTGAACAATCTCTTCTGGCAAGAAGTCGCCTAATAGGTTTACACCTGAACCATCTGTGCCCTCTACATTGATTATACTACTTACACCAGCAACTGGCATAAATGTAATAAGTGCAATTGCTACACCTTGTACGGCACCAATAAAGCCACCAGCAAATCTGTGTTTTTTAACTGGGTCGCCGTCTTTATTTTTCTTGTTGTAATGAGATGCCATAATTGCATAGAATGGCCAAGTAATAATTTTTAGAATCCAGAAACCGCCTAAAAATATTACAAGGTTTGTTACGATAGCAGGTAGTTGCTCTACCAAACTAAGGAACGATGGGTTTGCACTAACAAAATCTTGAATTGTTGCGCTGCTATCTATGAATGCTTGCATCAATGCTTGCAATGTAGTAATTGTAACTGGTGAGCCACCTATTGTTACTGTTGCACCGTTCAATACACTGGATAAATCATAAGTCAATAACCAGCTTGAAATATAAGGCGCAAGGAAATACATAACTACTGCAATAGAGACAATAAATACAAGTCTAAGACCAGATTTTTTAGCACCCCTACCTACACCAAACAAAAATCCCATAACAACGAAAAACGCAAACACGCCGTTAATTATGAGAGTAATTGTTTCTTGAGTTAATTCCATAACTCTAAACCTCCTATTTTTAAAAATCCTATATTTATATTAGGGTATATTTTTTACTGTACACAAATATATATTATAATGATAATACAAAAAATTGTAAACTTCAACTAAAAAAAGGCTTTTTCTTTAAAAAATGAGTATCTAAACCCATATAGAAAAGCCTTTTAATAAACTATTTATGATTGGAAATTATTTTTGAGTTTTGTTATCAATAAATTTACTGTTTATCTTTTTAAAGAAACTGCAATTATTTAGTCTTAATCTGTTTATTTTTTTGTTGCACACCTTGGTAGCTATTTGAGACACGTTTTTAAACTCATAATTTACTCCGTCAACTATTACTAGTAAGTCAGTATTTTGCTCTAATGGCTCAATTTCAATTAGGTCAGTCTCTGGTACGATAAGCGGATTTTTTAAACTGTGATTAACTGTGCTGTTAAAAACACCTATTGGCACTATTTGAAGTGCGTGTAAACTATCGTGTATTATGGCACCACCATAACTTAAATTGTGTGCGGTTGAACCAACGCTAGTGGAAATTAAAAGAGCATCGCCCATAAAGCGTTCAACTTGCGCCCCTGCAATTTGTAAATTGAGTTTCATCAAGTTTAAGTCTTTTCGCCTTATTATTATTTCGTTGAACGAATTAAAACTGTGTTCCTTGCCCTCACTTATTATTTGCGTGTTTTGAATTCCTGTTTTTGTTACGCTATACGTCTCTTCTTTTATATTTTTTATAAGTAGGTCAATTTCATCGGTCGCCACCTCTTGCAAAAAACCTAAGGTCCCTGCGTTTATTCCGACATACAGCATTTGAGAACTATAATCTGTAGCCTTTAACATTCTAATAAAAGAACCGTCGCCACCTATTGCTATTGAAAGGTCTTGTCCCTCATCTACAATTTTAAAGCCACTATTAATTAGTTTTTGCCTCAATGTATTTAAAACACTCATTGACTTTTCATTCTCGTTGTAAAAAATTTTTATATTTTTAATATTTTGCATATATTAACTCCTTTTGTATTTTTAATATTATCACTTTTTTGTTTTTAAAGCAAATAATAACATTGGCGCAAATTACCAATAAAAAGAGCAATAAATTTATTGCTCTTTTTTAATGTGTTTAATTAAAGTTTTTATTGCTTCACGCCTACTTGATATTTGCGCTTTTTCGTCCTTTGTATATTCGCTAACCACCCTGCCATCTTCAAGTTCTAGTATTTGGTCGTAAGCAAAACCCTCTTTAAAATTGTGTGTATCTATGTTATAGTCGGCAATTTTACCTTTTAATTCGCCAACACCCTCATAAGTGTTGCCATTTTTATCAATAGCCACAAATACGGAGACATATTTTGCGCTTCTGTTTTTTTCGTTATTCTTTTTAAACAACTCCAAAACTGCTTTTGCCCTATCTATTTCTGTGCCCTCTTTCCAGCGCTTTGCGTGTACTCCAGCAATGTGTGGAAAAGCCTCAATGAAAAAGCCAAAATCTTCGCTTATTATGTAGTCATAAGGGTTATGTTTTAATAAATCAAATATGGCCTTTGCTTTTAAATGTGCGTTACCAAGTAATGTGCTTGCACTTTCCTCAACATCTTCAACTATGTTTGCGTCTTCTAGTCCGTCAATCATTAAATCTTCCGAAAAAAGTTCCTTAAAAATTTTTGTACTCTCAAAAACTTTGTGAGGGTTGTGTGTAGCCAATAATATTTTCATTTTTACCTTCTGTTTTTAACTTTTATGCTGTTTTGCAGCCTTTGTTTTTTATGCAATTATTTATTCTGCGCGATATTAAGCGAACAAGCATTCCAAGAAGTAGCATTATATAAGCAACTAATGCAAAGCCTAAGATGTATGCTGCCAAGAATACAAGATAAGGGTAATCTGCACGAATCATACTTAAAATTGGTAAATGGTTGCCAAAATATGGACTTATAAAGAACATATTAAAGGTTTCTGAACCAACTATGCCTGTAGAATACATAACATAATCCATTCCTAGTGCCATAGCAACTATTATTGCAAATACAAGGCTTGCACTTAAAATTGTTTTATGCTCTAATTTTGCCCTACCGCTTGCAAGCATATATACGCCAATTACAAGCATAAGACCGTGATGAATCATAGTTTGAATGTTTATTCCGATTGTGCCAATAAATACGTCTCCCGGATATAACATTACCGCTAAACCAGCAAATAAAGTGTATGTTCCTAAAAAAGCAAATAGTGCATTTTGAACTTTACCCTTATGCAATAGTCCTGCAAGTAACATTACATACATTGGAACCGAACAAAATTGGAATGGAAAAGCATACCATTGGTAGTCCCAAACATCTGTTGAGCCATTGTAAGAAAAATTTAATTGTTTATAAATCTCAAAGAGTATCATAATAATACTAAAAGTTAACAATATTTTTCTATTTGTTTTGTCGTCCGCGTTCCTGAACTTAACTACCATAAAAATGGCTAGCGCAATCATTATAGAAAGCATCATTAGGTGAAACCAACCATAGGCCGTTGGAGTAGCCATTTGACCGTCTAAAAAGTCTAAAATTCGTTCAAAAAAATTCATAAGAAAACCTCTATGTAAAATATTTTATGTCACATTTACATTTTAATGTATAAAACAAATAATAGTCAATTATATTTTAGTAATTTGTTATTTATTGTAGATACTATATACATTATATATAGAGAGTGGCAACCATCTATAGTAGCATAAATAAAAAAACTGGGACGTATCCCAGTTTTTTATTTGGTTTTATGCACTAGCTGAACCATAAATATATA
Source organism: Spirochaetales bacterium (assembly GCA_050178795.1). Classification (GTDB taxonomy): domain Bacteria; phylum Bacillota; class Clostridia; order Christensenellales; family UBA1242; genus STF1-184. The sequence continues at coordinate 56,383 of JBFXFT010000007.1, forward strand.
AGCTGCTATCTTGTTTTACTTCAATTACTATGCTTGCAGAAGTGTTAAGCGCCGTCAAGCTAACTTGAAGAGCGGTAACCCTATCAATGCTAGTAGTATTTGAACCGTCTACTTGAGTAGTCAAACTGTTATTTATGGAGTCTGTAGCAGTAAGGTAAATTGTAGATAATGGTTCAACCATTAAGTTTATTGTAGTAGTATTTTGCATTGGGTAAATCCAAATGTTTTCACCATCAGATACCTTTACAAATACTATTAGTGAACTATCAACGCCTTGGTCGTAAACACAACTAATTGTTGCTTGACTCTTCCATTGCGCTGTCAATGTAATGCTGCTATGAGAACCAGTGTAAATATTAGTAATAATATCTCCAACTGCGGCATAACTGTTGCTTGCATCTCTGTAAACTGATAGAGCAGTTACAGTAGTTACTTTCCAACCACCAAAATTGTAACCAATCTTAGTTATGTTTGTAGGTAAAGTAATTATTCCGCTAGTTATGTCATAAGTTCCATCAGAAACAAGTGTTCCACCATTTTCTAGGTATGTAATATAGTATGTAATTTTGTTCCATACAGCATACCATGTAACTCCAGTAGTTATAGCGGTAGAACTGCTTACGTTTGCAACAGTTGCAGAACTAGAAGTGCTCCAACCGCCGAATGTGTAGCCTGGTCTATCAGCCAAGTTTGCTGGCATGGTCGTATCTGCATCACCTGTAATTGAATAATTATAGGTTACATCAAGAGTCGCGTAAGTGCCAAGTGCGTCGTGGTTATAGTCAAAGGTTACTCTTGAAGTCCATAATGCATACCAAATATCTGATGCGTTGACTACCGTATTTTCCGTGCTATCTGGTTGATCGTCTCCAGCAGTTGTAGCCCAACCTTCAAAGGTATGTCCACTCCACGTTGGATTAGTTGGCATTGTTATCTCTGGGTCACTATATATTGAGTATCCATAAGTAACACTGCGAGTTGCATAAGTACCTAAACTGTCATGGTTATAATCAAATGCTATTGTGTATTTATTTATTTGCCATGTAGCAACAAGTGTACCAGTAGATGCAGTAGAAGGATAGTTAGCAATATAAGAATAACTAAATCCTTGAGAAGTATTCATGCCAGTTGCAGTTAAACCTGTAGCGTCAAACATTGTAGAGTAAGCAACGTACCAAGTAATTGGTGCTACTTCAGGTCCATTCAAGGCGATATGTCCAAATGAGCTGAAAATTCCAGTTGTACCACATTGCCATTTAATAGCATAAACTTCCCATTCACCAGTTCCAGCAGTTGAAGTTAACCAAGTAATAACTGAGCCATCACCAATAGAATTGTTATGACGAACTAAGTTATATCCAACTGGTAACTTAGCAATGAAGAATTGATAGAATGTAGCGCCAGCATAAGAGTAAGTGGTTTGTACAAATCCACCAAGTTCTGGGGTTGCGTCTACGTTATTTGTAGTAATTGCAAGTTCGTAACTAGAATTTGTAGGGTTGTCGCTAGAAGCAGCAACTCTGTTATAAGTTACATATCCAAGTCCTGCGTTGTTATAAACGCTAACGCTGTTGTAACCAGTCTTAAACATAGGGTCAATATTTAATATTTTACCAAATGTGCTAACTGTACCATAACCCTCTAATAACCAACCGCCAAAGTCATAACTTGTCCAATCAGCGAACGAATAACCTGTCCTTGTTGGGTCTGCGATAGTAAATGAAGTATCGTAGGCACCAGCACGAGAAGTGTTAGAAGTTGTAGAGTTATAAGTTCCTCCGTTTGGATTTACAATTAATGTATAGTTATTTGGAGTCCATTTAGCCATTAAGGTTGTATTGCCTGCAGTAGTATAAGTAGCAATTTGAGAAACACAACTACCATTATAGTATTGAGTTGCACCAGAAGCTGAAATTGCAACCCTGTTATAGGAAGAAATTGTAACTCCTGTTGCACTTGTGAAGTTTATGTCAATAAAGCTGTATGTGCCTATCCATGAAGTACCAGTTACTACTTCCCAACTACCATATATCCTGCTTCCGCTAATAGTGTAAGACGCAGACGAAATTGTTTTGTCATTTATGTCTATAGAACTAAATGCGGCAAGAGAACTAAATGTAATATCAAAATAAACTATAGAACCAAGTTGAATTTGAGTAGAACTATATGTGCCATTTGCAAACATAATTCTATATACAGTGCTTGCTAAAACAGAAGAACTTGCAGTTGCAGTATAATCATTCGCGTAATAGTATCCGTTTAAACTGTATCCATTATAAGATGGTGTAGTAATAGAAGCTAGGGAACTATTATACGTTACTGATTTAGATTGTTCGGTTGCTGTTTTATTGTTATCAAGTAAAGTCAATGTATAGTTATTTGCTGTCCACTTTGCATATATTGTATCGTTATCGTCAATATAATTATAAAGGGTTGCAGCAGTTATTTGCTCTAAGAAGTCAGTATCATTATACCAACCACCGAAAGTATAACCCGTTCTGCTTATAGTGTAATCACTTGAACTTGTATACCATGGCAACGTTCCTATTGCGCTGTTATAAGTAACAGTCTTTGTAGCACTTGAACCACTGCCAGTCCAACTTCCGTTAGCCGTAATGGTTCCACTTTGTGCATTTAATGTCAATGTATGTGTCTTAGCAGTCCAAATTACATAAACATTATATGAACTTGATATAGCAGTATTATAATAGAAGTTTACTGCGCCGCCATCTGTTGTGCTTAAACCGCTTGCCTCATAACCAGTTACAACTGGATAAGCTGGCATATTGTAAGAATTTACAAGACTATCAGTACCTATTGTTTGTCCGTTTACAATAGTCCTTGTAGCGTATGTTGTGCTACCAGTTGTCTTAAATGTAATTATGCTTACACTAGAATTAAATGTTTGTAAAACTGGGTATCCATTATTTATGCTTCCACCCATTGCCCAGTCTCCTGGGTTAGCAAAGTCAAAGCCAGAATAAGTATCTTGACTCTTCATTGCTGAAGAAGAATAGCCACTGCAAGATGTAATTGTATAACTGCCACTTAAGCTTCCAGATACTACTGCTGGAACAGTTACTGAATTATTGAAGTAACAGTTCGTCAACGTAGAAGTATCAACTAGACCAGCCAGTCCACCAATATATGATGTGCCGCCAACATCGCCAACGGCATAACAATCTGTAACGCTTGAACTAGAAGTGTTAACTCCAACTACACCACCGATGTAATTTACACCAAACACATGGCCTGTATTGTAAGAGGTATTTAAAATTCCTCCTAATTGATAACCAACCACACCGCCAACTCTACTAGCAGAACCAGCAACGTTGCCTGTATTGAAAGTCTTTTCCATCGTTCCTACATTATAACCAACTACGCCGCCCACATAGTTACTGCCGTTTACGGCTGCTGTATTATAAGATTGATTAATTATTGGTTTAACTGTATATGTAGTTAATAGCATAGTCGTTCCACCAACTACACCGCCAGTATAGTCATCTCCAGTTACTATTCCAGTATTGGAGCAATTTGTTACAACGACATCTCCATCAACTCTTCCAGCAATACCACCTATATAGTCGCCACCAGAACGTGCCGTAACTGTATTTGTGTTTTCATTGCCAGAAACTGTACTTAAATAGTCTGTCCTACCAATAGTCTCGTCACTATTATCTTCTGCAAGGCCAACTATACCACCGACATAATTTAATCCTAATACAGTACCATTGTTGGTACAATTAATTATGTCTCCCCATTCAAGTTTTCCAACGATTCCGCCTACTGAGTTTCCTGTTCCGCTTATGGTTCCATTGTTTACGCAGTTTTCAGCTTTTGGTATAACTCCGCCACTTTGTTCCCAACTTGCTCCAATTATACCGCCAACATTGCTTGCGCCTGTAATAGTAGCATTATTAATACAATTAATAACATAGGAGTCGCTATATCTATTATCTGCAACAATACCACCAACCCAATCGGTACCAGATATTGAACCGCTAACGGTTATATTTTGAATTGTAGACCAATAGTTGGTTGAAGCAATACCAGCGACATACTTATTTGTTACGGAAATGTTTACATCTGCCAAATTAAAGTTTTGAATTAATGCATCTGTAACAGTACCAAATAAACTATATTTAGCGTAATATTGTTTTAGGTAACTTGAATTAATAGTTAATCCTGAAATTGTGTATCCTTGTCCATTAAAGTTGCCCATAAAGGACCTATGATCAGTATTGACATAGTACCAACCAATGTGAGTCCAGTATCTTCCGCTTAGACTTATGTTAGATGTCAAAACGAAATATTTTTGATAACTCCAGTTTCTATCGGTATCTGCGTCAGTATGACCATTTACATCATAATTATTTGTTTGATAAGCAAGCCATGCTAGATTTCCAGCACTGCTTATTTGATATGGGCTACCGCTAGAGCCATCGCCAGACGATGGTGCTAATCTGTAGTTCTCCCAATATATACTTCCCGTATACGAGAAGGTTATAGTTTTGGTTGTAGCGCTATTGCCCGCGGCGTCAGTGTAGTCATATTTTACTACAACATTTCTGCCAGCTTGCAATTCGGTTACCGCCCCACCACTTGTTGTTGAGGTTACCCCATCTGCTTTATAGTAACTCATGACGACAGAACTTGTAACATTTTGCGTTATGTTTGCATAGTCTACATCGCTCGCCGTCGTATCAACCATAAAGTCAAAACTTGGTAAATTGTAATATAGTATATCAATATTATAAGTTGAATTTGAAGTTGTTATTGTAGGAACAGCTTTATCAATATAAACACTCCTACTTACAGTAGTGCTATTGCCAGCATAGTCTGTAGCGATAAATTGATATGTTCCTGTAGTAGTAGCAGTTATTGCTGCTGTACCATCAGTACTTGTTCCACCAATTACGTTTGGTGCCTCAACGCCACCAATTAATTGTTCTATGGTTGGTTCTGTGCCATCAAGTAAGTCTATCCTTGGACGATAGAAATATTGATGCTCGTCTGTATCTGTACTGTAATATAAATAAGAACGAATTCTAGCAGAAGTAGTATTTTCATACCACCTAACCGTAAAGTAACTGCTTGTATATAATTTTGTACCATCTGATGCATAAATTCCAGCTTCAGGATTATTTGTTGTTTCTGTCGTATTATATGCATAAGCATAACCTACCCAAAGTAACCACTCATCTGTACTATAACCTGCACCAGTTAATAAACTAACATAATCGCTACCTACTCTATTGTGGAAATAATGATTTGTTTGAGGATCTGAAGTTGTTAAAGACCTATTTACAGAAATAGTAGAACCAATGCCAACGCCTTGATATTCCATATCAGCGCTACTATATGCATTTAATCCAAAATAAGTTCTGCCTGAAGCAGCATCATAATTTTCTCTTCTTATCCAAATACTAAATCTATAACTTGAAGTATCACTAACAGGTACAGCGGTTGCATCAAATCCTCCATCAGCATCACTCGCAATATCATTTTGCAACGTTGCCCAAGCAGTATCAGTACCACTCCAAGGATTGGTAGTAGATACTATTGTATTTTCAGCTGTAGTACCATTAGCACTCCAACCACTTTGAGAACCAGTTGTTCCCAAGTTCCATGTAGTGTAATCAACAAGATTATCATCTGTCATAACACCAAGTTCTGAATTTGGCGTTTCAAGGTATTCAACCAAATAGTTATCAGTTGCCGTTGCAGTTACAGTTACGTTAGCATTGCTTGGTGCCGCCGTAGTAGTACCAGCACTAGCAACAACACCTAGGCCAGGGTTACCATTATCGGTAAATTTTGCTAACATAGTCATATTTGCAGCGTCTGCATAATTAAATGAGAACGACGTATTTGTTGACTCTGCTGTGCTAGAACCATTTTTAAACCAGCCTAAGAATGTGTAGCCACTATTTAGTGAAACACTAAATGAAGCGGTAGTATTGTAAGTAACGCTCTTTTCAGTTGGGCTTGCAGTTATTGCAGTACCATTTAAGATAACTGCGCCCATTGAAGTTGTATTATTTAAATATCCATCTAAGGATTTATAAACAGCAACAGTATATGGTAATCCAGTCCATTGTGCCGTAACAGTTACACTGCCATGTGAACCTGTAATTATAGTTTCAATCATGTCATTAACTACAGCAAATGTGCCCAACTCTTTATATACTGCACCATCATTTACGGTTGTAACTTTCCAACCGTTAAATGTGTAACCAGTTCTTGTTATGCTTGTGTTCAAAGTTTTATCTGCACTTTCAACAGTAAATGTATCGTCACTAATTGATGAACCGCCATTTTCATCATACGTAATATTATAAGTTTTTGTAGTCCATTCAGGCGTCATAGTAACATTTGCTCCAGGCATTGTAAATGTAGCTCCACCAGCGTAAAGTACGCTATCGCTACTACATCTCCAACCATTAAATGTATAGCCAAGCCTTGTAATATATGGCAATGTATAAGTACCGCTACCAGTTATTCCATAAGTTGAATTTGTATTGGATACATTAAAAGTTTTAGTATATGTATCCGCCCTAAGGGCAAAAGTAGCCCCAAAAATGTATGATTGTGAAAGAGGGGAAGCAGCATACGCATTGTTTGTGCCAAGATCAATCATCAAGCCTGCTGCAGATGCAGAATATAGCCCTTGGTCATAAGCACTATAAACCTCTGTCCATTTTAAATTATCAACACTGACTTGTACTCTAACATCATAAAATGCTCTGCCATCAGAGAAGAAGTGCCATATTCCTAGTTTATCTATGGAATAAGTTGCGCCTAAATCCACAGATACGTAACCGTTTGTATAATATGGGGTTGAAGCTATTACGCCATCAACTAAATATGAGCTGGTTGCAGTAACGCCTGGATAATTATTTACATTTGCGACGTTGGTTCCAGCAGCAGTATAGGCTTGAATCTCAACCCAATAAGTACCGCCATCCGCTGTACTTCCATTAGCGTAAGCCCTAATATATCTTACACTAGCAGTACTAGCTGTAAATCCAGCACTATACGAAATACTATATGTATTTCTAGTATAATACAAGTTAATTATCCTACTACCATCTGCCAAAATTGTAGTGCTGGTAACTGTGCTTCCGCTAACTGTTCCATGATCATAGGTATAATAACTGTAAGTATGTGCCAAATTTGCAAGAGTTAATTGTGCACCAGTTGTTCCAGTTAAATTATCTATATAAGTTGGGGATGCATTATATGTTGCATCTGCCTCCATTAAATAGTGATTTACAACATAAGGAGTATATGGGCTAGGCGTCCAATATGCATATAATGTATCATTTGATGCTTGATAGTTATAAGTTGTGGTGGATGTTATTGGTGTTCCGACTCCATTGGTTGAGGTGTACCAACCACCAAAATCATACCCTAGTTTCGTGATTTGGCTAGATGTAGGTATAGTACCAACGGCAGAATCATAAGTTACTGTTTTTGTGACACTTGAACCGCTACCTGTCCAGCTTGCGTTACTTGCTATTGTACCACTTTGTGCATCAAAGGTTACAGTATAGTTAATTGGCGTCCAATTTGCTATTGCAATCTTACTACTAGTGTAATTATAAATTGTAGCAGCACTTATAGTAAGCCCATCAATTTTCCAAGAGGAGAATGTATATCCCGTCTTACTTGGGGTTGTCAATGTTCCAATGACTTGTCCAGTATATAATTGTTTATTTGATGCTAATGTAGTGCCTGCTTCATTTTGAAATTGTAAAATATGGTAATCTACGGTACGGCTCAAAGTACTTGATGTTCTGTATATACCATTTACATCTGTAATTCTTGTATACATAGCCATTGAACCCGTCAAAATATGTGCGTAATCAAAATAAGTATATCCTGTAGATGTTACTGTATTAATAGCTTGGGAAACTGAATTAACAAATAATTCAACCGAAGCACCAGTAGAATATGAATAATAATCTGCCGAGAACGTATATGTGTCAGAAACACCTGATATTGCATCATTAATAAAAGTTGATATGACTGAAGTACTAGGTACATGATCTATAGTTGTATTTCTTAATTCTGGTTTTGCACCAGTCGTTGATGGAAATATAAAATAAGGAGAATAAACAGAAGAGGTCCAATTATAAGAAATTTCATATGTTGTCTTAGTTTGTAACGCCGCTAAAGTCGTTCCACCTATATAAGATGTCGTAACACTGCTTGTATACCCAATGGAGGAAGGTGATGTGTAACATGTATTGTTATAAATAGAACGATTTACATTTGCGTATCGAGCATAACCAACTAATCCACCTTTATATTCAGTAATAGTACCACTATCAGCAATATTTGAAGTTGCTATTGTTCCAGAGTATAAAAAGTTATAATTAAAATATCTTGTCTGAGTTCCCGCAAATCCATCATCTTGAGATCCAGACAAGTTACCTACTATTCCTCCAATATAATTGTAAACATCGCCTCTGCCCCATGTTCCTTTACGCATAAAATTATGGATGGTTATATTTGCAGTGTTGTATGAATAGTAAATATTTGCAACCTGTCCAACAACTCCGCCAGCAGTTATAGATCCCGTAATAGTTTCTAGGAAGCCTGAAGTTTCATCTAGTTCTACGAAAATTGTGCCTTTATTAACACATCCCGTTATCGTTTTGGCATTGCCAGCAATTCCGCCTACAATTACTCCTTCTGGATAATTCGTATTAGTGCTGCCACCATCTAATCCATAAACTGTTATACTTGCCTCATTGATAGAAGATGTAATATTGGCACCACAATTGAAATAAATTGAATATAAGTCGTATTTGTATACGTCTCCAGCCCCTGAAAACTTATAATATCCACCGCCCCCAACAATACCTCCAACATACGTATATTCTTGGGAATGTGTGCTATTAATATAAATTGATCCTGTTGTTTTTACATTTGTAATTTCAGAAGAAGAATCATAATTAGTGTCCGCACTTGAATATCCCGCCAAAATACCTACAGCAACCCAACCTGTAGTAGCTGTTATATTTATAGTACCATTAACAGTTAAATTTTTTATAGTTGCACCGTCAAGATAATTAAACAATCCCGCAGTCTCAAATAAGTCATCACTATGTGGCGAAGATGCATAGGTATAAGTGATTGTATATCCATTTCCATCTAAAATTCCAGAAAAGGTATTATAGTAATTTGTAACCCACTCTGTGCTAAAATTACCTGTCCAACCAGTTCCTAAATTAATATCATTAGTCAAAATATAGTTTCCAGTTGTACTCATATAGGCAAATTCCGCCGCAGTTGATATTGGCGTCGGAGCAGCAGTTACAGTAACCGTTTTTGCATTTGCCACGCTTGATATAGTTGTACCATTTGAGTTTAACGCCTTAACCCACAAATACTTTGTGCCTGCTGAAGATGGGGTATAGTTAAATGATGATCCAGTATATGATATCCATTCTGCGCCAGTGGTAGGTTGAGTTGTTGTTGTTGTCTCAATAAACCACGTATTGCTTGCATAATACGTTATATTTGGGGAATAAGTTCCAGTTTGATTTACCATTAAAGCAATTGGTCCACCTATAGTGCCAATGACTGGGGAATATGATGACACAACGACTGTAACCATGTTGGAATATACAACACTAAATGAAGTAGTTAATCTAACCTTAATATAATATGTAGCGTTTGTTGCAGAACTAAAACTGTAACTAGTTAAATTTGTAGTTGTGTAACTGCTATTGTTTATAGTCCACGCAATAGAATAACTTCCTATATTATCCAAGTTTCCAGTTAAATTAAATATTTGACTTTGATTGGTAGACAAATTAAGTGTTTCTACTCCTGGTAAAAGAGATATATCTGGTTGTTCGTAAATAACTACCGTCTTAGCGGTTGACCATCCGCTTTGAGTTCCCTCAACATTATATACATTGTTTCTTAGATACCATGTGCCAGCATATAAACCACTGGCATTGAAAGTTAAACTATCCGTTGCACTGGCGTATGTTTGTATGCTGGTAGCACTAATATTAGATAGAGACCAATAAATACCGTTTGTTGCCCTATACCCAGAAACTTGTGCGGTATAGACAGAACTTGTGCCCTCTACCATTGATGATGCACCTGTAGGAGTATCTGCTACTGGAGGTATTACTGTCCATTTAGCATATA
>JBFXFT010000008.1:0-65750 GCA_050178795.1 Spirochaetales bacterium
TGGTGTGGTAGTCCTAAGGGGAATCGAACCCCTGATTCAGCCTTGAGAGGGCTACGTCTTAACCGCTTGACCATAGGACCATATTTATTTGCTGTTTTATTATATTATATAATTTGTTTTATTGCAAGTATTATTTTTAAGGTTTACAATTTATATTATACTTGTTATAATACAAAATACTTATTGTGAGGCGAGGGGTATAAATGATTAAAAGAGCGATAAAAAATTATATAGAAAAGCACATTTTGCCCATTTATGACACCTTTGACAAGGGGCACGACTCGGAGCACATAAACGAGGTCATTGAGCGCAGTTTAAGATATGCAAAAAATATTGACGAATCACTAAACATAGATATGGTATATGTTGTGGCGGCATATCATGATTATGGTATGCAAATTGAAAGGAAGGGACACAACTTTCATTCTGGCAAGTTATTAAGAGAGGACAAAAACTTAAAAAAGTGGTTTAATGAGGAAGAAATAGAGACGATGGCACAAGCGGTTGAAGACCACTCTACAAGTTTAAATAGAGAGCCACGCAGCATTTATGGCAAAATTGTTTGCGATGCAGACAAAGATGACAATTTAGATAGGTCTTTAACAAGAGCGTTGGAGTTTTGTTTATCACATTTTAAAGACAACAGCAAAGAACAGCATTTTGAGGACACTTTTAAACAGATGTGTTTAAAGTATGGCGACAATCAACTAGTTAAATTTTATTTAAAGGACTCCCAAAGTGAGGAATATTTAAGGAACATAAAAGCACTTACTAAAAACAAAGACCTTGCCTTTAAAAAGTTTGAAGAACTATGGTTAGAGTTAAATAAATAGCAAATAAAAACCTCACTTAAATAATGTGAGGTTTTTTTGTTAAATTAAATTATTTTTATCCCTTATATTGCGTGTTATAGCCAGGGTTTGACTCTGGTCTTAATGCGTTAGGATATTCGATGTCTGTTTGTATATCAAGGACAATTTTTTGTATTTTGGAGTATATTTCATAAGGATTTTCTATGTCAAAGAATACGTCGCTAGATTCTCTATTGCCAACATTTTGAGAAGAAGTTTTTGGGTTATTTGTATAGAAATAAATATCTCCAACTTTAAATAATCTATCAAACAAACCAACTCTTAAATTTACATTTGAAATATCCTTAAAGTTTATACTTTGGAAGTCAATTCCTATAAAACCGCTGCGAATTAAAATCCTTCTATCGGTAACTACATATTCAATATGTTCATATCTCTTTTTTGCTGTAAGCACGTTTGCAAGCCATAACCAAAATGGAAGTAAGTGCAAAGCAATAAAGGCCAAAATACCAATTCTTGCTACAAACGGCATGCCTGGATCTGTTATTGCCGCCCAAATAAATATTGAGTCAAAGGCCAGCCAAATTAAAGCAAATGGCAGCATTGTAAATATTTTATTTAGAATGTAAGCGTTCTTTTTTGGTTTTCCACGCCACAAAATGGTTTCATTTTTTAACAGAATATCTTCAATTTTATTCAATTTTATGGCTTCTGGTTCACGGTAATAATTGTTTTCTACTCTTTCGTATTTCATTGTTTTTCTCCTTAGTGTTTTATATTAAAATATTAACATTTAAGTTTTTAAAATGCAACAGAAATGTTGTCAAAATTATAAAAGGTACTATTTTAAATATTGTTCTAGTTGAACACCAGAGGAAGATATTGTAAGCACCGTTCCACCTATTATGTAATTGTTATAACTTGAAGTGCTTGATTTAACAGCATAGGTAAGGCGCACACCCTCGTAAATAATAGAAAAATCGTTTATGTGGTCGTGCCCGCAAAGCACATTTTTTGTACTATTTAAAGTTTTAATTAAGGTAAAGAAAGTCGTGCTGTCGTTACCATAGCAAACATCTTCATTCTTTTCACCAGAGCCAACTAATTCGTCATAGTTAGTTGAGACCCAGTAATCCCAAGCGTAATCATATTCAACTATTGGAATGTGAAACATTAAGGTGCTATCTACGGTGTGTCCAGCTACTGGCTTAGCCCATTTACCACCCAACTGTACCAATCTTCTTGAACTGTCCATACAGCATCGTCGTGTGAATCCATCATTATCAATGCTTCAATAATATTTGAATTTTCCATAATGGTTATTACATAATTGCCTACGCCTAAGTTGTTTGGTCCTCTATTAAAAATGCAATATTCGGACTTCGCAAATTCGTCTGCAACAAAATTATAGTCGCCAGAGCCGTCATTGTCGTGGTTACCCATAACTGGCGCCCAAGGTATTTCAAAACTATCTAGCAGATTGATTAATTGATGAAGCGCCTGATAATTTAGTGGACCAGTCACATTGTCTCCAGTCAGAGTTATTAGGTCTGGTTGTTTTTCTGCCACCATTTGAGTTATAACTCTTTTAGCGCTTAAAAAATCGCCATTGTAAAGACTGAAATTGTAGACTTGAACGTCTGCCAAATTTAAAACGACAAAGTCTTTTTCTGGGTCTTTTTGAAGTTGAATTGTATCATCTAACGAAAACGTGTCTGTGTTACTCCAAGTTTGTGCACTTGCGGTTCCAATTTTATAGTAAAATGGGTAAAAAATGTAAAATGCAAAAACACCACCCAGTAGGGCGATGCCAATTATAATTACAGTCAATATGTTTTTTGTCTCTTTAGTAAATTTAACTTTTTTCATAACTAGATTATAGCACCTCATATTTGATTTTTAGACATATTATTATGTATTTTTTTAATATTTTTTATTTTAGCGCTTTAAAATTGACATATTTTTTGCAAATAACTACAATATTTATAACAAAAAAGTGAGGTTATGACAAATGAATTTGAAATTACTAGAAGATTTTTTTGGTGAAATTCCAAATTTTCACGATGATGACATATCGTACATTGCATTTAACGATGGCAACTTAAGAATAACAATAAAAACAAAGATGATAGACAAAAAGCATAACGAAAATATATGCAAAAATTATGACTTCGTAACTACGACGCTCTTATTTAAGCAAGTAGTTTTTAAGGACATAAATATTGAACTAAAATGTGGCTTTATAATAGGAGAATTCAATTTTAAATTTGAAGGCAGCAAATATAAGTGCCAATTTGGCGGCATTTTAGGCGAACTAAATTTTGAGTGCAGTGACATAGTTGTAGAAAATATTTTAGGACAATTGCAAGATTAATGTGTAAAAAAAGATAATCAGTTTTACGATTATCTTTTTTGTTTTATATTCATTTTTTAAATTTTAGGCTCATCTTCTTGTGCCACTACTTTTTCAGGGTTTTTAATTTGAGATAATTCTATTTGGTCCCAAACAACTCTTCTTTTTTCCGTTGGGGTTAGCCAATCTTTTCCTAAATTATCCAAAAATTCTTTATCTGGGTATCCGTAAGGGGAGTAGTGTTCGTGAATTTCAATTTTGCCATTGCCTTTTAGTGCTTCCAAATAATCTTTAGCATGTTCAATTTCTAGTGGAAGGCCTTGCTTTCTTGCCTCAACATAGGTTTTTACTAATGAGTCAGCATAGCGAGGGGCAGTGATAAGGTCAAATAATCCATTATGACCATCTTTATCAAAAATAATATGAAGGTGCGCTAAACTATAAGCAATTTCAACTGGGTGACCAGTATTATTTCTGTTTTCATATTTACCTGTTTTATTAACCCAATTTATTAAGTCTTCGTGCGTTACTACCGTATCTAGTTCGTCGTGTCTTCCATCGGCATTTTTTAGGTAACATTGTTTTGGGGTTCCTTTAGTAAATAGGTAATCATCTTGTTTGCCATGAATAACATAAAAAATTTTACAAATTTTATAGAAGTCATCAATGTTTAGTTCTTTGTGTTCAGGTTGTGTTTTCATGGCTTCAAAAAACTCTATTTTTTCTTTATTTGTAAGTCTTTTGGTCCAGTAGTCTTCCATTTTGTTAACTAAAATATGACCATCTGTTTTAGACTTTACTGTTGGAATTAAGCCACTTTCTTTTTGATATTCATATTGATCTTTTATTGTTTCAAATAATAGCGCATACGCTTCTTGTATAGGCTTTGCGCGCTCACCACTATAATCGGTACTTCGTACCGTTTTTTCTTGATAGCCGTCAATATATTTATTTGTAGGGTTCTCATAGCAGTTAAAAATCTGTTTATTGTTTGCATAAACAATCCAACACTTTAAGCAATTATTAAAGACGAAGTTCATTATATTTCCATCAAGATTAAATGTAAAAAAGCGGTCGTCTAATTTATTATTTATGGTTGTTTCTTTTGTCGGCAAAAAGTTTTTAGAAATAAAATTTACTATTTGTTTCTTTTCTTTTTGACAGAACAGAGTTTCATTAGCCCTGTGTAATCTGTCAAGAAGTATTTTATTAATTTTTTCCATATATGTAACCCCTATGCTATTTATAATATTAATTATACTCTTCGTAGTAAGTACTTGTCAACACTGAGAGAAAAAACGTCAATATTGACTATGAATAAAATGAATGTTATAATTAGTTACTTAAATTATAAAAGCGGAAGAGATTATGACTTTAAAAGATATAATAAAAGAATACGAAAACGGCAATTTTGAGACATATCAAAATTTGATTGAAAAATTAAAAAAATTTGAACGCGTATATTTATATGGAATAAGTGAAAGCGCTGTTGTGGCGGTAAAAGTTTTGTCAAAAAACAAAATAAAAATTAACGGAATTCTTGAAGCGGATTCAAAAAAAATAGGTTCAATGTTTAACGAACTTCCTGTACTTTCATATAACCAAATTGCGGATGACTCCAAAACTGCAATTGTAATAACCTGTTCCTATTGCGAACAAATTAAAAAAGCAATTATAGCAAACGACAAGAGTGCAAGCAAAAGAATTTTCGTTTTTGACGGTTATTTTTTAGATAAGTACAAATCAGGACTTTACGACGAAAATAAAGATAAAATTTACGAGTGTTATAATTCTTTAAATGACGCGCATTCAAAAAAACTTTACTTGGCACTGTTAAAATACCGATACACAAGAAAGATTTCTTTAATTGAAAATCTTTTTGAACCGCGCACTAAAACATATTATGATTCGGTTTTTTTAAACAATTTTAAAGATGGACTTTATGTTGATGCAGGCTCCTACAATGCCGATTTTATAGAAGGGCTATCAAATTTAAAAGATGTTTCAAAATGTAATTTTTATATTTTTGAACCAAATAAAATGTTTGCAGAGAACATTAACGCAAACTTAAATAAAAATATTAACTATAAAGTGTTCCAAACAGCACTATGCGACAAAAAAGCCAAACTTGACTTTGAACAAATAGCGTCATCTACAAGTCATTTAATAAAGAAAAGATACAATGCCTATAAAAACACACTTCAAAGCAAAGTAGAAACGGTTGAAGCGGATACGCTTGACAATATTATAGGTCAAAACATTGTAAGCGGCATAAAAATTGACATAGAAGGCGCAGAACAAGCAATGCTTAAAGGCTCAATTAATACTATTAAAAGGGATCGCCCTACAATGCTTATCAGCATTTATCACAAATGGAATGATTTATGGAAAATTCAAAGTTTCATACAAGAAATGGACTTAAATTATAGTTTTTACATTAGACATTATTCTTTAAGCGTAGCAAAAACCATTTTGTACTGCATTCCAAATTAATGATAGTTAACAAATTTTAATTTTGTGCGTTTACTTTATTAATTGTTTATGATACAATAAACAAAATAAGACATTTAAATAGTTTGAAATCATAAATGTAAAGGAATCATATAATGATTAAACTGGAACATAAAGATTGGAATCCAGACGTAAAAAACAGAATAAATGATATGATGGCAAGGGTTATTAACTCTGGCAAAAGACATTATGCGGTTGTAGATTGGGACAATACTTTTGTTTATATGGATACAAGCGAAGTTTTGCTATTAGAACAGATTGAAAAACTAAAATTTAATATGACTCCAAGCGAAATGAATTTTGTATTGAAAAAGGGTGTGCCGAAAGATAATTATAAGCCAAACTATAAAACTGAAAATGGTAAACCCATAAATATTGATATGATAGCACAAGATATAGTCAACGCTTATACCGCTTTATATAATGAATATATAGTCGGCAATAAGAGTCTAGAACAAATACAAAAAATGGAAGAATATAAAGAATTTATTACAAAATATTATTACAATTATAAAGCTGTTATTGCAAGTTTTGGTGCAGAAATTGGTTACATTTGGGCAAAATATTCAATGACAAATTTGACAGAAAAAGAAATTACAGAAATCACCAGCAATGGTATTAAAAAACAACTAAAAGAAGATATAAGAACAATTACTCTTCATTCAAGCAACAAATTAAAAAGTAATACCGGTTTACTTAAGGTTGATATTGCAATAGGATATAGATTTGTTGAGCCTATGCAAGAATTGGCAAATGTACTACAAGCAAATGGAATAGATCTTTATATTATTTCGGCAGCTTATCAAGATGTCGTAGCGCCTACAGTATCTAATCCTAGTTATGGCTATAATATATATAAACAAAATGTTTATGCAATGCAATTTGAAAAGGAAGATGGCAGAAGCCTGCCAGAATATAAAAAAGGATATCCTGTAACATTTAAAGAAGGAAAAAGCAAGGTCATTAAAGAACTAATTGCACCTAAATATGATAATCAAAATCCAATTTTCACGGCGGGCGACTCTGATGGAGATGTTGCCATGATGACCGATATTGATATTGATACAGTTTTAGTAGTTAACAGAAATAAGGGCGGTTTAATCGGCAAGCTTATAGATGCCGCAAAAATGGGCAATGCAAGCATAATAGTACAAGGAAGAGATGAAAATACAGGAAAATTTATTCCAACTATGGAAACTATTAAAATGAAATCAGACGATAAAGAAAGAGTATCCTAAATTAAGCACTATAAAAAATGTATATAATTGTTCAGTAAAACAAAGGAGTAAATTATGGTAGATTATTATGTAGAAGGCGATATGATTAAGGACTTCCAACAAGGTTGTTATGCAATAGGGAATGATGTTGAAGCAATTTATAGATTGGATCCAATATTTTTTACTAACATAAAAAAGATTGATGAGATGGTTGCCAGTGTAATAGATAGAATTAAAAGATATTATGCTGACGAGGTAATTACAAGCAAAGAAGAAAAACAAATTAGTAAAGTTGAAAATTTTTTGGAGCTAGCAATTCAAAATAAAGTAGCAGAAGCGAGCGAACTCTATTTCATTGACAATAAAGATGAAATTTTAAGTAGATTTGCGCAAATTGATCTAGTAAAACAAGAAGAACAAAATCAAGCATAGAAAAAATATATTTTATACATCAAAAAAGCACTTAAATTTTAAGTGCTTTTTTATTGGCGGAGAGGACAGGATTTGAACCTGCGGAAGCTATTAACTTCACTCGCTTTCCAAGCGGGCGCCTTAAACCACTCGACCACCTCTCCTCGTCGCAACTCAAACTTAACGCTACAAACTTTTTAAAAAGTTTTTCCGCTCGCCGTTTGCGTTGCTCCTCTACATTAAAAGTCCGCTTCGCAATACTTTTGCTGTGTTTAGTAATACTGTCCGTTAATACTGTAAAAATATACTTATTGTTAATGAAACAAAATGCAATATTTTATTTTTTTACGGCAAAGTTATTATACTATAAAAATTTTAATTACACAAAAAATATTCAAAAATAAATTTACATATTAATAATTTTTTATTGCTATTTACATTATTTTTAAATTGTGATAAACTTTTTAAGAGTGAATGAGAGGTTTTATGGAAAATAACTATTGGAAACTAAATAATTTGCCAAATTGGGTCAAACAAGGTGGAATGATAAAAAAAATATTCCCAGAGGTTTTAAAGTCCGACGATGAATACATTTTGTATCAAATAAATTCGGAAGCAGAGGCTCTTGTTGGCATAGTAGAATTTGTTTATGATGATGCAATTGCCAAACTTGAAAAATCACTTGATAGGGCTATTAAACAAAAAGATGGCTTTGTGGCAAAAGAATTGGCGTCAAGAAAAGAACAATTAGCGAAAGATTATGCGTTTGTTAAAAAACTTTACTCAAATTATAGCGACATATCAATAGCAGGCTTTGATTTTAGACAAAATTTGGATAGTTACATTGACCCTATTAAAATAGCCATAAAACAAAAAGTAAGTTTAAAGAGTCTTCCAATTTATCCTGAAATGCAAAAATTAAATGAATACATAAAAGCAGCACATACAGTGCTTTATTATGTAATTCAAATGGAAAAAGCCTATAAGAACATAGTGGAAAAACTCAAAAATGACAAAACTCTTGACGATTTTTCAAGGTCGCAAATATTAGACAAGCAAGATTTTTGGTTTGCCTATAACCTTAAAACAATAAAACACGATTGGGGCTCAATTTCTGGTGCTTTAAAGCGCTCACTTGAAGGTAGTCCAATAGTCAAAGTTAAAAACTTTAAAGAAAAACCGTTTCCACCAAATTTAGAGGGTGGCAAGGCATATAAAAGGTCAAGGCAACTTATAGGCAACATAAGACTAGCGGTAAGGACAAAGGAAAATGCAATTTTTGCAAAAACACGCTTAGCGAACGAGGCAAAACCAGTAGCGGACGAACAAGTAGAAAATAATTAACAAAGAGCCATAAAACCTATGGCTTTTTTGTTAAAAATAGGGTGTTTTTGCCTAAAAATGGCACTTAAGCACTATTATTGACTTTTAGTGTAAAATATGCTACTATATATAAGAGCAAGTTTATTGCTCTGACAAGGAGAATGAGATTATGGCTAGTTTAGCAGACCTCAAAACTTGTTTAGATTCTTCAAAAAAAATTGCAATTTTCTCACACACAATACCAGACGCGGACGCGTTTTGCTCAACATTTGCCTTAAAGGCAATTATTGAAGCAAATTATAAAGATGATAAAAAAATAATAGACATTTTTATAGATTATGGCGACGAGGTTGCACCTCTATATGCTCCAATTGTGGGCGATAGGAGGTTGAACTTTCAAAGAACCAGCAAATATGATTTGGCAATAGCGTTGGATAGCCCTCAAACTGGCAGGTTTCAAAAATATTCCTATTTGTTTGACGGCGCAACACAGACTGTAAACATTGACCATCATAGCACTAATGCTAATTTTGCAGGACTTAACTATGTTTACGAAAACGCCTCAAGCACAGGCGAAGTAGTATATCAAATAGCTAAAAAATTAGGCTTAGAAATATCGCTAGAAGCGGCAAAAAATGTTTTCACATCAATAATAACTGACACTGTGTGTTTGACACAAAGCAACGTATCAAAAAACACTTATAAAATTTTGGCAGAACTTTCCGCAATGGACTTTGACCAAGAGGAAATTAAAAATTACTTTTTTAAAAACAATACAAAAGCAAAGACTTTACTTTTAGAAAAGGCAATTAGTTCAATAAAATTTTATGAAGAAGACAAAATTGCAATAATGAAAATTCAAAATAAGGATTTAGAAAAACTAAACGCAACTCAGGAGGACACCTTAGGAATTGTAGAGCACGCAAATAATATTGACGGAGTTGTACTTGCGGCAATAATAATTGAAAGAGCCCCAAATCAGTTCTATGTTAGTTTACGCAGCAAAGGCGAAGTTAATATTACAAAAGTAGCAGAACATTTTGGCGGTGGCGGACACTCTAATATGGCGGCTTTCCAAAGCGAAGGTGAATTAAGCAAGTTAAGTGCAGCGTTCGTAAAAGAATACATAACAGCACTAAACGAAAACGAATCTAAACAAGAACTCAGTAACGAAAATTAATTTAATAAAATAAAAACAAAAGAAGCCCCTAAATAGGGGCTTTTTTAATTAAAAGTAAAATATAACTAATAAAAAATAGCAAAAAAATTTATGGCAAATTTATTTTATATGCTATAATAGTGCTATTAATAACAAAAAATGAGGAAATTTATTATGAAAAGGACTTATATTAAGGACATAAAAGCAGGAAAAGTACAAAAAATTCAAGGTTTTTTGGAAAATATGAGGGATAAAAAAGCCTTTATATTTATAGTTTTAAAAGACATAACTGGCAAAATGCAAATATTTATAGACAAAGAAAAGAGCCCAGAGTTAGCAGAAACAGTAAAAGGTCTATTGCAAGATGCTGTTTTAACCATTGAAGGCGAGGTTATTGCAAACGAATATGTTAAATTAAACGGTATGGAAATGATACCAAATAAAATAACTGTTGAGGCAACGGCTGATGTATCTCCAATAGACGCAGAGTCTTCACTAGATTTAAGAATGGACTACCGCTGGCTTGACCTAAGAAGTGAGAAAAACCAACTTATGTTTAAAGTACAATCTTTTATGGTTAAACAAATGAAGGACTTTTTATATAAGAATAATTTTACAGAAATACACTCTCCAAAAATAATTGGCGCAGCTAGCGAAAGTGGCTCTGATGTATTTGAATTAAAGTATTTTGACCGCAAAGCATATTTAGCGCAAAGCCCACAATTTTACAAGCAAATGGCAATGGCAAGCGGTTTTGACAGGGTGTTTGAGGTGGGTCCGGTATTTAGGGCAGAAAAGTCCTTTACTAACAAACACGCTACGGAGTTCACAGGCTTTGACTATGAAATGAGTTATATAACTTCATATAAAGACGTTATGAAAATGGAAGAAGATATGTTAACATACGCGCTAAAAAACATTAAAAAAGAGTTTGGCGACAAAATTCAAGAACTATTTGGAATTGAAGTTGTAGTGCCTAAAAACCCATTCCCAATAATTAAACTTAACGACCTATATGACGAGTTAGAAGCAAGATATGGCTACAAGGTTGCAGAGAGTGATAGGGGAGACCTTCCAACAGAGGCAGAAAAATTATGCCAACAACTAGCAAAAGATAAATACGATCACGAATTTTTGTTTGTAACCGATTATAATGCAAAAAACAGGGCTTTCTATCACATGAGAAAAGGTAATATTGCACAAGGTTATGACTTAATTTGGAGAGGCGTTGAGGTAACAACTGGTGCACAAAGAGAGCACAGATACGAAGTGCTTAAAAAACAAGCAGAGCAAGTTGGACTAGCAAAAGACGTCGAGTTCTACTTAGAGTTCTTTAAATATGGTTGCCCACCACACGGTGGACTTGGTATTGGTGTAGATAGACTTACAATGGTGCTTTTAAACTTGACAATTAAAGATGTTATGTTTATATTTAGAGGACCAAATAGACTAAACCCATAATAAAATTTAAACAGCCTCAGGGCTGTTTTTATTTATTAACGCTTAAATTTTGTTTTACTATTTACAACTTTAAAAAATAATGTTAAAATAATGTCAAATAGGAAGGTATTATGAGTTTATTAGAAAAACAATTTATTATTCCAAATTGGATTAAAAGGGGCGCTTTAACAAATAAAATGTTTGAGCGTGTTACTCCGCCAGTTTGGATGAAAAACCAAGTTGTAACTAGCGCAAAATTAGAACAAATTTGCTCTGACGCCTCGCTAAAAGAACTTAAAACTGTTTTTCCAAGCATTTGGCAAAAAGGCAAAAATGAACCTTTGACCGAACAGGAATTTAAAAATGTTTTTTACGAACTAAAAGAACTTAAAGAACAAGAAGTTGTAATAAACGCTCAAAGTTTAATAAACAATTTTGCCCTTTACTATAAAGACGCGCAAAAAAAGTTGTTAGAAAAATATGGGAACGCATACCCAGGCAGTATAAACGCAAACAAATATGAAAAGGAAATGGCAAGACTAAAAGCAGAAAGTGAATTTCTATTTGATTTTGCAAATAAATATAAAGATTTAACCCTAATTGGTTTTGATTATGATTCTAGATGGCGTAAAGATGTTACACCAGTTGTACCACCAAAAGGCAGAGAAACTAATTACCCAGTTTATGACAAGAGCGTAAGGCTTTTATATAACGGTGTAAGGAGCAGAACCCCTAAAAATTATGACTATTTTAGGGAAGATGCAAAGAGTAGGGACTATACAACTGTTCGCTCACTTGATTACCACATGTTAAACATTTGGAGAGCGGTAAAAAATGGCGAACCTATTACTTCAATGCCAGACTATGAGGAGTTTATGTCAATAGTAGACCAAGTAAAAGCGGCTCATGCAATTGTTTATTACGCAGGTCAAATTGAAGAAAAACACCTAGACGCACAAAAAAATTATAATGACCCAGCAGTTTCCAAAGCTACAATAAATGAAGAAGAAACTCTATATAACAAGGCGATAGATTTTATTAAGTATCAATGGGAAGTTATAAAATATGACTTAATATTGTCGGTTGATGACGGCAAAGCCTATAAACTTGACATAGAGGAAGTAGCCATTGAAGATGAAAACTTAAGTGGGGTAGACGCAGACGAGCAATATACGCATAAAGAATTTTACAATGAGTCCTTAGAAGAGGTAAGAAAAATTACCGAGCAAGTCATTGAAAAAAGACCAAATCACATCCCTACATTGTTTGATACAAAAAATTTATAAATTAACTGCCAAAAGGCAGTTTTTTTATTAAATAAAAGCAGCAGAACAAATAAAACAATATGCTTTTGTTTGTTCTTTTTATGTGCTATATGTTAAAATAAGTTATAGTAAAAATTTTGAGGTTTTTTATTTGGAAACCAGAATAAAAAGAAAAGAATTAATTGACGATAGGCGCAAAAAACAGATAGTGCATAATTGGCTATCGTCTTTTGTTATAACCTCTGTGGTCGCCGTTTCTGCAATTGTGGCAAGCCCTGCAAGTAGCATAACAGCACACTTTTTAGAGCTTGCAAATGTAGGCACAGACATATACTATCAAGTTGAAGTAATGGCAGACGAAAACGCGCTTGATGATGGCAGTTTAAAGATAGTTGCAGACAATAACATAGAAACGGTAGAGAGCGAAATATACCTTGGCGAAAGTGAAGGGTTTTTTTATGACTTAATGCCAAATACAACATATAAAGTTTCAATTATGGGCTCTGCTGGATTTGGCGAATATGCAATAGAAACGCAAACGGTTTATATTTCTAATTCCTATGGTGGTACGTTACTTGGTGCAGAATTTACGCCAGATGAGTATCAAGAGGGCTTTACTTGTAGCGTCCACGGCATATATACTGACAGTAAAAATCAAATATCAGAGGTCTATGTTGACGCGACATATTTTATAACTGGCGAAGGTCAAATGGGTGAGGAAGGCATAAACCTGGGCGAACAAACAATTTTAGATGAGGACTTTTATTTTGAACTTTACTCACTACCTTATATGAACGGCTATTTGCGACTTACTTTGTATGCACTTTTAAATGACGAAACGACAGTGGTTTTAGACGAAAAAAATTATTATGCACCAACTGTAATACATGCCTATGCATACGTTGATTACATTGGTCTTGATTTTATAAACTTTGTACTTTACCCAGATTCTAGCCTTTTAAACAGTAGTTACTATGTCTTACTTAATAGCGGTGGCGAACTAGTAGAGAGGATAGATGTTGAACTAGTGCCAGATGAATATATGCCAGAGTATTTAATGGGGTATATAACTTTTGAAGGGCTAAATGCAAGTTTAGATTACGTGGCAGAATTTTATGTAAATTATACGGATAGTATTACAAGTGAAGAAAAAACGCAAATGTTTTTGAGTTTGGACTTTGGTTTGTCTCAATATAATCCGCCAATTTATTAAAATATAAAAAATATTAAACGAATGAGGAGAAAAAAATATGTTTAAGTTTTTAAAAAGAAAAAATGGTGATGAGTTAGAAAACACACCAAAAAAAGAAAAAGGTAAGGGGTTGCGACCAGAGCAAAAGAGCATAATAGTTATTATTTCGCTTGTAGTTTTAGTTATGCTAGTTTCTGTTTTGGTGCCAGCCATATTCCCAGGCTCTCAAATAGCAACAATAATTGATAACTCTCTAGGTAAGTTTTTTAACATTGTGGATTTCTTTAAAACTTACTATGTAACAATTTTAGAGAGTGTTACAATTTTGTTCTTTATTTGGCTAATTGAAAAAGTTTTGTCTCTTTTGTTAAGTGTCTTGATGAAAAAGGGCAAAAAGAACGAAATGATGAAGGAACTTTTTAAAAGTATTGTAAAATATGCAAGCGTTATAGCAGCAATATTTTTGATTTTGAGCGCGTGGGGCGTACAAACGCCAACATTATTAGCTGGAGCTGGAATATTTGCCTTAGCAATTAGTTTTGGTGCTCAAAGCCTAATTGAGGACATTATAAGTGGTCTATTCATTATTTTTGAAAAGCAATTTTCAGTTGGCGATGTCATTCAAATTGGCGATTTTAGAGGCACTGTTTTATCAATAGGTATTAGGATAACAAAAGTTGAAGACTTAAACGGCGACATAAAAATAATAAACAATTCAGACATTCGCGGTGCAATAAATACATCAGCACACTTGTCTTTGGCAATTTGTGACATTTCAATAAGTTATAGTGCCGATATTAAAAAAGTTGAAGATGTAATATTAAAAAATTTACCACAAATAAAAGAAAAAATTGCAGACATTGCAGAAGGTCCTTTTTATAGGGGCGTTCAAAAACTTGGCGACTCCTCAGTTGTTATTCAAGTATATGCAAAAACTAAAGAAAGTAAGCGCTATCAAGTGGTACGCGATTTAAATAGAGAGATGAAAATTTTGTTTGACGAAAACGGCATACAAATTCCGTTCCCTCAAATTGTTGTACACATGGAAAACGATAAAAAGTAAACAAAAAGCACTTTAAACGAGTGCTTTTTTATTAATAAAATGGTAGAATGACTGTATATGATAACCAATTAATAAAAAATTTATTATAAAGGATATTTTTTTGTGCAACCTGCAAATGACAAAGTTGGCAATTTAAACTTGATTGTAAGGGGTATAAATTGTTTTAAAAATTTCTTCAGCCTTTATGAAAAGATATGGCTTTCTTTTTTTGTGCTTATTGGCATTATTGTTACCATTCTTACAAACAATAATATACTCTTTTTAATTGCATTAATCGCTGGCTTAATTATGGAACTTACATTAGCAAAGAGGAGCAAATGGTGTTTTTTGTTTGTTCTTATTAATAGCCTATGCCTAATAATAATTGGCATTATTACAGGGTTGTATAGTGAAATTTTTATAAATACTTTATTTTGGGTGCCGTATTCAATCGCAGGATTCATTTTATGGAATAAGTATAGAGATATAGAAGAACACAAAAACCTTACAAAAGTAAAAGAATTAAAGTGGTGGCACACCTTACTTATTGTTCTAGGAATTACTGCACTTTCTTTACTATGGAGTAGAGTTTTACTTGCTTTAAGTGACGTGCATCCAGTTTTAGATGCTTTTAGTACCTTTTTTCAACTATTGACAGGTATATTAATACTTTTAAGGTTTAAAGAGCAATGGCTTTTTTGGCTTGGTTATATTATTATCAGTGCAACAATTTGGATTTTACTAAATCAATGGGTTATGTTAATAATATCTTTTGGCTATCTTACCAATTCAATTTATGGGCTAATTAAGTGGGACAAATACATAAAGAGACATCAAAATTCACACAATAAAGTCGCTGTAGAGGCAGAAAAAAACAAATAACTGTTACATTTTTAAATTTTGTGCTATAATATAAGCAGATAAGGAAAAGTATTATGGTTTATATTACAGGGGACACACATCGTTTATTGCACTTTGAAAAACTTCAAAAATTTGCAAAAAGCCACCCAAATTTAACCAAAAATGACTATGTAATAATAGTTGGGGATTGTGGCATAGTTTGGAGCAAAGAAACGCTAGAAGAGAGCATAGCCAGTTATGAGCGTTTGCCTTTTTCTGTGTTATTTATTGACGGAAACCACGAGAACTTTGACCTATTAAACGCTTACCAAGTTGAAAATTGGCATGGCGGTAAAACACATAAAATATCTGAACATATAAGACACTTAATGCGCGGTCAAATTTTTGAAATAGAGGGCAAAACATTTTTTACTTTAGGTGGGGCAAATAGCACTGATAGAGAAACAAGAACAGAGGGTTTAGATTGGTGGAAAGAGGAAGCGCCAAACGCTGTAGAAATTTTTGAAGCAAATAAAAACCTAGAAAAAGTGGGCTATAAGGTAGATTATGTGCTAACTCATACGATAGACTCATGGACTATGAAAAATACATCTATGGCTAAATATCCATTTGAAATTTTTATGCACGAAAGATATCTTGATTACTTTGATTATAAAATAAATTATAAACATTGGTATTTTGGACACTTTCACATAGATGAAAAAATAACCGATAAAAAAACATCACTTTTTAACAAAGTTTACAAACTGGGGACAACACCAAAAAAAGTATATGTTGAAGAAAATATAAAATAAGCTGGTGATTGTTATGATTTATGATGAAGATGAAAAAATTGCAACCATTGTAAATTACGGAAGGGCTAATGTTTTAATGTCATTTTATAGTTATGCTAAAAAGACCCTCAACGGAATAGCAAAGGGTTTTTCTGGTGTAAAAACAATACTATTTTTAAAGTGCAAGGAGCACCAAAAGTTTAACGTGCAGTTCACAACAATAAGGGGCAAAGCAAAACTTGTTGCAGTCTCAAAGGACAATAAGGTAACAGTACTTGCTGAAAACATTTTTGTGGGAGATATCAATACAAAATTTGAAAAAGGAAGGTACAAAATAAGGCTTGTTGGTGAAGCAGCAGATGTGACCTTTAAACTTAAAAAAATAACTAAAAAATAAAAAAAAACAGCCAAGTTTGGCTGTTTTTTAGTGTTTTAAATTAATCTTTCATAATAGGGAAGAAAATAACATCTCTAATTGATGGTTCATCAAATAGCATAATCATAAACCTATCAATTCCAAAACCAAGACCAGAAATTGGAGGCATACCGTGCTCTACTGCTAGTAGGAAGCCCTCGTCTAGATCCATAGCCTCTTCGTCTCCAAGTAGTTTTGCTTTTGCTTGGTCTTCAAGCGCCCTTCTTTGTTCTAGTGGGTCAACCAACTCTGAGTACGCTTTGCAAATTTCCTCTCCGTTAATTAATAGTTGGAACATATCAATAAGTTTTGAGGTTTTATCATTTCTTCTTGCTAGCGGTACTAGTACTGCTGGGTAGTTAAATAAAATTGTTGGTTCAATAATATTTGGTCTAATTTTACGTTTGTAAATATAGTCAATTACTGCGCCCATACTTAAAAGTCCGTTAAATTCGCCTTTTTCAAATAAGCCAGTTGCAACAACTCTTTCTTTTAACTCTTCTACTGTGTTTGGTTCAACAACATTAAAGCCAAGCACTTTGTTTATTGTTTCGGTGTAGTTTACCCTTGGGAAGTCCTTAGATAAATCAAAAACGTGACCTGCTTTTTCTAATTTTGTGTCGCCAGTCATCTCTTTTACTAAATAGCGTAAGAACCCTGTAAAGAACTTAATATTGTCCTCAAAATTCCAGTAACTAGCATACCATTCAACTTGTGTGAACTCTTGCAAGTGGCTAGAGTCCATACCCTCGTTTCTAAAACATTTTGCAACTTCAAAAACCCTGTCAAAACCGCCAGCAATAATTTGCTTTAAGTAGGTTTCTGGTGCAATTCTTAGGTTCATTTCTAAGTTTAATGCGTTATGCTTTGTCATAAATGGTTTTGCGCTTGCTCCACATACGGCGCTTTGCAAAATTGGGGTTTCAACCTCTAAAAAGCCGTTGTCTGTCAAGTATTTACGAATTAGGGAAATAAGTTTTATTCTTCCAAATAGCACTTTTCTTGTGTTCTCGTTAGATATTAAGTCCAAATATCTTTGCCTATATCTTGCCTCAGTGTCAGATAATCCGTGAAATTTTTCAGGTAATGGGAATAGTGCTTTACTTAATAGTTCATAACTTTCTGCTTTTACTGTTAGTTCGCCAGTTTTTGTGTAATAAAGTTCGCCATTAACGCCAACAAAGTCGCCAATATCTACCATATCTTTAAAAAATTTGTACCTATCTAGGTCAATTTCGTTTACTGAAAGGCTTACTTGAATTTTTGCCTCAACATCTTGAAGTTTAATAAACATAAATTTGCCAAAAATACGCCTTGTTACCATTCTTCCAGCTACTGCAACTTTTGTGCCTTCTGCTAGATTTAGTGCGTCAACAATTTTATGTGTGCGTGCAAAACGCTCAGCATAAACAATAACGCCATCTTTTTGTAGCGTTTCAATTTTATTCCTTCTTATGTCTGCCTCTTTATATAGGTCTTGTTCTATTATTTGGTCGTTTGCTTCCATATTATTCTCCGTCTTATTTTAATTACTTTAAAGGTTATCATTTTCTTGCTATTTTGTCAATTTAAAACCAATACAAAAAGTCTGCAAAAAAGTACTAATTGATAAGTATTTTCGTGTTTTATGTCTATTATTTTAATATCAACCAACCAGCGCCATTGCTTCTAGGGACTTTAATTGGCTCTATTCGTTTTACATCTTTAAGCCATATAAGCGTGCAATATTTTTTTGTTAGCGTAGTTTGCCAGTCCTCAAATTTATCTATTCCAATTTCTTTGCCATATTCTATTCGTATATCTTCAACTATCTCTGGTGTAAGTTCGTAATATTTTACCATTTTTACTATTGCAGAGGCAGTTACATCTTTGCCAGTTTCTTTTAACAATATTTCGTCGCCAATGTTAACCTTGTTATAGGGTGCAATTTTGTTCATACTAAAACGACTCTCAATGGTTTTTGAGCCGTCTAGTATCATATTAAAAAATGGTTGCCTTAAAATTGCAATATGTTTTTTCATGCTTTTATTATAACATATATCACTTTCCAGTCCATTAAAAAAGTATTACTTTATGTCATTATTGACAAAAAACCATATGCTATGTATACTATGGCATAAAGGGAGATGCGTTATGGAGAAACTGGATTATTACAACAAAAACGGCAAGTGGCTAGGGGTAGAAGACAAAGAAATTGTACACGAAAAAGGCTTAATACATAAAGTGGTTCATGTTTGGGTAGTAAACTCAAAAAATCAAATTTTGTTGCAAAAGCGCAGCAAACAAAAAAAATTGTATGGTGGTTTTTGGGATATATCTTTTGCTGGTCACATTTCAGCAGGAGAGACGCCATTAGAGGCACTTTTTAGAGAGGGCAAAGAAGAACTCAATATTAGCATAAATGAGGCTAATTTGACTCATCTTATGACCTTTAAAGATTTTGAAGAGTATGAAAATTTAAAAGTTCAAGACAACGAAATTGTTGAGGCATACATATATAAAACAAATCAAACAAATTTTGTTTTGCAAGAAGAAGAGGTTGATGAAGTAAAGTTTGTTTCATTAGATGAGTTTGTTGCAATAACAAAAGGAAATGAAATTGTGCCACATACAAAACAATTTAAAAAACTTATTAAAATTTTAAAAAAGTCAGAGAAACTTAAAGGCAAAATCGTAGGTATAGATATTGATAACACCATAACAAGTATGAATGAGGGAGTGTTAGCATATGGACAAAACTTTTCTATTGAAAAAACAGGTAAGTTATCTATACCACTAGATATTTACGGCGACGATACAGATGTGGCTTTTGATTGGAGCGACGAGTTTGACTACGAGTTTTGGCGCAGAAACATACACGACCTTTTGTGGAAAATACAGCCAAAACCACTATTTGTTAAAATGGTTAACAATTTAAGAAAAGAGGGCTATAAAATTTACATAATAACCTCAAGAAAGGAACAATATTTTGGCAAGCCTATTGAGTTTACAAAAAAATGGCTAAGAAAAAACAAAATAAAGTATGATAAATTTTTTATAGAGGGGAATAAAGGGCTGTTATGTGTAAAGGAAAATATTGACTACTTTATAGATGATTCACCAAAATATTACTTGCAAACCATTGAAGAAGGAATAAATACTTATGTTATGAACTCATATGTCAATGTGGAAGACAAAAACCCAGCACTACAAAGGGTTAGTTCGTTTGTTGAATTTTATTATGCTATAACAGGCAAGGCATTATTTACATCAAAAGAAAATAAAAGATATTTTACTAAAGAATTTAGCGTTGGTTCTAAACACGATTCTTAATATTTAAAACACAAAAAAACAATCAAATTTTTTGATTGTTTTTTATTTTTGACTATTTAATTATAGGTTACCACTCGTTTTTTATGGTTGTTAATGCAAGTCTGCAAAAATATGGTAAATTGCCATAGCCAACTAGCGACTTGTTGTTAAAATCAAGTAAAAATTCTACTGGTTTCCAGTGCGCTTCACCTTCTCTATTGGTGCCAAGGTCAACCTCGTCAATTATGTCGTAAAAAGCGTGCAGAGTAATTGGCTCAGTGTTTTTGTTTGGGAAGAAGATAGTCGCTAGGTGGTAAGGGTCAGTCAGGTTAATTTTTTCGTTGCTTTCCTCCCAAATTTCTCTTATGCAAGCGTCTTTTGCACTTTCGTTTAGTTCTAGTTTTCCACCTAGCCCATTAAACATACCTGCAAACAGTTTGCCCTCCGCTTTTTTTATCAACAATGTCTTTGTTAAATCCTTATTAAATAGAATACATACACAATAATTTTTTGCCATAATAGCCTCCTAAATTTTAAATTTGAAGTAATGTTAAACAAAAAGCGACCTAATTTTGACACACTACTCCTGTTGTGAAGATTTTATGTTTGCTTGAAAATCTTCAAAAGAAGGTGTGCCAAACTTAAGTCGCACAAATATTTAACTTGTCTTCATTATAGATTGGTTTTTATAATATGTCAATACTTAATTTTAGTTAGGAGTTCCAATTTTTTCAATATTGACAAACGCTCATACAGTCAGTATAATTACAGTAACAACTATATAAATTAAAGTAATAATATTTTGATAATAACTACAAAAAATGTGTAATAACTTTCATTTTATGAAAAATAATGTTAAAATAAAATATACTTATCACTTGTAAACATTTTTAAAAATAAACCATTAAAGGAATATATGTGAAAAGTTTTTCAGTCAAAGTAATAAATAAAATTGTAACATCGCTAACAATATTGTTTTTTGTGCTAGCAAGCTTTAGTTCGGTTAGAGTAGTTAGCGAGTATTCGCAAGCGATGTTGAGATATGAAGAATTAATGAGTTCGGTGACGGATTTTAACGATTCCAATTTAATAAATGTTTCAGACGAGGAACTAACTGATGAAGTTGGCAGTGAGGTTGAATTTTCTAACGCCACATCTGCGTTTTTATATGCTTATGATAATGTGTTTAATGAAATGGAGTCATACTACATTATAACTAGCGGAACAATGACAAATGTTATAGATTTAAAAATAACAAGCACAACGCTTGTAACCGAGTCTCAAAAAACTATGGTAAAGTACAAAGACGGCAGCATGATATTTGAGGTTACAAGTTATGAAAAGGAAAATAAATATAATAGCAAAGTTTCAACTTTACTTTATTACGACAGCGCAACAAATAGACTTTATCACAATAAAACCTCTTCAGTCGTAAAAACGAGTTCAGCACTTGTTGCTGAGTATGACCCATCAGACTGCATTTATGCAGAAAATGGCGCCCAAGTTTTTTATGATTTGTTTGGCATTTATCCAGGGAAGCCCATTTATCAATTTTCTCGCGGTTCAATAACGCAGGAAAACAGTTTTAAAAAGACCACCAATGGTCATAATGACATATACATAGTGGATGTTACAAGCAACCATAAAACCGTGGGTAAAAATTACGAAAAAGCGGTCACATTTATTATTAAGGCGCCATACCCAACCGCAATGAATTATATGTATGAAACAGCGGTAATAAATAATAGAGGCACCTTTGACGCGCTAATGTTTGAAAACAATTTTAACGCATCTGTAAAGGTGTCCGATATGTTAATACTTAGCGGTGTTTGTACCGAAATTGAAAAATACAACTTCATTGAACTTGGTGGCGACATCAGTTATGTTAGACCAAATATTTCCTTGGCAACAGAACACACCATACATTAATAAAAAGAAAGCAAAATAAAAAAAAACGACTAAATTTAGTCGTTTTTTTTATTTTGGCGGAGAGAGAGGGATTCGAACCCCCGGTCCCTTGCAGGATCACTAGTTTTCAAGACTAGCTCTTTAAACCACTCAGACATCTCTCCAAACTATTTAGTTTTGCAAACAGGTAACCAGCGAGATTAATTGTTTACGCTTTAATAATATAACAAAAACATTATCTTCTGTCAACAGTTTAAATTTAAATTTGAATTTAATATTTTTGAGGTACTATTGACAAGAATTGTCTAAATTTGTTATAATTTGTATACTACATAAAGAAGGTACTTATTATGACATTATTTGTTACTCCTCAAGACGCTATGGCAGAATGTACACAGGCAATAAAAGACTTAGATAATTACCACAAAATATTTTCCGATTGTAAGTCAACAATATTCGCAGTAAAGGATATACTACTTGAGGAAAACAGAAGAATTTTTAAAGCACTTGGTTTTGACCTTAACAATAGGGTAACTAAGCGCAAAGCAGATTATATAAAGCACGAAAGATTTGTAAACAAGGACATGTTAGAATCTTTGAAACAAGATTTTGCAAGATTACAAGACGCAGTAGATTTTTGCGTACAAAATCATGAAAGATTTGAAGAGTTGAGAGAGCATATACTAAACTCGGGTCAACCAGAAATTGTTAGTTACAGGAAGGAAAACGCAGCATCACTTGTTGCCCCATTTAAACTTACCTACGGAGAAGTGGACTTTTACTTCACTAACTTAGAAAAAATTAAAAAAGAATATTTGCCACAATTAGTTATTACGCAAAAACTTTTAGATGACAAGGTTGCAAAACTTCCAGAAAAATTTAGATACGATGAGGATTATGAATTTAAGTTTGGCAAAAAAACTAAGGAAGACAGAATAGTAAAAATAGCACCAGAAGACGTTACGCTTGAAGCATAAACACAATATTATAAATAAGGAATAAAAAAACATTGCTTTTGCAGTGTTTTTTGTTGGTTTTTTAACAAAACCACAAATATTTTATTTGTTTTATTTGTACGATTTGTTATACTAATTTAGTTTGATTTATAAATACAAAAAACAAAGGGATACAGATGGAATTATTATTGTTTGCCACTGCGGGCGTTGAAAGCGGAATAGGGTTTTTAAGCAAAAAGTATATTATGCG
This sequence comes from Spirochaetales bacterium, assembly GCA_050178795.1. GTDB lineage: Bacteria > Bacillota > Clostridia > Christensenellales > UBA1242 > STF1-184. The sequence goes on from JBFXFT010000008.1 coordinate 23,180, forward strand.
TGGCATGGACTACAAAGAGTACTTTTATTACGTTACAGTTGCACTTTTGCCACTTAGTTTAATCATGTTCCTTTTTTACCCATTTTATATATCAATTAGTTTTTTGAGCGTATCAATAATTATGGCGAGCGTTATGGTTCGTTTTATTGGAAGCGTGTCATATACTTTGGCTGTAAAAAAGACCTCGCCACTTGAAATAAGTGCATATAGCACATTTGCAATTTTAATAACATATTTTGTAGATAGTTTTATTGGCTCAGTTAGTTTTAATATTTGGGCACTCGTTTCACTTTTCATAATAATTCTAGGTTGTATTTTAATTGCTAGGGAGCAACTGGACTTTAAAAATGTTGAGGGTGCACTCTTTGTAAAAATAGTTACAGATGTATTAAAAGGGTATTTAACATATTTTGCGTTAAAAGAGATGTCTAGCGCTATGTATATATTTTTAATGGCATTTATAAGCGTACTTATTATGGTGCCATTTACCAAAAAATTTATAACATTTAACTTTAACAAACTAAAACAGGGCACTTATTTGCAACTTTTAGGCATAATGGACCTTGCACTATTAAACTTGCTTGCAAGTAATTCCGCAACACTATATATGCTTAGGGTGCCAGCGGTTATGGTAACTACGTTCCTACTTAGTTTCTTTATTAAAAAAGATGTTGGAAACAAGCCAGATAAGTTAGAATTTTTAGGTAGTATGGTAGTGTTTACAGGTCTTACAATATTTACCATTTTGCAATTTTAGACAATAAAAAAACATATATGGGTTTCATATATGTTTTTTATTTTAATTTCTTTCATTTTCTGGAGTATTCTTTGATGAAAGGTTTGCGCTAAACCCTAGCAAAATCCTTTCTGCCTCGCCATTTACTAAACTAATTTCGGTAATTTCATAAACACTTAGTGGTGAAAGGCTTAAAACCTTAGGTAGAGCAAAACTTTTGCTTTCATCATAGATTAAACATTTTTGCATTTTTTCGTTTATTGATACTAGTTTATCTCCTATCCAACCCGGCGTAAGGTTGGTTTTGTCTAACTCAATAATATTGGAAATTGCCCTATTTATTAAAATACCATGCACAATTTGCTCTGTGGTTTTATCTTTATTTTTATCACCCAAATATTGTGTTAAATCTTTTTTTATTTTAATTAATGATTCTCTTAAATATAATTCCATTTCAAACTCCTTATTGATTAAAGTATAGAATTTAAGTTTGAAAAAGTCAATATGTTTTAAAATTTTATTGCTTATTAATAATTGTACTATTTAAAATTTTATGTTAAAATGGTAAAAGATTGATAAAGGAATTTTAATGTATGAGAAAAGTTCAAAAAAAGAAAGTTAGGATATTTCCAATTATTTTAGTTCTTATTGTTTTACTGCTTGGCGCCAACTTTACCACTAACTACATTATGTCTAACAATAATTACGATGTTAACTTAGTTACAGAAGCATCGTTCAGCAATTTTAGTGCCACTGGTTATATTAGTGATACTACTAAAATAGTAAACTTTAAGTATTCCTATAATCCGACGGTTAGCAATTATAGCAGTATAGTTGCAACTTATAACGCGCTTAATTATTTGAGTAGGCAAGCCCTAATAACACTAAACGATATATATGCTTCAAAAACCGAAATTTCTGAAATTATTAAGCATTTAGATTTGTGGGGTCAAGTTGGGCTTGGCTATATGGGTACAAGTTTCTTTGCCGTTAGCAGTTACTTCAAAAAGATTGGATTAGAGAGCGAACTTATTTTTAATAAGAAAGAGTTTGCTACAGAAATCGCTTCCAACGATGTTTGCATTCTATTCCATACAAACTTTTCAACATTTGAATTTAGAGCAGCAAGTTATGATACAGCAACAACCATGCAACTTTACGGACCAAACACCAGCGCCAATATTGCTAACTATATAAACATTGGTGACTATGCAAAGGACTTCTTTGTGCTAATTGCAATTAATGTTCCAGAAGAGACAGTATAGTAAATTTATGCCAAACCATTCTTATGGTTTGGTTTTTTATACTTTTAGTTATTTTGTATAGTTTTTAGCAAAATTGGCAAAATTACAGCAAAATAACGTTAAAAAACAGCAAAAACGCATTAAAATATGTAGTAAAAATTACAAATTGTTATGTTTTGTTTTAAGGTCTTACAAAAAAAATTAAAAAAACTGTTAAAAATATTTGACCTAAAAAGAGTAATTGATTATACTACATAGGAAGACTAAAATATGTTAGCCAAAATTGTTGTACTGGTCTTTCAAATTTAATATCCATTAATAAAAATCCTAACTTTGCCTTTGTAGCAAATCTTAATTGGTGTTTAGCGGTAATCCGCTTTACATATAAAAATTTTAAAAAGGAGAAAAATAAAATGGAAAGAGCTAAAAGAATTTCTGGCCAAACATTAGCAGTTGCTATACTTACTCTATTATTAGTAGCAAGTTTAGTAATGACATTCACTGGTGCATGGTTTCTTAGCCAAGACACAGACAGTGATGCAGGCTATACATTTGGTACTATTACATTAGGCGACATCGCAGCTACATTCGACTATACTCTAGACGAAACAAGTGGAGACGTTATAATGCCTGGTGACCAAATTGACGTTGATTTTGATATTATCAACAGCGGCACAGCAGATATGTGGGTAAGATTCTCATTAGAGATCAATGGAACATTTAATGAGGCAACCTTTACTACACCTATGGCAGCACCTCTAGCAGGATGGAGTGATGGTGGCGATGGCTACTATTACAGAGATGCAGCTTTAATTGGCGACCTAAATGGTGCCGCTAACCAAAGCGAGCACATCAGCTATACTTTTGAAATTCCTACCACTATTGGTGAAGTTGCAGAAGGTCAAACAATTAGTTTTGCTTTAACAGTTGACGCAGTTCAAGTTGCTAACAACGGAACAGTTAACGATGCAGTTGTTAATGGCGGAAATGTTGACTACACTAACTAATATTTAATTAATTAGTAACAAAAAACCTTTCTTAATTGAAAGGTTTTTTTGTTTTTTATAAGTTTACTAAATTTGCTAAAACTTTGTAATTTATTTTACATTTTGTTTATTTATTATTATAATAATTGTAACGAGTAGAATTGTGTAAAAAGGATAGTATTTTATGTCAAATAAAAAAAGTGTAAAATTTAATATAAATAAATTGAGCAATTTTATTTTGGTTATTACATTTTTTACCATCATTAGTGTTGTTTTAACCAGTGGTATTACAATGGCTATTTTTGGACTTGGTACAAACGATGACGATGCTGGTATTGGTTTTGGTACAATTCTTTTAGGCGGTGGCGATATTTCAATGACTAGGGAGGGAGAAAACTTTTCTACCTTGCTGCCTGGCGATGAACTTGAAGTAAAGTTTGAAATTGAAAACACAGGAACTGCCGATATGAACATAAGGTTTAGAATAGAAATTTCAGACGCTAATGAACAAAATCCAGTTGACGCATCTGCCGTACAACTAACCGATGTTACAGCTTATTATTTAAATGCTCAAAGTCAACAAGTGGCGGTTGTATATGCTGCGGTTGATTTTAGTGGAACCGTTTGGTACGTAAGAAAAACTCCTTTAATTGGAGATATTAATACGGAAAATAATTCCCCAGCAGATCACATAACAGTTACCTATGTACTTTCAGGTGAAGAAATGGATGAGACCTATAAAAATGTTGCTTTTAATACAGTACTATCTTTAGAGTCTATACAATATGCAAATAATGGAACACAACGTGACCCAACTCTTCCTGATTATAATGTTAACTGGACTGCATAATAAAATATAAACTAAAAAACCACTCAAATTGAGTGGTTTTTTTATTCCCCGTCATTAAAACTTAAAACATTGTTAGTTATTGTAAAATAGGCTGGGGAATAGCCTGAAATATATTTGTCCCAAGTGCCTATTGCTGTTTCTTCTGTTATTTCGTAGAGGCTTGTTGAAGTGTTAAAAGTAAGGACTTTTTTAACTAGTTGATTGTATATTCTCATATATACATTTATTACTGAACCGCTTTCGTTTGCGTAGTGAGCGGTAATATTTGTGCCATAGCCTATTTCTAGTTTGTGAAAGTCTTTAACCGCATCAAAGAAAAAGTTTGTACCGTCTATTCTTGTTGCTATTATTTTGGCGTTTTTGGCTACCGTGTTGTAACTATCGTCCAAAATTTGTACACCGACCGCATTTACATAACCGTCAACTAATGGCGAAGTACAGGTTTCTATTGTTCTTGTTGCCCTACTTGAAAAGTCTGCCACTGCGTCATAATAGTACAAATTGCCAAGTGTGGCAGCAGCAAATATTAGCGAACCGCCATAACCCGTGCTCCCATTGGGTAGAAAGTCGGCGTTGTGACAAGCGGTGGCGTTAAAATATTTTGTGTCGTCTTCAAAATTTATTATGTAGGTAACACCAGTTCCAACCTTTTTAATTACGCCGAGGTAGGTGGTTTGCCAAACATCATCAATTTTTTGCATTGAGTGAATAAATTTTTCTCCTATTACGCTCTCTGAATATAGGGTATATTCGGCGCCAAGATTTACGGCACCTATCGGTGCATTTAGGTAGTAGGCATTGCCGTCCGCTATTTTGCCTATGTAGTATGTGCCCTTATCATAGTGTACTGTGTAAGGGAAAGGAGTTGTTAAAAAGTCTACATTATTGCCCAAAATTTCAAATTCGGCACTTACTACCTTGTAACTCATTGAGTATAGGGTGCTAGGTGTTATCTTAAAATGAATTTTGTGCCCGACAGCACTTGCTGTATAAGTGGTGGCAAATGGAATGGTATAAGCACCCACTGAAGGGCTTGTTAAACTGTAAGAACTTATTTCTACGTCATCCACATAAAGTTGAATAGTTGTATTTAGCGGGTTTTCATTTATGTTAATTAAAATATTTGTCTTAATAATTAAGGTGCTGTTTTGGTCACTTGTAAAAAACATAGGAAGTGAAGTAAATGTGCTCGTTAAAGTATAGTAAATGTTTTGTGTTGTAAGAGCGCCTGTAGTAATAATGGTTCCGGGTGAAGGTGGCGTATAAGGAGTGTCATCAGTGTCGTTTGGGTCTTCTGGTTCAGGGGTAGCACCATAAAGCACTTCCAAGTCGTAAATTCTTTTGTTTATTGTCGCGAGTTTTTCTTCAATTTCCTCTGCTTTTATGTAGGCAATTTTGCCATAGTTTGTAATATCGTCCATAAAAAACCTCTAATTTTTTATAAGAGTTTAAACAATTTAATGTCTGGTTTCAAATTTTACTGCCAAATAATTGCTATAAAAAAAGGATTATTGTTAATAACCCTTTGTTTTTAATAGATATAGTTTTTATTGTTTTACCCTTTCAAAGAACACTTCGCCGTCTTGGCTTTGGAAGTAGGCACCAATAATGCCTTTACGCCTTGAATTAATAACAGTATAAGCGGCTCTCTTTCGCGCTCCGCCAACTATTGTTCTAGTCCTATTGGTGTTGGTTTCTACAAATACGTTATATGCCCTTATTCTTCCTGCGTTGTCTACTATTGTTATGCCGTCATAGTTTAACATATCAATAAATAGTTCTGCAACCGCCACAAGTTTTGTCTCATTAAAACTCTTGCTTTGCAAAAATAGTTTAGAAAACTCAATGGGAGTTTCAAGCCAAATGCCATCGGACAAGAAGCCCTTGTCTTCATAGTCTCTATCAACAACTATACATATTGCGCCGTGTATGTTTTTAAAGGCGTTTTCAAAAATGTTTTCATAAAGCGTTTTAACTTCGCGAAGTTTCTTTTGCGTCGTCCTTAGTTTGCTAAAACTTGCATCAATAAATTCTTTAATTTCATCTTCAAAGGCATCGTGATTGATAGTGGTTAAACTTAAATTTATGTTTAATCGTCTTTCGTTTAAACTTTTTAGACTTATTAGGTTTGAACTAAACGATTCTAGTATAATAAGTTTTAAGTTTTCATTTTCGTGCTTTACTTTTAAAATGTCGCTCGCCAGTGCTATTTGTGCAAAGTTTCTTTCTTTAATACTATTTAAGGTTTTACAAATACCATAAATGTATTGGTCGCCCTTTATGTCTATAAACACGCACCAATCATGCCTGCTAAAAGACATTAGCGATTTCATTCTAACGTTAAAAAAACTATCATCAGTGTCTTTAAATATGTTTAAGTCGTAACTTTGAGGTACGGACTTTACAACTTCTTGTATATTGTTTGTAAGTAGGATAGTTGGTCGTAATTTTAAGCCCTCTTCTTCATAGTTTCCTATCTTATAGAAAAAGTCAATAAATCTGGCCTTGAGCTTTAGGGGGAATTCCGAAAATTCTTCTTTTAAAAAGTCGTTTACTGCATTTTTTGCGTTGTCATAAAAAATGTTCGTTATTTCCATAAAAAACCCTTCTCCCTATATTCAATATTTAGTATTTTCAGTTTAGCACAAAAAAATTAAAAAGGCATAATATTTTGCCTATTTAATTTTAAAAATTCAAAAAAAGATTTATTTTTATAAATAATTATTCTGGCGTTAAAATTTTATATCAGTATTGACTTTTTTCCACACTATATGGTATACTTAATATAGTCAGAACAACAATATTTTGAGGTAAGTGATGAGAAACGAAATTGCTCAAAAAAAATTATTGATTGCAGAAAGAGAACTTTTAATAAAGAAGGAAAAATCTGTTTTAGACGAAAAGGTGCTTCAATATTATGGCAGCGTTCTTACCAACCTCTTAACAAACGATTTTGATGCAGAAAAACAAGGCGATGAAATCGTTTTATTAGAGGACAACAAACTAGAAATTTATAAACAATTAAAGGAAGCCGAAAACAAGTATTTAAATTTGCTTCTAATTTTAAAACAGACACAAAACAATATAGATAAAAAATATGCAACATCCGCAATATTTTTGTATAACAAAATGTTAGACGGCAAACAATCTGCAGAACAAAGATGTGAAATTATGAAAAGCGTAATGAGGACTGTTTCACAATATGAAATGCGTCTAAGAGCAAAGTTTAATTTTAGAGAGCATTTAGAAAATATGCGTCAAGCAGAAGCAAACTTTAACTACTGCAAAAGCCTAGCGGTTGACAATGGCATTGATGTGGCTAAAATGGATGACTTACTATATATAGGCAAATCTGAAGTGCTTACCGAAAATAAAATTTTACACCTAGCAATAGATAAGGCAAAAACTTTTGAAGAAGAACAACCAGAGTTTGCAACAATAGGCAAGTATACAAAAGAGATAGAAAAAACAAAAGTAGAACTTGGTGCAGATGCTCAAGCAGGGCCTAGCAGATAAAATTAGTTGCAATATTAATATTTAAAAAGTGCAGTATATTGCGCTTTTTTTATTGAAATTAACGCTTTTTCACTGTTTTTTATGTGTTTTTTGACAAATTGGTGCAAAAAATATTTAACTTTATTTATTTGCTTTTTTTAAATATTGCTGTTATAATTTTATAATGACAAGATAAGGAGGAGCAGTTTATGAATGTTTTACCAAAAGATTTGGCCACTCTAAGACGCTTGTTGGAAGAAAAGATGGATGCAAGGCGTCGTGCCAAGATTTCATTTAATAAGTTTTTAGACACAGAGGATTCTGAAATATATGACAAATTCATAGGCGAACCAGTTGAAGCGGCTAAGGCCTTAAACAAGTCAAAAGAAGAAATTAAGGAAATAAGACAAAAAGGCATAGAACTTTACGAGGCAGAGTTAGCAAACGCTAAACAAAAAAAATTAAAGGAATTAAAAGTAAAAGATATTAAAGACGATATTAAAGTAATTAATGCCGCAATAAGCAAAGCCGAAGAGGAAGAGTCAGAAGAAAAAGATCAAAATACTCCAAGCTACAATAAATTTAATATGGGCTTTAGTATGTAAGATATTTCAAACAGAGTGGAAACAAAAACGCACGAGATGATTGTGCGTTTTTTAATGTTAAAAATTTTTATTAAGAGTGGGTTTTGTTTGACAGTTTTTAACTATAAAAGTAAACTTAGTCTATAAAAAGTTGAGGGCTAAATAATATGAAAAAAGTTGTTTTAATAACTGGTGCCAGCCAAGGTATTGGGCTAGCAACTGCTAATTTTTTGATTGACAAGGGTCTTATAGTTTATGGGCTAAGTAGACGTGCACCTAAGACACCTCAAAAATATAACTTTATTGAGGGCGATGTAACGGACGAAGCTAGCATAAAACACGCACTTGAAGAGATTAATAAAAAAGAAGGCAGACTTGACATTGTAATAAATAACGCAGGTATGGGCATATCTGGTGCTAGCGAGTACACAACAAAAGAAGAAATAGAAAAGATATTTAGTGTAAATGTTTTTGGCGTATTTACGGTATGTAATTTAGCGATACCATATTTAAGAAAAAGTAAAGGGCAAATAATAAACATAGGCAGTGTAGCAGGGGAACTTTATATTCCTTTTCAAAGTTATTATTCTGCCACAAAGGCGAGCATTGAAAGTTATTCAATAGCACTAAGGGGTGAACTAAAACCTTTTGGCATTAGGGTAAGCGTAGTTTTACCAGGGGACACTAAGACAAATTTTACCTTTAATAGGGAAAAGAGCGAAATATTAAGAGATGAAATATATGGCGATAGAATTAGTCATAGTTTAGAGGTTATGGAGCACGACGAACAAAATGGTATGCCAGCAACCAGCGTTTCAAAAGTCATTTATAAACTTACAAAAAGTAAAAATCCAAGTATAGTAAAAACTGTGGGTTTTAAGTACAAATTGTTTATATTTTTAAAGCGTATTGTCCCAGCAAAATTTTTGAATTATATTATTTATAAAATTTACGGATAGAAATTTTTTAACTATTGACTACAAACTCTAAAGTGGTGTAAAATTAAAGTATGGATAACTATTACAACATTCTTGGCGTTAAAGCAACCGCTACAGAAAAAGAACTACGAGATGCTTACTTAAAACTTATAAAAAAATATCACCCAGACCAATTTAAGGGCGATAAAGTTTTTGCGGAGGACATTTCTGCGACCATAAATTTAGCATATACAGTTTTGAGTGAACCAGATAAGAGGGCAGAATACGATAGAAAATTAGAGGTGTTTAGTAAACAAGGCAAAGTTGATGTTGAAGACCACATAAAGGCCGCTAGGGTTTATGAAAAGCAAAACCTAAAAAAGGCAAAAATAAATAAAGACCTTAATCAAGAACCACTAAATATTGAAAAGAAAACACACACAAAACCAGTAGATATGGAAAGAAAACAACTGCTTAAAGAACTAAGTGCTTTAAGAGGGCTTATAATATTTTTATTGCTGATAATAGGATTACTATTTTTCGCTTATATCAATTCGTAAAAAATAAAAAACTGTCATTACGACAGTTTTTTTAATATTGTTATTTTAAAGTGTTCTTAAAACTTTGTTGACTGCGCCCATATCGCACTTGCCAGCATAGTTTTCTTTAAAATGCCTCATAACGCTTGGCATGCTTTTATCTTCAAGTTTTGAAATTATGTTTTTTATTTCAGACTCTGACAGCATTTTGGGCAAATACTCATTTATTATTGCTTGTTGTTTTAAGGTGTCATTATATGCTTCGTGGTTGCCAACTTTTTCGTAGTTTTCTGCCTCTTCGGAAAGTTCTTTTATTGTCTTTTGAATTATTTTTATTACATCAACATCTGTAAGTTCTTCGCCCACAACTCTCTTTTCAATTCCTGCTAAACTTGCTTTATTTAGTATTATGCTATATATGGTTCTTGCTGTTTTATCTTTGTTTCTCATAGCGTCCATATTGGCTTTTTTTAATTCATCAATAATCATTTTGTTAATTCTCCTTAATTTTGACATTTTCTAAAACAAATTTTAATATGTCCTCGTATACCGCTTTTCTATTTACTTCGTTTAATACTTCGTGCCTGTCGTTTTCGTATACTTTAACTTCAACTTTGTTTACGCCACACTTTTTATAAAACTCGTCAAGTTTTTTCACTAGAGCACCATTTTTGGTTAAAGCGTCCTTTTGACCAGATAGTATAAGCATTGGTATTTTAGGGCTTATTTTTTGAAGGTTTTTAGTTTTGTATATGTCTAAAACCCCTTTTAAAAAGTACTTATAAAAATTGTAACTAAAAATTTTGTTGCAGTAGCGGTCAACGCGTTGTTTTTGTTGTTCGTCTTTGTCGCTTGTTAGCCAATTTCTGTCTACAAATGAGCGGTTATATTTTTGAAAACTCATATTAGAAATTAATCTCGCTGGGGCATTCACGCCCTTAACTTTTGTACCGATTAACGAAATTAGTTTGCCAAACAAAACCGATGGCGCATTTTTCAAATAACTTGAACCAGATAGTATTAGGGCAGAGTGTCTATTATATAACTCGTTATAGCGCTGTGCTATAAAGGAGCCAAAACTATGACCTAAAACTATAAGGGGCAATTTGTATTTATCTATTAAATATTCCGAAAAATAAATTTGGTCGCGAACCGTATCGTAAAAAATATCTTTTTCATATTTGCCAATTCTATTTAATTCGCCCGCTGTCTTGCCGTGAGCCCTGTGATCGTTAATAAAAACTATAAAACCATTTGCATTTAAAAAATTTATTACATTTTCATATCTTTTAGAGTGCTCTGCCATTCCGTGAATAATTTGCACTACCGCGCGTGGTTTTTTGACCTCATCATACTCATAAGCAAATAACTTTGTATCGTCAAAACTTGGTAAAAATCTTCCTTCCATAAAAACTCCATTTACTTGTAAATAAGACTAAGCATATTTTAACACAAGTTTTTAAAATATAAAAATAAAAAAGATACACTAAAAAACTATAATATTTTAAAATGTTTGTTTTTATTGTTTTTACAAAATAATTATAGTATAATAACTTTATAATAACTGTAAAGGAATTTTAATTATGGAAAAGAAGACTTTAGCAGACAATTTGGTAACCGTTAGGATGCTACTAGAAAACATTTGTGATGGGTTTGATGTTGCTTGCAATAGCAAAAAAAACTTGCTTACTTCTAAAGTAAAAATGTTGCACCTTTTAAATCAATCTGGCAAACTTAGCCCAAGTTTAATAATTTGTAAACTTGGCGTAGCGAAGAGCAACCTTGCAATTTTAGCAAGTGGCATGATAAGGGAAAACCTAATAACCAAACTTGAAGACGAGTTTGACAAAAGGGTAATATACTATCAAATAACACCTAAGGGTAAAGAACTTTTAGATGTGTCTTTAAAGACTATTGACGCCCAAATTTGTGACTGCTCTATGAATGCTGGAAAATGTAAAGTACTAAACAAAAAATTAGAGGAAATAATTAAAATTTTAGGTTAAGGGGCAAACTATGTTGGAACAAAAGACAACACTTAAATTTTATAATACACTAACAAACCGAGTGGACGACTTTAAAGCAATAGACGAGGCGCACAAAACAGTTACCATGTATTCTTGCGGACCTACGGTTTATAGTTATGCGCACATAGGCAATTTTAGGGCTTATGTTTTTATGGACGTCCTTCGTAGGGTGCTAAAATATAATGGTTACAAAATAAATGGCGTTATGAATATTACAGATGTGGGACACTTGACGGACGATAACGACAGTGGCGAAGACAAAATGGAACTAACTGCAAAAAAGGAAAATAAAAGTCCTTATGAAGTAGCGAAGTTTTATGCCGAACAATTTTTTATAGACGCTAAAAAGTTAAACATAGGAATGCCAGAACACATTGCTTATGCAACAGGACACGTTGAAGATATGATAGCCTTTGTTAAAGGTATTTTAGACAATGGTTATGCCTATGAAGTTAATGGCAACGTCTATTTTGATGTTGAAAAATATAACGAAAAGTTTTCAAATAAATACGGCGAACTTAGCGGTCTAAATTTAAAAGACCAAATGGCTGGTGCGCGAATTGAAGTAAACGCAGAAAAGAAAAGTCCATACGATTTTGCACTTTGGATTAAAGCGCCAAAAGAGCACATTATGAAGTGGGACAGTCCTTGGGGTTTAGGTTATCCAGGTTGGCACATTGAGTGTTCCGCAATGGGTAAAAAATATTTAGGCAACAGGTTTGATATTCATACAGGTGGTGTTGACCATATACCAGTTCATCACGAAAACGAAATAGCGCAAAGTAGGGGTCTAACTTGTGACGCCGACCACACGCAAGCAAACTTCTGGATGCACTGCGAGTTTTTAAAAGTAGATAACGGCAAAATGAGTAAGAGCCTGGGTAATGTTTATACGATTAACGACCTAGAAACAAATGGCTACTCAGCACTAGATTATAGATACTTTTTGCTAAACGCCAATTTTAAAAAATCTCAAAACTTCACTTGGGAAGCACTAGACGCAGCAAAAAACGCAAGACATAATTTAATTGAATTATTATTTGAGCATAAACACGCAGGAGTTGTTGGAAACGATATTGATGTTAGTAGATTTTTAAAAGCAATTAATGGAGATTTAAATATTCCTTTAGCATTAAGTTTTGTATGGGAATTATTAAACAGTTCTCAAAAACAAATCAATAAGTATACTGCCGTTATTCAAATGGACAAAATTTTAGGTTTAAGTTTGGAAGAAGAGGTTGAAAAACTAGAAGCCGAGCAAAATAAAGAGCAAATAATACCAGCCGAAGTTAAAAAATTAGCAGAAGAGCGTTGGCAAGCAAAAGCACAAAAAAATTGGGTTCTAGCCGATGAATTAAGAAAAAAACTAACCGATATGGGCTACAACATAAAAGACGCAAAAGATACTTACGAAATAGAAGTTATAAAATAAAAAATATAGGTGCTATATGGAAAATTTTGATTTAGACAGAGATATTAAAAAATACAATATGTCCTTTGCCACTTACTACAAGCAAGTTATAATAATTCCAATAGTGGCCGCATTATTACTAATTGTTTTTGATGTATTAGCTTTTCAAAAATTAATAGCAGATGTTGACGGTATGAGTATACTAATTATTTCTACGTTTCTTGTATTTTCAATATATGCAATAGTAAATAACATAATGGCTTTTAAATTAGTCAAAGCAAGATACACATATCTAAACGAATTATATGACCTAAAAGAGTACGAAAAAGCCCATGGTGTTTTGGGGCAAAAAGTCAGCAACAAAATTCGCTCTATTAATTTACAGTATGTGCCGAGCCTAAGAAAGCAACAAATATTACTTGAATACTACTATTTTAAAGACAACAAAAAAGCGACAGATACATTTTTAATGCTCGGTCAAAAGGAAATCACAAAAGACAAATTATTTACGGAACTTGCAAACGAACTAAAAGTAGACTTTTCTTTAAGTTTGCCAGAGCAAAACTACAATGAAGAAGTTGAAGCCAGACAAAAAGAACTAAAACAAGATATATCAGAATTTGTAGAAGACCATAAAGAAAAAATTGATATAATTACTGATAACTCAAAAATTATTACTTCTGTAGTGGCACTTGTTATAATGACTTTCATTTTAGGATTGCCAGCAGTGTTTTTTGTTGTAAGTTCGGTAATAGATTTAATTACTAATGGTTTTAATTATGTTTTTTCAATAAACGATGTCTACATTCTATTCGCATTATACGTACCTTTAGTAATAGTAATAGTTTACTTAGTAAAAAACATAAAGAGATTAAAATCAAAAAAATAAAAAGGGAATTTGTATGCCAAAGAAAATTTCATGTCCGAATTGCGGCGCTAACTTAAAACCAGATGCATATTACTGCGACTATTGCGGTACCTTTTTTGAGCGCCCAGTAGATGAACTTGAAAAAAAACAAATGGAACGCTTTGAACCCAAAGAGGAAACAAAAAAGGTTGTCCCTTTGCCTCAAGTACAAAAAGTTGAAAATGAAGACGAAGACCTATATAAAAAAGACAATTTTGTTTCAACCGAAGAAATTGAAAACAGCAGGCTAAACAGCATACTAATAAGTTATAACGACATACCTAAAAACAGCATAGCCTTTGCACTAATTGCCTTTTGGTTTATAACGTTTTTTATGTTTACAGGGGCAGTGATTCAAGCGCCATTCTTTACAATAATTTTAATAATTATTTTGAGTAGTGTATTCAATAAGTCGCAAGAGCAAAAAACAAAACTTGCAACACTATATCATAGGGGCGAGTATTCAAAAGCTTATGACATATTGACCGTTATGTATAGGCAAAATAAAAGCATAAAAATAGTTAAACAAAAAATACTTTTGTGCTATTATAGATTAAACAAGTATGGAGAAGCAAAAGAACTAATTGAGTTTTTAAATAAATATTCTCAGGTTGAAGACGTGCATATATCTGAAGTCGCAAAAAAACTTCGTGTAGATTATTTGCCAAAACAAATTTATAAAATTTAGGTGATTATATGGAGCAAATTAAATGTCCAAATTGCGGTTCTACGATTGATAAAAAATCATTAAAATGCAAATATTGTGGAACGGAACTACTTGATAACAGCGCGCCCAAACTACAATCTTTGGGCTTAAAAACAGATATGACCGATGAGGAAATTGTTGGTCAAATTCAATCTATGGAAGAGATGGCAAAAGTTGGTGGCAATATTATCTCAACAATATTTCTAATGCTTTTTTGCATAGGTCTTATTGTTGCTGGAATCTTACAAATGCTAAATTTTGCAAATGTGTCTTTTAACATAGAGACAATAGTAGCCATCATATTTATTGTAGGTGGTACCATTGGACTTGTGGCAATAGTAAAAAACAAACTTAAAAATAATAAAAATAAACTTTAAAAACAATTAATATATTGAGCATAAAAAAATAAGGAGAAATTTACATGAAGCAACTTAAATGTCCAAACTGCGGAGCAAAGGTTAGTAGAAAAACAATGAGGTGTGACTATTGTGGCACCCAACTTATTGATGAAAGTGCACCTAAAGAAATTAAACTTACGCACGAGCAAGAGCAAATAAGGAAGTTTGCCACACAAACAATAAATGAGGGCAAAGCCCCTAAATTTATTTTAATTACTTTTTTAATTATTTGGGTAACCCTTGGTTCATTTGGAGTGATTGAAATTGCAAGCAATTTTTCTCCATTTGCTGCTATACCAGCCTTTGCTGTTACTTTTGGTGGCGTAGCAATGATGATTTATGCCATAAAGCAATCCAATAAAATGTTTTCATTGGGTGAAGAAAACGAAGATGCCAGTAGTGAAGAAGAAAAAGACGATAAAAATTGGTAATTAATATATAAAGGAGTAAGTTATGACTCAAGCAAAAGCAAAATTAATGGTTAGAGTTGGCACTATTGTTGCAATAGTGGTTTTGGCTGTGCTTGTGATTGTTCTTACTTTTCAATACGTAAGCCTTAAAACCCTTGAGAGAAATGAAACCCTTTTAACAGAACAACTTGCCTCGTTAGAGCAAGTGTATGAGAATTATCAAGACGAATACGACTATATTTACAACAACCAAACCCAATATGTTGAAGATTATGCCAGAGAGGTATTGGGGTGGGGGCGTGAAGGCGAAATTAAATTCGTAACAGGCAATTAAATAGCACAATCTCATCGTTTACTGCAGTGCCAAGCCAAACAGTCACATATTACATATATGCTCCTGCTTGGACTTGACGCTGCGAGCCTTGACCTTGCACCATTTAATTGCCTGTTTTTTATTGTTAGTAATAGTTAAAAAATATTATTATTCTACATTCTTTATTATAAATTATTGCAACAAATTTAATGTTTAAAAACTTTAAAAAACTATTGACAAATATGGTTTTTACAGTTACAATATAAACGCTAATATAGGCATTGCCTTTTAGTTTTTATTAATCGTCGCGGGATGGAGCAGCTAGGTAGCTCGTCGGGCTCATAACCCGAAGGTCGTGAGGTTCAAATCCCACTCCCGCTACCATTTTTTATGAGGCGGCGTAGCTTAGTTGGTTATAGCGTCCGGTTCATACCCGGAAGGTCGATGGTTCGAATCCGTCCGCCGCTACCAACAAAACTATTTGCCACTTTTTTTAAATTATAAACATGGTCCCATGGTCAAGCGGTTAAGACATCGCCCTTTCACGGCGGTATCAGGGGTTCGATTCCCCTTGGGACTACCAGATTAGTTGCGAATGCCTGGCATTCGCTTTTTTATAATTAAAACTAAGGGGAATCGAACCCTGAGAGGGCAAAAAGCGTAAAAAACTATAATGGGATTATAGTTTTAGGTTTTTGGTACGACAAGCTGTGCTTGGAGTAAATGCAAAATTTTAATTTTGTTTTCCCCTTGGGACTACCAGATTAGTTGCGAATGCCAGGCATTCGCTTTTTTATAATTAAAGTTAAGGGGAAGAATAAAAATAGGTTATTAGTATAATTTTACAACACAAAAAAAATACACAGTCTAAAATAGGCTGTGTTTTTTAAAATCAAAGTTTTAATGATTACGTTTTTTTATTCAAATCGTCCTTCGCCCCACCAGTTTGGCAAAAGTTCTTTTAATGTAACATATTCCTCTGTTTCCATATCGGTTAAAATGTGCATATCTTTGTTGTCTTTATGTAGTTGCATTAAAAACTCTCTGCAAGCGCCACATGGGTATCTCAACTTATTGTACTTATCAACACATACGAGTTTTACAATTTTACTTTCGTTATGAGTTATCATTTGGTTTGCAGCGTTTCTTTCTGCACATAGCCCTTGTGAACATTTAGACAAAATAGAAATACCATAATATACATTGCCCTTATCCGTTAAAATAGCACAAGACACTTGTCCGCCCTCTACGAATGGTGAAATTTCACGTGGGTTTATATATTTTTTTGCAATCTCAAGTAATTTATTAAATTCCATAGTTATTTTTCCTTTATTTTTTAGTATATTTATTGAACCACATTATTTTGTATTTGTAAAGACAAAAATACAATAAACCATTTATTTACAACCGTCTTTTTTCTTTATATTGTAGCGATTATTATTTAACACTTGAAATTTTATTGAAATTGGCTTATAATTAGTGTATTAATGTTTAGAGGTATAAAATGTTATCGGTAGCAAGAACAATAAAACAAAGTAAAATGTTTACAAAAGGCGACACGATTGGTGTTGCGGTTAGCGGTGGAATAGACTCAATGAGCCTACTTCATTTTTTGAATGATAATAAGGAAAAATTAGGTATTCAAGTAGTTGCAATAAACATTGACCATCAAATGAGGGAAAACAGCAGTAAAGACACTGCTTTTGTCGCAAAATATTGTAAGGACAATGGCATTGAGTGCAAAAAATTTAAGGTTGACCCACTACTATTAGTTGAAGAGCAAAAATTAACCAAGGAAGAGGCAGCAAGAATTGCACGCTATGCAGTTTTTGACAACTTAATTGAAAAACAAGTTGTGACTAAAATTGCCTTAGGTCATCATTTAAGCGACCAAGCCGAAACCGTTTTACTTAACCTATTTAGGGGCGCTGGTCTTGCTGGTGTTAGCGGTATGGACTTAATAAGGGACAGTTATGTTAGACCTATGCTTTATACCGACAAGGAAGAAATTAAAGAATACGCCGAAAAAAATAAAGTACCATTTGTACTTGACGAAAGCAATTTAGAAAACGATTTTAATAGGAACTATTTAAGAAATACAGTTATACCACTAATAAAAGAGCGTTGGCAAGGAGCCGAAAACAACATTGTTAATTTTAGCAAAATAGCAAAGATAGATGACGATTACATAAACTCTATGATGAACGTGGACGCCATAATAAAAGAAGAGGGTCTAGTTAAAGTTCCTATTAGTTACTTTTTATACAAAGAGCCACTAGTAAACAGAATGTTGAGATATTGTTTTATTACACTTGGCGTTGAAAAAGACATTGAAAGAAAGCACTTTGAAATAATAAAAAGCATGGTGCACGACGCAATAAATGGCATAAAAATAAACTTGCCAAATAAAATTACAGTACACAAAGAGTACGATTACATAACCATAAGCGCAAAAGCCGTAAAATACAACTTTGTAGAAAAGGCGATGAAGAGTGGGGTAATGAACTTTAAGGGCATTGGTAAAATTGCAATAAAGAGGACTTACGATGTAAATACAGAGCAAAAAGACCACATTGTTGACGTTTTAAAAATACCTAAAAATGCCGTTTGGAGAACAAGGCAAGAAGGTGACACCTTTACAAAATTTGGTGGCGGAACTAAAAAATTAAAAGACTATTTAATAGACAAAAAAGTGCCAAGCAGAGTTAGAGACGACCTACCAATTTTGGTTTCAGGACACGATGTTTTAATAGTTGCTGGTTATGACATTGCAGACAGTGTAAAAGTTGACGAAACAACAAAATCGGCATATTTGTTAAAATATGACCTAAATTTATAGCAAAATTTAAATTTATTTAATAAAAACTCCTCATTTTAACCGAGGAGTTTTATTTTTTTTATTTTTGCTATTTGTAATAATATTTAAGTACTTAAGTATTACATACTTATATATATGGGGGCTAATTACTTGTCTTTTGGTCGCTTTTTTTGTAAAATATAATTAAGTATTATGTAGTCTAAAAACAACGAGGTGTAAAAGTGGAGGCAGATAAGAACCTACAACCGAATAAAAATAATTTGTCGCCACAACAAAACAATGCGACCAATAATGCACCAACTGGTCAAGGTCCAGTAAGAGTTCCTAAAATGGATCAACTTGTATCTAGTGGCAGAGGTGGCAACAGCAAGTTAGAAAAGGAATTAAAAAAGCAGGCTCAAAAGCGAGCGAAGCAAAGAGAAAAAGAAGATAAACGAAAAAGAGACGAAGAAAAACCATTAATAGAGGAACAGCCTACCTCTAATGATGAAATAATAAGAGGCAACACAGATAGTTCTAAATTTCGTTCAACGAAGACTAAAACAACGACTACCCAAAAACCTACGGCTCAAAGACCTTCAACGGTTGCGAGAGATGAAAAGAGACTAATAAGGGAACAAGAGAGGCTTGAAAGGGCTTCAAGACCGCAAATTAAAGATATTGAACTTGATGACTTATCGGGAATTGAACAAAAGGTTTTATATCAAACCCACAAGAAAAGCAAAAAAGTATTAATAATTTTATTAATTGTATCACTTATCAGTAGCGTAGTTACTGGCGGATATATTATAATTAAGAATGCAATAGATAATAGAGCAAAACCAGTAGAGGTAGACATTGTAGTTAGAAGCGAAAATGTTGAGACTATGGAACTATCCAACCCAGATGACCCAGACTCGCCACTTGTTTACAAACTTTTCTATCCGGGCGACACTTTTGGAATAGAACTATTTGTAACAAATGCCCCAAATCTTCGCGATTTCCCTGTATTTTTCAGATTCAGGGCGTATGTGGAAGTTGACTCGCAATTTGAACCATTCATTTTCATTCCTACCTTTGCAGACCCAGAGGACTGGTATATGATAGTAGATGACAATGGCTACATAATGGGAGATAGTTGGGCATACTATGCTGGCTATTTAAACTCTAACGAAACAGTACAAGTACTTACAGCACTAACTTTTAGCAGTACACTTGTAACAAATTATTATCAAGGCAAACACTTTGTTCTTTATCTAGAAATTGAAGCAATAGAGGGCGATGTGCAAGCAATACAAGATTTTGAGGATTGGTTCTTACTAGCACCACAAGACTGGATTGAATACATAAACACTCTTGAACCACCTACCTCAAATTAAAAATGAAAATTTTGACTCAATAAAAAATATATAGGAGTTATTTATGAAAAAAATAAGCAGAGCATTAATATTGTTAATCTTTTTAATAAGTTCAACATTTGTTTTTGCAGGTTGTGGGGAGGTTGTGCCAGTAGATTTATCTAGGCCTATTGCAAGTGTAGTTACGAGCAATGATAGGGTAACTGTAATGGCAATTAGAGACCCTAACGCATCTAGTTATGTGTTTGGTTTTTATACTGGACCATACTACAACAATGCATCGCTTTATGTTGAGGAAGAGACAAGTCAAAACTATTTTGATATGACGGATGTTATTACAAGCTCTCAAATCTATTACTTTTATGCAAGGGCAATTGGTGATGGAGTTAATTATTTGGACTCTGTAAATTCATCAATAGTGCATTATGACAATTCTGATACGCTTCCAGCGCCAGTTTTAAGTTTGACAGGCAACATTCTTAGTTGGAATGGAATACCAGATAGCGATGGTTATGAAATTTATGAAAATAATTCGCTAATAGAAGCAACTTATGATACGACTTATGATGTAACCGACAGAATTGTTAGCCAAATAGTATATAACTATGAGGTTAAAGCCATAGGTGCTGAAGGCAATTTATTATATAAAGACTCGTTAAAGTCAAACATTGTTTCCTATACGGAACACTTAGTTTTGGCTGTTCCTGAAAATTTACAAATTCAAGAAATAGAGGGCAGTGATTATTTAACTTGGGACGCAGTTATGGGCGCCGCAACCTATACGGTTTTGGTTGATGGCACTACTACTAATCAAGTTGCCACTAATGAAGTTTTATTAAGCACGCTTGCTCCTTTAGCAAAACAATACACTTTTGCCGTTAGAACTGATGCAACTGGCATACTAATAGCAAGTGATTATTCTACAGAAATTATATACGACAACTATATTCAACTTTCAACACCTAGCATAATAGGCGCTAGCAGGAATAACGGAGATGTAGATGTTTCTTGGAGCGAGGTTCCAAATGCAGAAAGTTATACTTTACTTGTAAATGGCTCTCCACTTTTAAATGACATCACAGGGCTTCCTGAAATTATTACAGCAACGAGCGTAACAATACCAGGAGAACTTGAAAAGGTAGAGGGAGGCTTTGACCTTGAAGTCTATGCAAATGCTTATGCATATTATTTAGAGAGTGAGACATCTGAACTATTTGCCTATGGCGGAATAGATGAACTTGACTCGCCATTAAATTTAAGTGTTGTTAATCTATCTGGCACTATAACGGCAAGTTGGGACGCAGTGAGCGGTTGCAACGGCTATGTTGTTGCAATTAATGACGATTATTATAATGTAAATTCTAGTACAACAAGCCTTGATATAACTGGTGAAATAGACCCAGAAGCGGTAGTTCAAGTAAGAGTAAAAGCAACAGGAATTGGTTATGTTACAGACTCTACTTATGCCGATGCGGTTATGTACAACAATACCGCTTATCCAATAACTGGCTATTATAATAGATATTTCTACTATTACCAATATTACGATTACACAGTAAGAAGCCAAGAAGAAATGAACGCGGCACTTGCTTATGCTCTAAACTATCATTTAACGAGTATTGAATTATATGTAGATTATGCGTTAGACAGCGCAGAATTATTGTTGGCAGATGAACTTTTTGGAAATAATAATGGTATTGCTGATGAAACAGAAAGAGAAATAGCAGAATACAAAGAATATGTTGGTCTAACTTCTTATAGTGAAACACACTCAATGACTTATATGTTACCTGACCCAAGTGGTGCAAATCAATGGGAATTTACATTTGGTTACGATTATGATATGGACCCAACATTAGAAAGTAACGACCCTGACCCTTATGTTCAAAATACAAACTTCGCTCCATACAGTTCTGCAACTGGCAGGGCTGTGGACTATAACGATTTTGCTTCAGAACTTTCTACAATAGAGGTTCCAGTTTATAACAGTGAAAACTTGTTTATGGCAGTAAATTCTGGTGCTAAACCATTATTTATGGCAGAAGATAGCCAAGCAGAACTTGTTTATGAAACTGCAAAATCAGTTTTAAGACAAATAATTGATGACAGTATGACAGACTATGAAAAGATGTTAGCAATTTACGATTGGGTAAGTTACAACACAGTTTATGATAAATATGTTTATGCAATAGCAACACAAGACACGACTGGTTGGACTCAAGCGCAAATTGACGAACTTCAAAATACAATTCCCCAATATAAAGTGTTCTACTTAGAGGGCGTTCTACTTGACGGCAGTGCGGTTTGTGACGGCATTGCAAAAACTGTTGCTTTCCTAGCGAGTATGGAAGGAATTGAAATAGTAAAAATCAATGGTACCGCAGGTAGCACATCAAGTTCAGTTGGACACGCTTGGAACAAAGTATACTTAGATATTGATGGCGTAAGCAACTGGTATGTAATTGACGCAACTTGGGGCGACGGCAAAATTAACATAGGCACTTATGAAGAACCAATTATTTCGGAATATTTGAACCATAAATATTTCTTAGTTACAGACGCAGACATTGAAGATACTCACTTCCCAGAAAGTCCATTTAACCCAGTAGCAGATACAGATTTTAACTACTTTACTGAGACAGAATATACTGCAGGAAGCGACTATTACATAACTAGTCAAACAGAGTTAAACGACTTAATGGCATACTTAATTTACAACGATATTGAAGGTGTAGAAATTTATGTTTCATTTAATTATGGCGGCTCACTAGCTGACGAGTTAAGCCTTGCAATTAACCTTGCAACCTATGACGATGTTACAGCAAATTGGTGGACTACTACTACAAGTCAAAAGATTATGGTTGACATAGTTTACGCTTAAAATGTCTAATTTATTAAAATTAACAGAACGGCCAAACGGCTGTTCTGTTTTTTAAAAAGGCGGTAATTATAGTAATAATAAAAGTTAAATAATGCTTGCAAGCAAGTACTTTTAATGCTATAATAAGGCAGTTTAGTAAATATTAACATTACTATTCCTTGTTTTAACCGAGAGTTAAAACCGATTAGTCCAAAAGGAGGTAAAAAAATGAACAAGTATGAATTGTTGCTTATCATAAGGGCAGGGCTTGAAGAAGAAAAAAGAGAGGCATTAGTTGCAAAAATTAATGGCTTTTTGGAATCTTCTAAAGCAAATGTAACTAAGGTAGACAAATGGGGCATTAAAAAATTAGCGTACCCAATTAACTATCAAAATGAAGGTTACTACGTCATTTTTGAAATGGAAGCACCAGCAACTTTAGTAGCTGAGGTTGAACCAAGATTGCGAATTGAAGAAGAAGTAATTCGCGTGCTATTTATAGCAAAATAAGTTTAGGAGAAATAATTTATGAATAAAGCAATTTTAATTGGAAATTTAACAAAAGATCCAGAACTTTCTACAACTACAGGCGGCGTTAGCGTATGTAACTTTACACTAGCAATAAGCCGTAAGTATGCTAGTGCAAATGGTGAGCGCGAGACCGATTTTATTAACATTATCACTTGGAGAAAAACTGCAGAGTTTGTTCACCAATATTTTAAAAAGGGTCAAAAATTAGCAGTGGTTGGAACTATTCAAACACGAAGCTATGACGCACAAGACGGCACAAAGCGTTATGTTACAGAAGTTGTAGCAGACGAAGTAGAGTTTGTTGAAAGAAAAGGTAATGGCGACAATGACGGTTACGAAAAAACAGTAACTAGATTAGAGCCAATTGAAGATGATACTCTTCCATTCTAATATTTTAAAGGAGAAAAATAATGAGCGAAATTAAAAGCACCGCTCCACGTGAAGCGGGAGTTGAGTTTGATGAAACAGTAGTTGTAGAGACTGAAGAAAGAGATTCTGCAAAATCATCAGATAAGAAATATGACAAAAAAGCAACATACGTTAAGGGTCAAAAAAGAGCACCTAAGCGCAAAGTTTGCAACTTTTGTTTAGACAAAGCAACAGAAATAGATTACAAAGATGTTGCTAAATTAAAACGCTATGTTACTGAAAAAGGCAAAATATTGCCAAGACGTCAAACAGGCGTATGCGCTAAACACCAAAGACAACTAGCAGTTGCAATTAAGAGGGCAAGGATTGCCGCTTTAATGCCATTTGCTGGTGAATAAAATTCTAACTTTTGAAAATTTAAAATTTTATTAAATAGAAGCAATTAAAAAAACTAACCGTTGTGGTTAGTTTTTTTGTGCTTTGTTTTAAGCAAATTGACTATTATATAGTTCAAAGTAAGCGCCTTTTTTGTTTAATAACTCCTCGTGGTTACCTTGTTCAACAATATCTCCATGTTGCATAACTAAAATGTTATCGGCGTCTTTAATTGTGCTAAGTCTATGCGCTATTACAAAACTCGTTCTATCTTTCATTAGGTTGTTTATGCCCTTTTGTAATTGTATTTCTGTCCTTGTATCTACGCTACTTGTTGCCTCATCTAGTATTAAAATTTTAGGACTACTTAGTATTACTCTCGCTATTGTAAGCAGTTGTTTTTGACCCTCGCTTATGTTGCTAGCCTCTTCATTTATTATTGTATTATAACCGTCTGGTAAAGTCTCTATAAAGTGATGTGCTTGGGCTAGTTCACTAGCTGCAATAATCTCTTCCATAGTTGCGTCTTTTTTGCCGTAGGCTATGTTGTCCTTTATTGTTCCATTAAATAGCCAAGTATCTTGCAAAACCATTCCTATGTTTTGTCTTAGGCTTGCCCTTGTAAGTGAAGTGATGTCTTTATTATCTATTTTTATTTTGCCACCATTTAACTCATAAAAGCGCATAATTAAGTTTACTATTGTTGTTTTGCCTGCACCTGTAGGACCCACAATGGCTATTGTTTGACCTGTTTTGGTGTGTAGGTTTATATCATTCATAAGTATTTTATTTGGGGCATAACCAAATTTAACGCCCTCAAAATCAACTTGACCTGAAACACTAGAAAGCACTGTTGACGTTGCATCGTCTTTTACTTCTTCCTCTGCGTCTAGCACTTCAAAAATACGTTCACTGCTTGCCATTAGGGTTTGTAAAGTATTTGTTAGTTGAGCCATTTGTGCTATTGGTTGGGTTAATTGTTGGCTGTATTGCAAGAATACCATTAAGTAACCAGGGTTAAGGTCTCCGTTTGCTATGAATATACAAGCGACAATACTTATTGCAACATATCCAAAGTTATTTACAAATGTAATAAGTGGAAAAATAAGTCCAGAGAAGAAGTTTGCTTTTTTAGCCGATATTGCAAGGTCTTCATTTATCTTTTTGAAGCGTGCAAGTTCGTCTTCTTCTTTATTAAAGGCTTTTACTATTTGCTCTGCCGAGAAAGTTTCTTCAACTTGCCCAGATAAAGCACCTAAGTTTTTGGCTTGCATTGCAAACTGTTTTTGACTGTGCTTCATAACAAAGCCAGCAAGAAATACTGAAAGTGGCAAAGTGACTAGTGAAATTATTGTTAGCCAAAAGTTTATGCTAAACATCATAATTACAACACCTATAACGGTCAGTATGCTACTTATTACCTGTGTTATTGTTTGGTTTAAACTGCTGCCAATGTTGTCTAGGTCGTTTGTTACACGACTTATTAAGTCGCCAGTGCTATTTGTGTCATAAAATTTTAGTGGCACAGAATCAATTTTAGTGCGCACTTTTTTACGCATATTGTAAACAATTTTTTGGCTTGCTCCGCCCATTATATATTTGCTTATAACATTAAATATTGTAGAAAGCAGATAAAGTAAACCAGCATTTATTAATACCCTTGCCACGAAGGAAAGGTCAACGCTCAAACCCATTAAAGGTTTAAATAGTTCGGTAATAGCCTTTTCGGTAATTTTTGGCGTTACAATGGCAAGAACGACTGAGGCAACGGTTAAAATTAATACAACTATTGTTTGCCATTTTATTATTGACATTTCTTTTAATAGTCTTTTAAAGGAAGCCTTGAAGTTTTTTGCTTTCATTGTTTTTTCTGAGCCAGGAGGTCCGCCTCTCATAGGTCCAGCCATATTACTTCACCTCCTTTTTAGTTTGAGAGTTGTAAATTTCTTTATAAGCCTCACAACTAGTTAAAAGTTCGTTATGTGTGCCAACGCCTACCATATTGCCCTCGTCCAGCACCATTATTTGGTCCGCATCTTTAATTGTGCTTATTCTTTGTGCCACAATTAAGACATTTGCATTTGTAGTCTTTGTTTTTAGGGCTTTTCTTAATTTAGAGTCTGTTTTTAAGTCAAGTGCGGAAAAACAGTCATCAAACAAATAAATCTCTGGGTTTTTTACTATTGCCCTCGCTATTGAAAGCCTTTGCTTTTGTCCGCCAGATAGGTTTGCGCCGCCTTTTTCAATCAAATAGTCGTAACCACCTTTTTCAGACGTAATAAAATCGTCCGCTTGCGCTATTTTGCAGGCCTCTATTACCTCTTCGTCTGAGGCGTCTTCATTTCCGTATTTAATATTGTCTTTAATGGTTCTGTTAAATAGTGTCGCCTTTTGTGGCACTATTGCAATTTTGTTTCTTAAATCGTTTAAATCATAGTCTTTAATGTTAACGCCATCAACTAAAATAGCGCCCTCTGTAACATCATAAAAGCGAGGAAGTAGGTTTAGAATTGTGCTCTTTCCACTTCCTGTTCCACCAATTATTGCAGTGGTTTTGCCAGCCTGGCTTTTAAAACTAATATTTTTAATTGCAGGTTCTTCTGCGCCTTCAAACTTAAAGGTAACATTTTTAAACTCAAGCAGTCCTTTTTTGTCCTCACCTGGTTTTACGGCGTTTGTTGGGTTTTTAATTTTAGATTCTAAAGCCATAACCTCGTTTATTCTTGTTGCAGAGGCGCTTGCCCTAGGTACAAATATAAACATCATAACTAGCATTATAAAGCTCATCATAATTCTCATAGAGTATTGCATTATTGCGTTTATGTTTGCAAAGTCCGTTGCGCCTTGTGCACCAAGCCAAATAATAAGTAGGGTTACAACGCTAAATATAAAACTTACAGTAGGCATAGTTACAGACATATATCTGTTTGCCGTAGTTGCAAGTTCTGTAACCGCCTTATTTTTATCGTCAAATTTTGCTTCTTCAATTTTTTCGTTATTAAAAGCACGAATTACCCTTACGCCAGTTATATTTTCTTTAGCAACTAGCGTTAGTTCGTCCAATTGCTTTTGCATTTTTTTGTATAGTGGCACAATTTTAAAGCCAACAAATCCAATCATAGCAATAAGGATAGGCAAAGCGCCGAGTATTATAAGAGTAATGTTGGCGTCAAGTTGAAAAGCCATTAAAGCACCGCCGACTAACATAATAGGGGCGGATATCATCATTCTTATAATAATCATAGTTACTTGTTGAACTTGATTAATGTCGTTCATCGTCCTAGTTATTAAACTTGCCGTTCCTACCTTGTTTAATTCGGCTTGACTTAGGTTTTGTACTTTTTCATATAGTTTTAACCTGATGTCCTTTCCAAAGTTAAACGCTATATGACTTGAAAAGTAACTTATTACAATTTCTGCAATCACTACAGCAAAAACCGCTAGTAAGGCAATGGCACCTTTTGCAATCATATCTGCCACTGGTGCAGGTACACCATAGGTTGTAGGAATTAGGTTGACAACTTCTTTTAATAAGTCGGGTATTAAAAGGTCAGCATAACTTTTTACCGCAATTATAATAATTACAAATATTAGAGCCCATTTATAAGGTTTTAAGTTTTTCCATAATTTTAGCAAAATATTTTCTCCTTTTCTTATTTATATATAAAACAAGAGCAATTATATATGACACGTGTCATTTTGTCAAACCATTTTATTTGTTTTATAAAAATATTATATTGTACTATATATCTATTGATAATAAGCATTATATATAGTCAAAAAATAGCAGAGGGTTGCTCTGCCATTTAAACGAATTAATTATTAAATTATAGGGCATACCAGCCTTGCATGCCATCAATTACATTTATTACAACCTTAAAGCCATAGTTTTGCATAAGTGTGTATGCGGTAGCACTTCTGTTGCCAGAGTTGCAAATAATAACGACTGGTTGGTCTTTGTCTAAAACATCTAACATACTTAAATTATTTTCAAATTGGTAAAAGTCAATGTTAGTTGTAAACTCATCTATGTGGTCGCTGTTATATTCGCTTGCCGTCCTAATATCTACAAACTGATAATCCTCATTTAAAATAGAACTCAATTGACTTGCATAAATTTGGTGACTTTTTAGTGAAAAAAGGTTTAAATTTATGTCAAAAACCATAAAAATGCCAACAATTAGTATTAAAACGGCGCTAATTGATGCAATAATCATAATATTTTTTCTTTTCATAGTGTAAAATTTCCTTTTATATTTTTATTAAATTTCATTGTTATAAAATCATAACTATACACATTTTAGCAAAAAAATTGGCATTTGGCTACTATTTTTATATTGTTATTTAAAAAGTCTTAAGTGGTAATTACTTGCTTTATTTTTCAATTTTTTATACAATAGGTATATCAAACAAAAGGACTAAAAAATGATTTTAAAGGGCAGTATTGAAGAAGTAATATATAGAAATGAAGACAACGGCTATACAGTCGTTTTACTTGATTGCTCTGGTGAGCCAATTACGGCCGTTGGAAAATTTGCAAGTGCAAATTATGGCGAGATAGTTGAGCTTAAAGGCGACTTTGTAAAAAACGAAAAATTTGGTGAGCAATTTAAAGCGGACAGCGTAAAAGTATTACCACCAAATACGCTTGAAGGAATAGAAAAATATTTAAGTAGTGGCTTAATAAAAGGCATAGGTCCAGTCACTGCAAAAAACATAGTAGAAATGTTTAAAGAGAGCACACTTGAAGTAATTGAGTTTAACCCAGCACTTTTAAGGAGTGTCAGAGGAATTAGTGAGAGCAAGGCAGTGCAAATTGCAGAAGCGTTTAAAGAAATTAAAAAAATGCAAAATGCGGTTATGTTTTTGCAAGGGCATGGCATAACCACAAATATGGCAGTTAAGATTTATAAATACTATTTAGACAGAACCGAGGAGGTTTTGCAAACCAACCCCTACAAACTAGTTGAAGATATAGAGGGAATAGGTTTTTTAACGGCGGACAGGATAGCGCAAAAACTAGGAATACCAAAAAATAGCGAGTTTAGGGTTAGGGCTGGCGTTATGCACCTGCTAAATGAAAATAGCAACAAAAATGGCAACACTTATCTGCCAACTAAGGAACTTAATGGTGCACTTGGTGCACTTTTAAACATATCTATTGAAGAACAAGGCGAACTGATTGAAAATGTTTTAACGAGACTAATTTTTGACGGCTCAATAAAGCGTTTTGAAGTAGAAGGTGAAGAGGTGATAATGCAAATTAAGTTCTATTTGATAGAGCGTGAAATTGCAGAAAAATTAATTGCTTTAAAGAGCAACTCTCGCAAAAAAGAACTTGATTTAACCGACGAAATAAAAGAGTACGAGCGCGTAAATAATGTTGAACTGCACGAAAAGCAAAAAGAGGCAGTACAAAATGCAATAAACAACAATGTTAGCGTAATTACAGGCGGACCCGGAACAGGCAAAACGACCATAATTAAGTGTTTAATAAACTCATTTAATATGCAAAACAAAGATGTTTTGTTACTAGCGCCAACTGGCAGAGCGGCAAAAAAACTAAATGAGAGTACAGGACTTGACGCGAGCACAATTCACAGGGCTTTAGGCGTTGATTTTAAGGGCGGGTTTAACATTTTTAGTCACAACGAAAGCAACAAACTTTCAAATGATGTAATAATTGTAGACGAAGTTTCAATGGTTGACGCTACGCTTATGTACTACTTATTAAAAGCCATTAAAGCGACCTCAACGCTTGTTTTGGTGGGCGATAAGGACCAACTTCCAAGTGTAGGTGCTGGCAATGTCTTGGCGGATATTTTGAAGAGTAAGGCAATCCCTACTGTGGAACTTACAAAAATTTATAGGCAAGACGCAAAGAGCCTAATAATAACCAACGCGCACTCAATAAACAATGGCTATATGCCAAAATTAGACAATGACAGCAATGACTTTTTCTTTGAAAGTAGGTCAGATGTAAATGAAATGTTAAGGACGGTTATTGACCTTGTAGTAACGAGAATACCAAACTATTTAAACCTTGAATCTAGTAGAATTCAAGTGCTTTCCGCTATGCGTTTAGGTGCTTGCGGAGTTGAAAATTTAAACAAAAATTTGCAAGCATATTTAAATCCACCCAATAAGCACAAAAAGGAAATAGTTACAGAAAACATTACTTACAGAGTGGGCGATAAAGTTATGCAAACGGTTAACAATTACGAGCAACAATGGACCAGTTTTAACGGCAGAACAAACGAGTCTGGCGAGGGCGTGTTTAACGGCGATATTGGAATAATTGAGGACATAAATTTGGAAACCAAAGAGACCATAATTATGTTTGATGACGGTAGACGCAGTTACTACGACAGGAGTTATTTGGGCGACTTAGTTCTAGCTTATGCTACAACCATTCACAAAAGCCAAGGCAGTGAGTTTGATGTTGTAATAATACCAGTGGTTGGCGGTTCTCCAACTATGATGACAAGAAACCTGCTATATACCGCTGTTACTAGAGCTAAAAAAATGGTGGTTTTAGTTGGCACAAAATACAATATTAAACGAATGGTAGACAACAACTATACAAAGACAAGGTATAGTATGCTTAGTTATGACCTGTTAGAGGCACAAAAGAATATAGACTTTTTGTATGGGGCGTAAATATGAAAAAAGTTTTATTAAAAATTAAAAACGCAGTAGTTTATGTTTTTACCGCGCTAAAAAAGGCGATATTTGTGGACGATATTAAGTGCATAACTTGTGGTAAGGAACTAGACCACTCAACTAAATACGGTATATGCGACGACTGTTTAAAAAATTTACCATACAATGACGGTCATATATGTTATAAGTGTGGGGACAGCATACCAGGTGGCGGAAGTTACTGCCTTAATTGCAAAGATACTGAAAGAGACTATGAGTTTGCCAGGGCACCATTTTTGTATGAAGGTAAAATAAAGACATTAATATACAAATTAAAGTACAACACAGGCAAATATTTAGCACCTTATATAAGTTACTTACTGCTAGATGAGTTCATTAAACAAAATTGGCATGTGGATATGGTTGTGCCAGTTCCTCTTTACAAAGGAAGGGAAAAGAGGCGCGGTTTTAACCAAGCCGAACTAATAAGTTGTAAGTTTAATGAAGTGTTAAAACTGCCTATTGAAACAGAAAATTTAATAAGAAAAGAAAATACACCAACGCAAACGAGACTTAGTAGAAAGGAAAGAAAAAAGAATTTGCTAGATGCCTTTGAGGTATTGGATAAAACTGCCTTCAAAAACAAAGACATTTTGCTGATTGATGATGTATTTACGACAGGTGCAACCACTGAGGAGTGTTCTAAAGTATTAAAAAAAGCAGGTGCGAGAAACATTTACATTTTGACACTAGCACATGTTAAACAAGACATATCATACGAATAAAAAAGTGTTATATGGTTTAGCAGACAATAATTTTAAATATAAAATTGTTTGACAATCTTTGGGAAAAGTTTTTACAATTGTGTGAAATTAATGTAAACTAAATAAGAATACAAATAAGAGGAAGAATATAAATGGGACTTTTTAAGTCAGATAATGATAGACATGTAAAACAATTAAGAAAAATAGCAGATACCGTTGAGGTGTTGAGCGATAAATATAAAGCGATGACAGATGAAGAACTTAAGGCTGTAACCCCAGTTCTTAAAGAGCGCGTACAAAGTGGCGAAAAATTATACGCCGTTTTGCCAGATGCTTATGCCCTTGTAAGAGAGGCAAGTGCAAGAGTACTTCACATGAGGCACTTCTATGTGCAAATTTTGGGCGGTATTGCTCTTTATCAAGGTCGTATTGCAGAGATGAGAACAGGTGAAGGTAAAACATTAGTTGAGACCTTACCTGCTTATTTGAATGCTTTAAAAGGACTAGGCGTACACATAGTCACAGTAAACGAATACTTGGCTAGTCGTGACGCAGAGTGGATGGGTAAAGTATTTAAGTTCTTAGGTCTAACGGTTGGCGTTACACTTAGTGGAATGTCAATGCAAGATAAGAAAAAAGCCTATGAGTGCGACATTACCTACGGTACAAACGCAGAGTTTGGTTTTGACTATCTAAGGGACAACATGGTAGTAGATGAAAGGGCAAAAGTTCAAAGAAGCCTTGACTTTGCAATCATAGACGAGGTAGATAGCGTACTAATTGATGAGGCTAGAACCCCGCTTATTATAAGTGGTGCTGGCAACAACTTGTCTAACGAAAGTTATGCAAACGCAACTAGATTTGCAAAAGGTTTAAGACTAGATGCAGATGTTGAAGTGGACGAAGAGAAAAAACAAGTGAGATTAACCGAGGAAGGTATACAAAAAGCAGAGCGTTACTTTAATGTAGAAAACTTGTCAGATCTTGAAAATATTGAACTTAACCACTTTATTTTAAATGCGGTTAGAGCAAAATATTTAATGAAAAAGGATATAAACTACATAGTAAAGGGTGGCGAAATTTTAATCGTAGACGAGTTTACTGGTCGTGTGCTTTCAGGCAGGCGTTTTAGCGATGGTTTACACCAAGCCATTGAGTCAAAAGAGGGCGTAGAAATTAAAAACGAAAACCGCACAATGGCTACAATTACTTATCAAAACTATTTTAGATTGTATAAAAAACTAAGCGGTATGACTGGTACAGCAAAGACCGAGGAAACCGAGTTTAACAAAATATATAACCTAGACGTAGTCGTTATTCCAACCAATATGCCAATTGCAAGAAAGGACAGAAACGACTTAGTATTTAAAAATAATACTGGCAAAATAAGCGCAGTAGTAAACGAAATAAAAGAGCGTCACAAGACAGGTCAACCAATGCTAGTTGGTACAACAACTGTTGAAAAGAGTGAAGTTTTAAGTAATGCCTTAAAGAGGGAAAGAATACCTCACGTAGTTTTGAACGCCAAGAATCACGAAAAAGAGAGCGAAATTGTAGCGCAAGCAGGACAAGTTGGCGCTGTAACAATAGCGACTAACATGGCTGGTCGTGGAACAGATATTTTGCTTGGTGGTAACCCAGAGTTTTTGGCAAAACAAAAAATGAAACAAGAGGGTTTTGAAGAGTTTTACATAATTGAAAGTACATCTTTTGCAACCAGTACAGACGAAAAAGTAAACGAGGCAAAAGCACGCTTTACCGCTTTATATAACGAGTTTAAAAAGGAAACAGATAAAGAAAAAGAGCAAGTAATATCAGTTGGCGGTCTATTTGTACTAGGTACAGAGAGGCACGAAAGTAGGCGTATAGATAACCAATTACGTGGTCGTTCAGGTCGTCAAGGTGACCCAGGCGAAAGCGTTTTCTTCATATCGCTAGAGGACGACTTAGCAAGGCTGTTTGGTGGCGAACGCTTAAAGAGCATAGCAAACTTCTTTAACTTGCCAGAGGAAGAGCCAATTACAAATATGAGGCTTATGTCTAGACAAATTGAACTAGCGCAAAAGCGTATTGAGGGAATGAACTTTGCTCGCCGTCGTGACGTACTACAATTTGACGATGTGCTAGCAAAACAACGTGAAATAATTTACGAAGAGCGTAACAAAGTGTTGGCTGGTGCTACCGTACACGAAGAAGTTTTAGAGATGATAAAAGAGCAAGTTTCAAACGCTGTTCATAACGCAATAAGCGACGCTAAACTATATTCAGAGTGGAATTTGGAAGAACTAAATAAGTCTTTGGAAGACAAAATATTCCCTAAGGGAACTAACTTCATAACTCCAGAAAAAATTGAAGATATGGAAGTTCAAGAGGTAGTAGAATTAGTGCTAGATGAAGTAGTGAAAAACTATGACACAAAGGCAGAAGAAACTACAGCGTTAGGCATTCCATTTGACAACATTGAAAGGACAATTCTACTTAGACAAGTAGACCGAGCATGGATAGAGCACATAGACCTTATGACAATTTTGAGAAATGAAATCTTTACAAGGACAGACCCAATCAATACTTACAAAAAAGAAGGTTACGAAATGTTTGAAGGTATGATTGAGCGCATAAGAGAGGGCACATCAACGATACTTTTAAACGCTAGGGTAGAAAAAGTTAACGTAGAGAGAAAACCAATAGCAAAAAATTTAGTCGCAGGTCCAGTAAAGCAAAAGACCTTAGTCAATAAAGACCAAAAGGTTGGACGCAATGACCCTTGCCCTTGTGGAAGTGGCAAAAAATATAAAAATTGTTGTGGTAAAAACGCATAAGTATTGCTAATTGCAAAAAAAACGCTTATGCGTTTTTTATCCATTAATAAATATTATGGCTAAGACATTTAGTAATGAGTTTACAAAATTTCATTTTATGTGTAAAATGGTTATGAATTAGGAGTTAATATGATAATAGAAGACGAAATTGCGCTACTTGAAATAATAGACGAAAAACTTACAGCCGTTAAGGAGTATCTTTGACGCTCAAAATTTAAAAGATAGACTATCAAAACTAACTCAACAAACCTTTGAGGACAACTTTTGGGACAATCCACAAAGGGCTGGTTCAATAAATAAGCAAATTACAAGCATAAACAAAAAGTTTGAAAATTTAGACGCCTTGCTAAACACCTATAACGAACTGTTTGAGTTATCAAAAATAATAGAAACAGAAGAAGATGTAGCACTTTTTGCAGAGTTTAAAAGAAGTTTAACCGAGTTTCAAAAGCGCGTTGAAAAGACATATTATTCAACCCTTTTGCACGGCAAATATGACGAACTAAATGCAATAATAACAATACATTCTGGCGCAGGCGGAACAGAGAGTAACGACTGGGTAAGTATGTTATATAGAATGTATACAAGGTTTGCAGAAAGAAACGATTATATAGTTACAGTTTTAGACGGAGTTAGTGGCGATGTCGCTGGGCTTAAAAATATAAGTTTTTTAATAAGTGGCGACAAAGCATACGGCTATTTAAAAGGCGAAAAAGGCACACATAGGCTTATAAGAGTTAGCCCATTTGACGCAAATGGCAGAAGGCACACCACTTTTGCAAGTGTAGAGGTTATGCCAGAAGTTGAAGATGATACGGTAATAAAAATTTTACCAGAAGACATAAGAATAGATACCTACCGCTCAACTGGCGCAGGTGGGCAAAATGTAAACAAAACGGACTCCGCAGTTAGAATAACACACCTTCCAACAGGTATTGTTGTTACCTGTCAAAACGAGCGCAGTCAAATACAAAATAAAGAAATAGCAATGAAACTTTTAAAGAGTAAACTGGCAGAAATTAAAGAAAAAGAGTTTACTGAAAAACTTGACGAACTAAAAGGCGTGGAGAAAAGTGCAACTTGGGGCACTCAAATAAGGACATACACTATGCACCCATATTCAATGGTGAAAGACCACAGAACAAATTATGAAACGAGTGATGTTGAAGGCGTTTTAGATGGGAAATTAGACGAATTAATTAATGAATATTTAAAAAAGAGTAATAGTAATGTATAAAGACAAAATGTTAGAAAAAGTAAAACAAATAAAGGCGCAAAAGGATGTATTAATTTTAGCTATTGAAACTTCTTGCGACGAAACGAGCATAGCCGTTGTAAAAAATGGCCGCGAAGTTTTAAGCAATGTAATAAGCAGTCAAATAGAAATACACAAGCGTTTTGGCGGAGTTGTGCCAGAGGTTGCAAGTCGTAACCATACAATGGCAATAGTAAATGTGCTAGATGAAAGCCTAAAAAATGCAGGTGTAGCGCTAAAAGACATTGACGCAATAGGTGTAACTTATGGCGCAGGACTCATTGGTGCTTTAATGGTTGGCGTCAACTTTGCTAAGGGTTTAGCTTATGCAAATAATTTGCCACTAATTGAAGTAAACCACATTAAAGGTCACATAGCAGCGAACTATATAGCGCATAAAAATTTAGAGCCACCTTTTGTTTGTTTAGTCGTAAGTGGCGGACATACTGCGCTTTTAAAAGTTACAGATTATTTAAACCATACGCTAATAAGTAGTACACTTGATGATGCAGTCGGTGAAGCATACGATAAAGTAGCAAGGGTTTTGGGACTAGGCTACCCAGGTGGACCAGTAATAGATAAACTTGCAAAAGAGGGTCAAAACAATATTCAATTTGTAAACAGCGCTAAACTTGGCAAGTTAAATGGTTTTAGTTATAGCGGACTAAAAACAGCGGTAATAAATTACATTAATACGCTAAAACAAAAGGGCGAAGAGCTACCGATAAACAATATTTGTGCCAGTTTTCAGGCGAGTGCAATAGATATTTTAATAGATAGGGCAATAAAGACGGCAAAAAAGCAAAAGCTAAACAAAATTGTCCTTGCTGGTGGCGTTTCCGCTAACAGTTATTTGAGGGCGGAAATGAAAAATAGGGCGCAAAAAGAGGATTTAGAAGTATATTTTCCACCTCTTATTATGTGTACTGATAATGCAGCAATGATAGGCGCCCAAGCTTACTATAATTTAATTACCGAGGTTGGAATTACCGACTTAAATTTAACGCCAAAAGCAAGTTTACCGCTATAAAATATTTTTAAAAATGTTGTAATTACTATTTTTATGTGTTAAAATACTTTCATAAAAGAAAAATAGGAGTCGTACATGAAAAATTTTAGTATTATTTCACAATCAACAACAACCGCTATATTTAAATAGATATAGTAGTTTTTGTGTAGTCTAAAATTTTTCATTTATAAAATAATTAAACAGCACCAAAAACGGTGCTGTTTTTTTGTTTTAATTTATAAAGGAGGAATGAAAAATGAACCATAATTTTTTAATATGTAATTATATAAAAACCCCATTAGGGGGGATTTGCTATTTATAAAAAATTAAACAAATAAGTAAAAAAAAATAAATAAAAAGGAAATGAAAAAATGAAAAAATTAAATAATAAACAAATAAAAATATTGTTTTTTGGCGATTCTAATACTTGGGGATATCAGCCTATAGGTCAAGGAAAATTTGTACGCTTAAAAGAACAAAAATACAGTCAAATTGTAAAAAAAGAACTAGAATTAAAACTCAAACAAAATATAGAGATAATAGAAGAAGGTTTAAATGGCAGAACTATTTTTAGTTTTGATAAAAGAGGTGGAAAAGTTGGTTGCGAATATTTAAAACCTTGTCTTGAATCTCACGACCCAATTGATTACGTAGTAATAATGCTTGGCACTAATGAATTTAAAGACGAATTTAATAATTCTGCAAATTTTATAGCAGATATGTTTGAAAAGAATATTATTAAACAGGTTATAAATTATAACGGATATTTTGACAAAAAACCAAATTTAATAATAGTGGCACCACCACATTTGGAACATCGTGACGATAACGCAATTTATGAATATGCAATTAAGGAACATAGACCCAAACAACTAGAAAAATTACTTTATTTACTGTCTCAAAAGTATGAGTGTGGTTTTTTATCTGCGCACGATCTACCATTGTCAATGGACGGAGAACATCTAACAATAAAAAGTCATGAGAAATTAGGCAATATTGTTTGCCAAAAAATTTTTGTCAATGAATTAAAAAAGCAAATTAAAGCCAACAATAATAAAGAATTGCAAGTAGAAGCCCTTTTAAATGGGCAATAAGTCTAAAAACAACATTTTTCAATGTTGTTTTTATTTTAATGTTTATATTTTCATTTTTACTTTTTAATTTATTTAAAACTATGTTATAATAATTTCCAGTAGGGGTATCGTTTTGAAAGAATTTGAAGAACTTATAAACAGCAACAGCAATGTGCTTACAGGCAACAAACAAAAAGACTATAATAGCCTTGTTTTTGCGTTTGTTGGCGACGCGGTTCACACCCTTTTTGTTAGAACATATTTGGCAGAACAATCAACCGCTATGGCTGGGAAACTTCACTCTTTAACGAGTAAACACGTAAACGCAGGTAGTCAAGCAAAATTACTAGACTCAATGACCGATATGTTTACAGAAGAGGAACTTCAAATAATAAAAACGGCACGCAATGTAAAAAACAAAACAATTGCAAAACACGCTTCAATAGAGGACTATAAAAAGGCAACAGGGTTTGAAGCACTGATAGGCTACCTTTATTTGACAGGTAAAAACGAAAGATTAATTGAAATTTTAGAAAAAAGCAAAGGGTATATGGGTAAATAATGAAATTAGAGGGTAAAAACGCAATATTTGAGGCTTTAAATTCAAATTTAAGCCTTCAAAAAATACTTATATTAAATACAAATAAAGATGAATTTACAAAAAGCATTATTGACCTAGCAAGGTCAAAAAATATTGCTGTAAATTTTGTAAGTAAGCAAGTTTTAGATAGTGAAAGTGAAACAGGGCATCATCAAGGCTTTATTGGTCTTGCCAGTGATTTTAAATATAGCGAAGTTAGCGACATTTTAAATAAGGCAAATAGTTTAGAAGAAGACCTATTTGTAGTAATATTAGACGGAGTTGAAGATCCACACAATTTAGGTAGCATAATAAGAACATGCGAGTGTGCTGGAGTACACGGCATAATAATACCAAAAAACAACGCTTGCCCAGTCAATGAAACTGTGGTAAGAAGTAGTGCAGGGAGCATTAGCCATATTTTAATTGCACGTGTTACCAACATAAATAATGTCATTAAAGACTTAAAGGCGGACGGCATTTTTGTATATGGTATGGAAGCCGAGGGCGAACTTATTTACAAAGCAAACTTAAAAGGCAAAATTGCATTAGTTGTAGGCAGTGAGGGTTTTGGAATAGGAACATTAACAAAAAACTTGTGCGACCAAATAGTAAGTCTTCCTATGGAAGGCAAAACAAATTCGCTAAACGCAAGTGTTGCAACGGCACTTGGAGTGTATGAAGCACTAAGACAAAGGAAGTTTTAATGAAAAAAGAAGAAAAAGTTTTATTAAAAGAGGCGCAAGGTGGCAATAATTCATCTATGGAAGAATTAGTTACCGATTATAAACCGCTTGTATCAACAATTGTTAGGCGCTACTTTATTGTAGGTGGCGAACAAGACGATTTAATCCAAGAAGGTATGATTGGGCTTTATCAAGCCATTCAAACCTACGACTTTAATAGTGAAGCAAGTTTTAAAACCTTTGCAACACTTTGCATAAATAGAAAAGTGCAAAACGCTGTAAAGAGCGCGAACAGACAAAAAAATAAAATGTTAAATCAGTTTGTCGCAATCAACAATCAAGGTATAATTGTTATGGATAGCTCAAATAACAATGAAGACGAAAATGAGGAGTCTGAAGCAGGAATATATATAGAATCTAACGCTCCAGACCCAGAAGATGTTGCAATAAGTAGGGAACGTCAAGCCTACATCAAGACGCAGATAGAAAAGAAGTTAACAATTTTAGAAAAAAACATTTTACAACTATACATTGAGGGCAAAACTTATGCTCAAATAGCGTCAGAACTCAACATAACTAAAAAGTTGGTTGATAACAACTTATTTAAAATAAGGAAGAAATTGGCATTCTTAAAAAACGAATAGGAGAAATTGATGGAACATTTAGCACTTTACAGAAAATATAGACCAAAAACCTTTGACGAGGTAATAGGTCAAGAGCACATAATTAAAACCTTAAAAAATCAAGTGGATAAAGGTCAAATTTCGCATGCTTATTTGTTTAATGGCACTCGTGGCACAGGTAAAACCTCTACCGCCAAAATTTTTGCCAAAGCAATAAACTGTTTAAATCCCAAAAATGGTTCTCCTTGTTTAAAATGTGAGGTTTGCAAGGCTTTAGACGACCCAAGTAGTTTAGACATACTTGAAATTGACGCTGCAAGCAATAATAGGGTTGACGAAATTAGAGACTTAAAAGAAAAAATAAAATATCCTCCAGTAAATGGCAAATATAAGGTTTATATCATAGACGAGGTTCATATGTTGACCGATAGTGCCTTTAACGCACTATTAAAAACTTTGGAAGAGCCACCATCTCATGCAGTGTTTGTTCTTGCGACTACAGAAGTTCATAAACTACCTGCAACAATTTTAAGCCGTGTTATGAGGTTTGATTTTAAACTTGTGAGTGTTGATGATTTAATTAAGTTACTTGAAAAGATATTTAAAGAAGAAAATATAAAAGCAGACAAGGAAAGTTTAAGGGCAATGGCGGTTGCAGGCGAAGGAAGTGTGAGGGACACTCTAAGCGTTGCAGACGTTTGTGCCAGTTATAGTGGCAATAATATAACCTATAATGACGTTTTAAACGCGCTAGGAACGACTACGAAGAGTGTTTTGTTAGGAATTACTCACGCAATTATTAATAAAAATACCAAAAATTTGCTTATAGAAATCAATAAAATAGCAAGTGAAGGCAAAAACCTAAGCGTTTTAGCAAAAGATTTAACTGTGCACTTTAGAAACTTACTTTTAATAAAAAGCGTTAAAAACGCCAATGATATTTTGGGTTTACCTGAAGAAATTTTTGAAGAAATGAAGAATCAAGCAGAAAAAGAAAGCGTAGGAAATTTACTTTTCTACATGCAAAAATTAAGTGCGGTTGAAGGCGAACTTAGATACTCGGCAAACGAGAGGTTACTACTTGAAACGGCAACGCTATCTTGTATGATGGAAAATGCTAGTACAGTAGAGGGTTTAGAAAAGCGCATAGAAGAGTTAGAAAAAAAAAGTAAAAATGTAAAAATTGAAAACTCAAACGACTTGCAAAAAAATGAAGTAAAAACTGCAAAAAATGTTGAAAAAAGCGTTAAAAACAGCGAAAAACACGAAAATATGCCTGAAAACGAGCAAAAAACACCTAAAAACGATGAAATTGAACATCCAAACAAATATGCAAATATTAGCGTAAATCAGTTATGGGGCAAAGTTTTAATTGAGTTAAGAGAGAACAACCAACCAGTTTTATACACCGTTTGTGGCGAGGTTGAACCAGTTAAAATTGATGGAAATATTTTTAAATTGCAAGTGAGTGACGAGACCGTTTATGGCAAATTAGTAAAAGATGAAAACCTAAATGCACTACAAAAATTGTTACAAAAACTTGATGTAGATGTTAGAATAGAAGTGACATATTTAAAAAAAGAAGTTGAGCGCACAAAGAATGAAACTGAGGAATTATTGAAGCAAAAATTTGGCGACAAACTAAACATTATATAAAAAAGGAGAAAATTACGAAATGATGCAAGGATTTGGCAATATAGGACAAATTATGAAACAAGCACAACAAATGCAAGAAAAAATGGCAAAAGTGCAAGAAGAACTAACAACTGAGGAAGTTACTGCAAGCGTGGCTGGTGGAATGGTTGAAGTTACAATGACAGGAAAAAAGAAGGTAACCAGCATAAAACTAAAAGAGCAAGCAGTAGATAAAGACGATATAGAAATGTTAGAGGACTTACTTGTTGCGGCTGTAAATGAAGCAAGCGAAAAAGCAGACGAACTAGCAAAGGAAAAAATGACAAACGCAGGACTACCTAGTAGCAGTCTTCAAGGATTAATGTAAAATAAGAGGCAAAATGAAAAACAACATAGAAACATTTGAAATATTAACCAATAATTTAAGTAAATTACCCGGTGTCGGTTTGAAGACGGCACAGCGTTTTGCATATTCCATTATAAATATGGGTAAGGACGAGGCAAAAGAGTTTGCTAAAAGCATCGTAGACGCTAAAGAAAAAATTAAATATTGCTCTATTTGTGGCAATTTTACAGAGAATGACCCATGTGACACTTGCAAATCAGGCAATCAGGAACTTATTTGTGTGGTTAAGGAGCCAAAAGATGTAGTGGCAATGGAAAAGGTTAAGGATTATAACGGCACTTATCACGTTTTGCACGGCACAATTAGCCCATTAAACGGTAGAGGTCCAAACGACATACGCATAAAGGAACTTTTGACTAGGGTAAGTAAGGGCAAAGCAAAAGAGGTTATAATGGCAACAAACCCAGATGTTGAGGGTGAGGCGACAGCACTTTACATTGCAGGACTATTAAAACCACTAGGCATTAAAGTTACAAGGCTTGCAACAGGCATAAGTATGGGAAGTGACCTAGAATATGCAGACGAAGTGACCTTGGGAAAGGCTGTTGACGACAGACGAGAGATGTAATTTATTATTCTAAAACATATTAATGAGAAAAAAATGGCAAAAAAGCCATTTTTTGTTTTTTGTCTATTGCCTATTTTAAAATAAATGTTATAATTATTTATAAAATTGTATTTGGGATTTGTAATTTATTTATGAAAAATTCGGTAAAAAAAATAAGAGGGATAATAAGCACAATAGGCTTTGGCGTAGCAATTGCATCAATGTTTGTTTTTTCTGAAGAAATAGCGATGCTAGTTTCCTCTCTTTCTTTTATTGCAACGATGACATATAGAGTTATAAGTTTAAACATTGAAGAAACGAAATATAAACAAAACCTACTAATAAACAGTAATCAAAAAATTCAAGACTTGCAACAAAAAATGTATGAGGAAGCCCTACAAAAACAACTAAGGATGGAGTTTGATAAATCAAATTCGGTACCTATGAAAAATAGAAAAAATAGTCATACAAATAAAAATGTTTATGATAAAAGAAAAGATGGCTTAGATAGGTAAAATAAAGAAATTTCAGTCATTTTATTAAACGCTCATATTAATTTATGGGCGTTTTTTATGCATAAAACTATAAAACGACTAAACACGTGAAATAGTGTAAAGGGAGGTAATAAAAAAGTGCAAAAAAAGAGTTAAAAAGTCCAAAAAAGTTGTTGACACTCTAACTTTGTTATGGTAGACTAACAAGGCTGTTGAGCTTATGCT
>JBFXFT010000009.1:0-38407 GCA_050178795.1 Spirochaetales bacterium
ATTTCAAAAATAACGGTAAGATTTGCAATAAGGCATAGTAAGGCAACGCACGA
This sequence comes from Spirochaetales bacterium, assembly GCA_050178795.1. Taxonomy (GTDB): domain Bacteria; phylum Bacillota; class Clostridia; order Christensenellales; family UBA1242; genus STF1-184. The sequence continues at coordinate 54 of JBFXFT010000009.1, forward strand.
TTTCGTGCTGCCTTTAAAGTAGGGTTTTACCCGTTACATGAAAAACCACCAGGTATACTGGTGGATTTTTATTTTAAATTGAGTTGTAAAAAAGTGCTTTTTAAGGTATCATTATTTTAGTGTTGAAAGGAACTTATATGCAAGAATTAAAAACAGAAAGTTTAATACAAGATTTTGCCTTTAAAAAACAGTTTGGGCAAAATTTTTTGACGGATACAAATTTGCTTACTGCCATCGCAAATGACGCTGGGATAACGAGTGAAGACGAAGTACTAGAAATTGGGGCAGGAGCAGGAGCGCTTACACAAATTTTGTGTAAGATGGCAAAAAAAGTTGTAAGTTATGAAATAGATACCGAATTAAAGCCAATTTTAAGTAAAAATTTGCAAAATTTTGACAATATTGAACTAATTTTTAAAGATATTATGAAAGAAAACATTGAAGAGATTAAAAAGCATTTTAGTGGCAAGTTTAAAATTGTTGCCAATTTGCCTTACTACATAACTACGCCAATAATATTTAAATTTTTGGAGAGTTGCGACGACATTATTAGTCTAACAATAATGGTGCAAAAAGAAGTGGCAGAGCGCTTGGCCGCTAGGGCAGGCACTAAGGATTATGGCGCTATAACAGTTGCCGTCAACGTAATTACTGACGCCAAAATAACAAGAATCGTAAATAAACAAATGTTTACACCAAGACCAAAGGTGGATAGTGCTATTGTAAATATGGTAGTCAACAAAAATAAATATTCTGTAACTGACTTTGCAAAACTTAATAACTTAATTAGAGTTGCGTTTGCTATGAGAAGAAAAACCTTATTGAATAATTTAAAACAAGGCTTTAATATGTCAAATGAAGAGGCAAAAGGTTTAATTATAAATAGTGGTTTAAGCGAAAATGTTAGAGGAGAAGAACTAACTACAGAACAATTTGTTGCACTTAGTCGCGATTTATAATATTTTATATTATTTAGAGTTCATTTAATCTTAAATGTTTGACTAAACCACTCATAAATGATATTCTTATAAAGACTTTTTTATATATGTAATTAAGGTTTAATTTATCGGACTATAGTCCTTTAAATTTTTGAATAAGCAAAAATAAACGGAGAAAGTTTAATGAAGACCAAAATTTTAAGTGTGTTTTTTAGTTTCATATTAATAGTCGGCCTACTTTCTGGTTGCTATCATTTCACTCCACTTACTGGTGGACCATTAGCAAATGATTTAGTTACTGGCAATGGCGGCAGCGCGGTAGTAAAAGGCGACTACCTTTATTTTATGAACGGCTATTTGAGTGTTGACGATTTAACAGAGGGTGACAATGACTACGGCGACGAGGAAAACGGCGCACTTTATAGAGCAGAGTTAAATACAGATGGCAGTTTGATGACCGATGAGGAAGGCAATTTATTAAATGTTGAATTATTGGTGCCAAAACTAGTTGGTTTTGAAAATGGCGGAATTTATATTTTTGATAATTACATATATTACGCAAGCCCTACAATTTTAAAAGATAAAGCAGGCGATGTAAGGTTTGATTTAGTTGACTTTTACAGAGCAAAACTAGACGGAACAGGTATTACAAAAATTTATGCAACCAATGCCTATGACGACGGCTCTGAATTTGCTTTTTACAAAATAGACGGATCAGTTTACCTAGTTGTGTTTGACGGCACAAGCGTGGTAAGCGTTAAGGTTGGTAGTTCGGTTTCATCACCAGTTACTATGGTTGAAACTGCTACAAGCGTAATTTTACCAAAAGTTACAACTTATGACGCAACAAACAATGTAGTTGCCGATATAAACAAATATGTTTACTATACTAGAGATTTAGATAGCGCAGTGGATAATACAATTATAGATTCAGGCAATGTTTTAGCAAAAGTTCAAATTGGGGCTACAACAGAACAAGTTTTGATGAGAGATAATATTTGGACTTATTCGCTTGGCAATTTGAAAAACAGTGCCTTGTACTATACTAAGTATTCTTCAAACAGTTCTAGTTCTAAAAACTATTTTAGAATTATAGAAAATGGTTCTCTATCAAGCACTGAGGTTCAAGTAACAGGCACTTATTACAGTTCTATTACCGTTTTAGATTTTGCAAATGGTAACAATAGAGGCGTAGTTGTAAGTGATGGAAACAGGTTGTTATTAATAACCGACATTACAACCACTGAGGGAATAGAAATATTAGTTGACGAAGAAGCAACATTACTATTTGGCAAGGGCGATTATGTATATTACGCTCATGGCGATAATAACAGAATTGCGAGAATAAATATAATAACAAAAGTTATTGATGAGTTAAGCGCTGAAGATGAAACAATTAATGTAGACAGCAGTTTAAAAATTGATTATGACGATAACTATATATATTTCCTACAAACTCATACCAATGAGGCAGGCGACAGCATCTATTTAGAGAGAGTACAAATTAGCACAACAGCATTTGAAAGTGAATTTGTTGGAGTGTTGGAATCGGACGATTTACCAGATGAGGTTACTGAATAATTAAAAAAATATTAAAAAGGCAAGTAAAAACACTTGCCTTTTTTGTATTTTGCTATATACTCTTTATGTTTATAAGAATATTTGTAAATAACCGCTTTTGATGCCACTCAGTAATTTGTTAAAAAACATCAAAAATGTGGCGCAAAATTTGATAAAAAACAATAAATATTTTTATATAAAAATAGTGGACTTTTATATAATTAATATCTATAATAAAGCAAACTAATATAATTGGTTTCTTAATTAACTTTTAGGAGATTTATTATGGCAAAAGATGAATACATTAGGTGCCCTAGGTGCGAGCTTAACTTTATAAAAAAGGAAGATGGGCTTTGCAACGTATGTAAGGAAGAAATAGCCGAAATGGAAAACGAGGGTGGACAAAATAAACCTAAAAAGATAATATGCCCGATTTGTGGCATAACCTACATAAACGAAGACGAAGATATGTGTCAAACCTGCATGGAAGAAAATGCGCTAGACGACGATGAAGTAGTAGTTCGCCCAAAGAGTCAAGAGAACTGGAAAGCCTACATTGATGACGAAGAAGAGACAGAGGAAGACGAAGGTGACGAAGAGGAAGACGAAGACGACGACGAGGATGACGACTTTGACGATATTTCCCTACTAGATGAAGACGAAGACTTCGACGAATTTGAAGATGAATTTGAAGATGAATTCGGCGATGAATTTGAAGATGAGTTTGAAGACGAATTTGAAGATGAGTTTGAAGATGAAGACGAATTTGACGACGAGTTTGACGAAGACGAAGAAGATGACTTTGACGATGAGTTCGATGAAGACGAAGACGACGAAAGCGACGAAGAAGATGAAGACGATGACGATAAATAAAAATTAAGTTAGCACATACTGCTAACTTTTTTGTGATCAAACATTTTTTATTTATGATGTTTTTGTAAAAAAACTTTACTTATTTTAAAAAACAGGGTATAATACCCAAAATATAACATCAATTATTGTAAAAGGGGGTATGGTTTATGAATAATCAATTTAATAAAGACAGTTTAAATAGACTAGGTATTTTTGAACTAAGAAATTTGGCTCGTGAAATTGGCGTTCATTCTCCTACACTATATAAAAAGCAAGAAATTATTAATAAAATTTTATCTATAGTTAGTGGCAGTGAAGAACCATATGTTGCAAGGACTAAACAAGGTAGACCTCCAAAAACAATCTCTGGCGTAAATAATATACTTGATATTTTTATTCCTAAAAACTTAGAGCAAGAAAAAGGCGAAGGCGTATTTAACAATAACGATTTTGTAAACTTATCTAACCTAGTTGCTATGGAAAACAACAATTTGCACTATGATGTAGCCGAGCCAAACCTTGCTGTAGAAGGTATTTTAAAATTATTTGCAGAGGGCTATGGTTTTTGCTATGCTAAAGGCTTTCAAACGCCTGTTAGAGAGCAAAACTATTTTATCTCTAATGCTTTTATACAAAAGTACAATTTAAAGACAGGGGACATTTTAAAGGGTCAAGTTAAAACAATAAGCGAAGACAAGCCAATGATTATGTATAAGATAGAGAGCATAAACTCTATTGACGCTGAAAAATTTAACACGACAAGAAAAGAGTTTGGTGATGCACTTGCTGTTTACCCTAATGAGCCAATTAAAAGGCACTGCAGTGATAATTTAAACGAGCACTACATAAATAAGTTTGTGCCAGCAGGAAAGGGACAAAGGGCACTTATTGTAGTGCCACAAAATGTTGATTACTCACCATTAATTAATAATTGTTTAAACTGCATAGATAGGGGATCTCAAAAGTTTTCACTAATATGTATGCTTATTGAAGAAAGACCAGAGGAAGTAACGGAATATAGGTCAAGTCTTCGTTGTGACAAAATAGTATGTACCACTTTTGAAGACAGCCCAATAAGCGCTGTTCAAAAAATTGAACTTGAACTTGAAAACGCTAAGCGTAGAGTAGAAAATGGTGAAGATGTAATAATATTTGTAAGCAACCTTAATAGGCTTGAAAACCTTTATCGCAAATATGTTGTATACACCAATGATGGCACTATGGATAAAGATGACATAAAGAGCAAGGCAATGGTTAAAAAGTTTTTAACTAACGCCAGAAAAACTAGTGATATGGGTACTCTTACAATATTTGCAATCATTGAAGAAGATGGCAAAGACGATGGCTTTTTAAACAGTTTAAAAGACCTTTGCAACTGTCAAGTTTATATCAACGCTAATACATATTTAAAACCAAATAAAATTTGGTTTGACATAGTAAAGAGTAACACAAGAAAAGCAGAACTTTTACTAACTAAAGAAGTACTAGACGTTGTAGTCAATTTTAAGAGCGATTTAACCGAGAGTAACTCAAATCAAAAACTATTGGAACTAGAAAAATTATTAAAAAATTAATATGATTTTATAAAATAAAAAACACCTTGTTTAAGGTGTTTTTTATTGTTTTTTTAACTTACTTTCATTCTAGTTCTTAAGTTAATAAATACTCCGCCTAGTACTAGAACGACTATAGAACCAACTATAATTAGTATGATTGATACTGTGTTTAGAGGTGCCTTTTTAGTAACCTTGAAACTTAGAACAGTGTTGCCTGCAGCGGTTTCAAGTTGAACTATGTAGTCTGCGTTGTAAGATAATAGATATGAACTTATAGTGTTATCTGCGCTGGTTTCAGCATCTATTATTATTTTATCTACTCCGTTTATGGTTATTACACTGTCTCCTATTTGTTGATATATTAAGTATTTGTTAAAGGTTAGCGTAATTTCCTTAGTTGTTGTAGTTCCCGCATCTATACTGCTTAGTATTATTGGGGTTTGATTGTTTACCCATGTGCTAAAACTGAATGTTTGAGATGGTTTTAAACTCAAATAATTTGCTTCAACGGTAATTGTATAGTGTCCGTTTCCGCCTTGAGCGTTAGATATGAATATTTGAGTAAGAGTGTTTGAATTATAGATACTTCTAAAGTTATCTGTTACATCTACTCCGTCTTTTACGACTGTCAATAATTCATAACCTGATTGAGGGCTATACTCAAATGTAAGTTTTGCCTCATTCTCGTTTAGAATTGTAAAGGTATAAACAGAGGTTATTGTTTGAGCGTCAGTCGCTTCAGGTACGACTACTCTTGCACTTAAAGTTACTGTGTATACGCCGTACTCTGTAAAGATGTAATAATCATTTACTTTTATTGGAGAAACGCTTACACCATTTAATTTAACTGCAACACTTAAACTTCTAGTTACATATTGGTCTATGTGTTCTACCTTAATTGCTACAGAATCGTTAAAGATTATGTCTTCAATAGGGGTAGCGTCGTTTACTGAGAATAATACCTCATTTATTAAAACAATTTCGTAATAAGATTTGCTACTAAATATTTGAGTATTTCCAGCAAAGTCTCCAAACTTAAAGTTATATATTCCTGGGTCGGTTAGGGTTAGAGAACTGTCATAAGTTCTATTTACATATACGCCGTTATAGTAGTAATCAACATATACATGGTTGCCTTCATATAAATAATAGTTTTGCCAAGTTATGACTGTTGGGTTGGTTATTGTTTTATATGAAGAACCAGTTGCCGTTATACTGTTTATTGTATAACTTGATGATATAAAGCTAGAGTTAGTTATTACCTTTGTAATAGCAATGTATCTGTCATACTTGCTATTGTAAATACGCCAAATTTCTGTTCCATTTATTGTTTGCAATAAAGTTTTAGTTAAGTTTTGGTCTGGATTTAGAGTTATTGTCATATCATAAATAGAGAAGTATTGATCTATAAAGTATAATCCGTAAGAATATTTAGTGGTAGAAGGGGTAAGTATTCTACTTATGCCGTTTATATTTACGGTTACAGAGTAAAGTATTGTCTCCGTAGTTGTAACCGTCCAAGTAAATACTTTGTTTACTCCTAGACTGTTTGTAAATATAAGTCTATAAGTGCCTTCATCGCCGTATCCTGTATCTGGATTTATGCTTGAATAAGTTTGAGTGGCGCTTGCACCAGAAAGTGTTTCATAGTCGCGTTGTAAAGTTGCCGTGAATGGGAATAGGGCATTATTTACATAACTTATGTAAACTGCTTTAGTTGTGCTTCCGTTTATTAATGTGCTGTTTAATAAATTGTCAACACTATCCATTAGACTTATCGTTGGTATTACAGTGTAAACCGTAAAGTTAAAGGTTGTTTCATCGCTGTTGCCAGCAGAATTGGTTAAAACAACTGAGTAATTGTCTTGTAGTCCATATTCACTCGCTATATTTGTTAAGTATACTGTTACAATACCTGTATTTGTATCTATTATCATATATTGAGGTAAAATTGTTAAAGCTACGCTGTTTTTTAATATGGTAAGTGAGTAAAGTTGTGATTGATAAACGACTCTTACATCGCTTGCCGTATATGTTACGCCACTTTGAGTTATAGCAGCTCCAGTATAGTAAACTGTTGCAATGTCTTCTACGCCAAATATTTTAGGTATTGAATATGTCCTATTGAAGTTATCAATAAAGGCAAATCTATATTCACCTGCAACAAATTCATAACTTGCACCGCTAAGACCAGTACTATTTATTGTTAAACCATTCATATCGTAGTAAAGCCTGTATTGTTCTGTCTCTGCTATTACTCCATCTATCGCTTTATAAACCTTAAAACTTTCTATTGTGGTTGAAGCGGTTTCGGTAGGTAGTGTTATTACAAAACTATTTTCATAATCTACAAATGTTGGCTCTAATGCGTTGCCTTGTGCGTTATAGGTAAATATTATGCTAGTTTTAGCCCTGCTATATAGTGTTAACTTATAACTTGCACCATTTGCCGTTATTACGCTCATTATGTTATTAATTTGCTCTATTAAAGTTTCATCAACCGTGGTTGGGGTGTGGTTAAAGGTTGTAGTTACAGGGGTTGAAGTAGTTTGGTTAAGAATTGTTAGTTTGTACCACTCGTCTTTATTTGTTATGCCTGTTACTGTGAAGCCAAGTGCGTCAATTGTTTGATTGCTATTTCCAGTTAAAGACATTATTTGCGTTTCTTCTGTTTCTTCATTTATTAATTTTTCACCAGTAATTGCAGGGTTGTCAAAAATTAATTGTATTGTATATATTGTATAGTTGCCAGCCTCATCAATTTCAATTATTTCATAGTAATTGGTAGTACTAGATGCATAACCAATTCTGCTTGCAAATGAACTACCACTTGAAGTAGAACTATAACTAAATTTAGTATAAATAGGGTTTGAAGTAGCAAAACGTGGTCTTGTAGGTTGTACTTCGTAGTTATAATAGTCATCATCTGTTGGAACCAGACTTTGCAAATTGCTTTCTCCGCTTTCATACTTGTCGTACTTGCGGTAATAAATTTCCTTAGTATCGCGGTTAGGGTAGGTTTGGTCGGCAGTTTGGAATGCAAAGGAAGTATTTATTGCAAAAGGATAGTTTTCGGTATTTAGAGTGCTTGTTAAACTCTTAACAGTTGATTTTTCAGTAGTTGTTAAGTAAGTATCTTGAGTTATTAATCTGTTTAGGTTATATTCTGGTGCTGTTCTATCTATATATATGCTGAAATTATTGCTAAAGAAGTTTTCGGTTCCATATATGTAGTGCGCTGCAAGCCCCTCATATTGAATATAAACTTTATAGTAGCCTTCCATTAGGGCTAGGGCAGATCCATCGGTAAATATTTGTAGAGAGTAACTGTTCCTTACTGTGGATGAACCAAGGATTGTGCCTATTGCACTTGTAGTTACAGTAAAGCCATAACTATTTTTTACTACCACTCCGTCAACTTTTTGGTAAATTATTGTTTCGGTAGTAGAGTTTTTTAATTGTTGAGTCAATGTAATATTGTCTGCATCAATCTTTGCAGAATAGATATCAATAGGGTCGGTCCACATAAACTTTAAGTTGTCTTCGTTTGTAGAGTTTACATTTTCTAGACTTGTATCTTGTCCGTTATATGGGGTGCCGTAGAATTCGCCGTCAGGTTTAGCGTTGGTTATTTCAAAACTAAAACTAAATGAGTTTGCGCCATCAAAGGTGCCATCGTAACCAGTTTTGTCTGTTATTGTTACTCTGTATATTCCCTTTAAGTATAGGGAAGGTACAGCGATGTAGCCATTAATCATTCCTAAAACGGTTATGGTTTCATATTGGTATTGTCCGTTAGGGTTTAGATATTGCCTTGTTACTGTCACTTGCAAGTCAAAACTGCCTAGTCCGTCAGAGGCTATGCCTTCAGTAACTATGCTATATTTGTTTTGAGGTATTTTTATAAGTGCTGGTAATAGGTTTGTCTCTAAAACTGTTTCTTTGGTAGTATTGATTAAAAAACTATTAAAGGTTTGACCTGTTCTTCCTTCAATTTCGCCAAGTATTATCTTAACATCTTTGCCTATTAAGTAAGGTGTTTCCTCTCCAGATGGAGTTATGTCTGTTTGGTCTATTATGTCATATCTATCAATGTAGTATTTGTATTCCCTTATAGTTGCATCGCCAGTCTCGCTCTCATTTATTTCGCCAGTTATTGGGTCTCCAACATAGGTTCTTCTTATTACGTACATACCTATCATGGTGGTTTCTACGCCATAATCGGTTGAATACATAGTGTTAATTGCTTCACTCTTGTAGCAGTCTTCTTCTGGGTTGTAGGTTGCATTTGCTAGTAAATCTACACCAGTTAGACTTGGAGTAGTAGAGAATGGGTAGTTAGGGGAGTCGGCCTCAAAGTTTAAAGCATAGAAGTCATAAACCAGGCTCTCTATTTCGTACTCGTCAACGCCATTTTTAAAACTAAAGTATAAATATTGTCTATTTGTTCCTTGTTGTAAATATAGTAATTTTGAACTATTGTCTACGCCGTTTTTAATGTCTCCTGTTGTTGTCGCTGTGCCTTGGCTACGATCCAAGTTAACTATTAATGTGTTGGTTGCCGTATTGTCAAAACTTAAATCTGTTTGACTGGTTGTTGAGGTTATATCATAAACCTCTGTAATGTAAATATTTTCTCCTTGCAAACTGCCTACAGGTAGACCAGATTCAAGCCCTGTATAGTAAGTTACTGAAGTTTCAAAGTTTACGCCTTGTACAAAGTGCCAATCGTCTAGGAAGTGGTCTTCTTTGCTGTCTCCCATTAGGTCTGTCGCACTTTCAATGTCTGTTGAATAAATTTTTACTTCCTCAATAGGAATTGTTAGGTAATAATCGCTTCCGTCTGTTTGATATAGACTAGAGTCGCTAGTTATTATTGAAGATAAATTGCTAGAACCAGCAACTTTTATTGCCTTATGAGTACCCCAAGTAAGGGTAGTTGCAGTTGGCACATAATTATATGCAGATGCTTGTTCAGGGTCTTGTATTATTAGTGCTTTTGTGTCGTCAAGAACATTGTAGTAATTGTATGTATTGCCTGCTTGGTCTGTTAAAGTAAACACATATATGCTAGGTGTTTTTAAAACAGAGTTTGCATTTAAGACATCTGTTCCTGTTGTCGTAGTCCTGTAATATGTCAAGTTGTTATAGGTCGTCGAGGTTTGGTAACCATTTGCCACCCACTCTTCATCGCCACTTGTTATTGGTGAGGTAGGGGTAACAAAACCTTCCTCTTCTGTAATCGATGTGAAACTGTATCTAGCGGTTATTGTTGCACCGCTGCTCTTTGAAGTCCAGTTTAATGTAAATGGTGTGTTTATTACCGTGTCGCCTGTTAAATCTGCACTTGTATCTTTTAAATAAGTTATATTGTCATACTCGTCATAACTAGGTAAAACCCCAGTAACCGTAAAGCCAGTTATTGAGTCTTTATCTATCGTGAATCTGTATATTACAGATGTGCTTGTAGATGGTCCATAGAATATTTGTAAAGTATAGTGACCGCTTGATGTGATATGTTGATTTGCCGTATAGGTTAAGCCGTTTACATTGTCATAAGTTCCATTGAATAGAGAACTTTGAGTGTAAGGGTTATAGCCGTCAAAACTTTGCCTCCAAAGTTTTGCAGTTGGGCTTACATCAAATACGCCACCAACTTGCCAACTTGCTATTATGTAGTCATCATTTGTAAAGGTGCCACTAACTATGTTTGTAGCCTCGTTTGTCACAATGCTTACGGTAGGTGGTAGGTTTGCAATTTTAAACGCAAATGTTTGCATATGTAAAATGGTGCTTGCAGAGTTTTCACCCTCTTCATCATTTGTTACGCTGTCAGTCGTGTGATATTTTTGGAAGTCGTAAATTATTACTACCTCGTAATAACCGTTTTGAGTAAAGCGAGTATTGTTTGTGTAAGGGTATTGTACATAATCGGCAGGATTATCCGTCTTTACGCCACCAGCGTAGTAGTTATAAAAAGACCTTGAAGTAGTATAATAAGAATCGTACTTCAATGAGCCATAATATTTTAAAAATACTGGTGCTTGGTTTGTGCGTGCAATTGTGCCGCTAGTTACAATGTATGGGTAACTAACGCTAGGCGCCCAAGTGGTTGTATTATAGTTGTCTATGTAATTTTGGTTTGAATCAGAATAATCGGTATATAAATTATTTGCGACGCTTTTAAATTCGGCATCGTCTACATTGTTCTCTGAGTAATATAGTTGATAACCGTAAACATATAAAAGCACATCATTTGCTCTATCGCTAACTAAGTTGTCTAAAGAGTAGTAAAGTGAAGCGGTGTCTCCTAATACAAACTCCGAGTCACTAACTTTGTATGTATATCTAAATGTAAAATCATAGTCTGCAATTTCTTCTATTGTCAGTCCGTCATATATATAGTTGCCGTCAATGTCGGCAGCAAAGGTATCTGTTTTAAAAGGTGTTGCTGAACCGTTCTCATAAAAACTTATTTGTCCTTGTCCGCCAACTATTTGAAAACTTGAAGTAATCGTAGTAGTTATGCCGTATAGTTGTTTTGTGTAACTAACATTGTATTTGCTTGCGTCATAAATTAGGGTAGGGAACAATAGGTTTGAGCCAGCACCATAAGTGTCTGTCATATCAAAGTTGTTAAAGTTAAAGTAGTTTTCTTCAATTAAAGTGTCTTCAAATAAAGACCTATCAATTTTTTCAGTGTTATACATTTTAGGAACAATGTTGTTTCCGTCAACATTGACATAGTAGTTTTCATCTAGTAGCCAGAAACTGAAAGTTTTTTCTAATTGGTCTGAAACTATGCCAAGAGAGTCTACATAGTGGTAAACGAATGTGTATTCATAATAACCTTGTTGCTCTGGGAAAACTGAACTGTGAATGTCCTTTAGTGTTTTTAGGTCTAATATTTGAGTGAAACTATAAACGGTTTGTTCGTTGACAGTATCTGTTTTTATTTCGTCTGTTATACTTATTGGTTCGCCGTTTAATAGTGCGGTAACTTGTAACCACGTAACGAGACTGCCACCATTACCAAATGAAACCAAAATATTCTCTGCTTTTAGCATTGTGGCTTCTTCATCTCTTACAACTGGAATGGCAAGGTCTGTTGCATTATTGTTTAGCATTGCAAAGTCGCCATCACTTAAAGTTAAAACGGTGTCGTAGGCATTTGGAGTTTCTAGGTTAGTTATTGAATAATCATATCCGTCACTTAAAACTGTGTCAGAATTTGAAACATCCCTGCTGATTTTAGAAACTATAAGTGAAGTGTTGTCCGCATCTACTGCGCCGACTTTTTTTATAGAACTATTGAATAACATTAAATTACCGCAAAACAAAGTAAAAAACGCTATTAAAAGAAGTGCAAGTACAATGTATTTATTGTTAATCAATTTTTTTGTCATAAGTGTCTCCTTAATGAGTTTGTTTTATAGGTGGGTTTTAGCACACAATAAGTCCATAATATTTATATAATTTTAGCACACAAACTTCTTATTAACAACTAATTGATATTGTTTGTTAAAAATAAACCTATTATATAAATATAAAAAGAGACATAAAAACCAGTGCCTTTTGGTTACAAAAAAACCTCTGTTTAAAGAGGCTTTTTTAATTTATTATTCGGTAGGTTTAAAGAAGTCAAAATCGTCGTCACCGTCTTCACTATTTCCAAATATTACTGAGTTTCTGTGAGCCACATCGTAGAACACTTCAGCCTCGTTTAAGAAGCCTGATGGTCTATACTCTTGCGGCATCCTTTGCATATCGTAAATAGGGCATAGGTAGGTAGGTGTAAACTTGCTCTTTATACTAAATTCGGCAAACATATTTACTATTGCTTCGCCTTCTTTTCTGTCTAGGTGGTCAAGTTCCTCTGGGTAAATAAGTGGACGAGAAACGGTATTTGAACTTCTTGTAGTAGAGGTTGAACCGCTCGTTTCTCTTGTTCCTGCTTGAGCACTTGTTGATTTGTTTTGTACTTCAACTGTAACGTTTCCACAGTTTTTACTAAACTCTTCTTTTGTCTTTTGGTCTTTTGTTCCTATAAACACTTGAATGTTGCAGTTTTCTTTAATTGTTGATGCGTCTTGCTCGCCATATACTGAGTTTAATTGTGTGAAACTTTGAACTACTATTACTAGGAAGATTCTACGGCTACGACCTGCGGTAACAAAACTTTTAATCCTTTCAATTTTTGGCAAGTTACCAAACTCATCTAGTACGAAGTAAACGTTTCTTGGAAGTGCTAACTCTGTTCTTTCATTTGCTAGTTCAATTAGTATCTTGTAAAGTTGACTGATGTAAATGTTTGCAAGTGGGTGACGAGTCGCTGTTTCATCTGGTATTTTAATAAATATTGCACTTGGTTTATTTGCTATGTTTTTTAGGTCAATATCTGTTCCGCTTGTAAGGTAGCAAACGCCTGCATCTGTAAACATTTTAAGTACGCTGTTTACGTGACCCAAGAAACCTTTTGCTGTATTTGGTGCATTTTGAACTACGTTATTACCACCAGAAGCGGCAGCTGATAGTTTGTCACGACCAGCAAAGTAATTTTTTAATGTTTCAAGTGTGTCGTTTTGGTTTACATCTCTTCTACTAGCAATTTTTTCTAGGTTGTAGAAGTTAAATTTGTCTTTTGTCATACCGCATTCTGGAACTAAACTATCTTCCAGCATCGCAAGTAGAATACCTTTAATAAAACCTTGTGCACCCATACTCCACATAGGGTCTTGTCCTGTAACGGGGCATAGGGTTAGGGCTATATCTTCAATTTCGTTAGCGGCTAACGATTTTAATTTTGCTTGCATCGCAGTCACTGCATATTTTAGTGTTGGTTTGTCTGGGTATGCAACATTGTCAAACTCGTACCATTCGTCGCCATATTTTACGCTTTTCATCTTTTGCAAGTTAGGAAATTTTTGTGGTGAAGCACCTTTGTGAACTAAAATTTCGTCCGTCAAATGGTATGCCCTTTGGTGGAAGTCATAAGCACGTTCAAGTGGGTTCCACCTGGCAGACTTATCAGGCTCTCTTAGGTCAATTACTTGTACGTCATAGCCCATTTTTAAAAGTTTGGCTGCGTGAGCGTCATAAAGTTCGCCTTTAGGATCCGAAATTACCATGCTTGGCTTTGATGCTGTCTCAGAAAGTATTTGAATTGTTGGGCTTACATAAGTGGTTGTTTTACCAGAACCAGTAGTACCTACAATCATTGTGTGAATTGGTTTATACATATTTACATGTAACTTTTTGTTTTTGTAATGTGCTCTAATTATTACGCCGTCTCTCTTATACTTTTTTAAGTCTTGGTATAGAGAGTACATAAATTTTTTTTCATATTTTAATTCTTTTTCTGTTACGAGTCTTGAACTGTAATATTGGTCAAGTTCTTTGCCATCTGTTGTAACGCTTTTGTGACCAACCGATGTACCATCAGATTTGGACATTTTATCAAGCGCAAAAATACCAAACACAAGCAGTATAATTGCAAATATGGCAATTGTCATAGGGTCGGTTATTACATCTGCTTCAAATAAAATAGCACCATTATTTATTAGCATACTATTTAATACGACTGCTAGTATTGCAGAGAATACTGTAGCAAATATTGCTTTAATTATAAAAGATGTTAGTTTGTTCATCAAAAGCCTCCGAAAAGAAAAATTTGTGTAATTTTATAATGATTACTTGCAAAACCTGTACCAAAATTGGTACTAATTTAATATAACATAAAATGGTAAAAAAACAAATAGATTTTGCGCCTTTATTTTTTTATAATTTTTAATTTTTTTTGGTTAAAAAGTTTGCAGGTATGGCTTTTATGTGATAAAATTAAACTAAATATGTGAGGTATAACTTTTTAAATGAAGTAATTATGGGCTCACTTTCTAATATCAGGAGGAAATTTTGATGAACTTATTTTTATTTAACATAGCAAACTTTATTATGAACTCTAGACTTATGGCGACAATTAATAACCCTAACACCCCAAACTACGATGAATCAACTCAAGAATTCAGTGGATCTCTTGACTTTTTGAACAGCATTATTGACGCATTAAACTTGATTCTAGTTCCACTACTTGTTTTAGTGGCTACTGCAGGAACAATTTATGCTGTTGTACTTGGCGTTAACATGGCAAGAGCAGAAACTGCTGATAGAAGAGAAGAAGCTAAAAAACGTATAATAAACGCTGTTATGGCATTAGTTATCACAATCGTTTTGATACTACTATTAATGTTATTTAAGAGTAATATTGGCGCTTGGTTATTCCCAACAACAACCGCTTAATAGTAATTAATTTTAAATGAAAACTTAGGGTTTCCCTAAGTTTTTTTGTTTATAAACTTATTTATAATTGAAATTTTTAAAAAATATGTTATACTAAATTATATACGCAGATTATTTAGTAATGTTGAAAGGAGTTAGTATGCTAAAAAAAATTTATACATTATTAATATTATCAATTTTTGCCATTACGACGCTTGCTTTTTCTGGCTGTGTTATGGAAGGCATAGATACAGGTGGTGACGATAGTGGTACTGGAACAGACGAGTATTTTGACGGCATTAAAATGACCTATAATCCAGATTTAAGCGGAGATTTAAGTACAAGTGCAGACAACAACAGCAATGGCATAGGCGACGAGCAAGACTATGTAAATGACATAATTGCACAAAATGAACTTTTAAGTCAAGAACTTTTGGTTAGGCTTGCTGCGGAATATGGCTTTGGCATTGACCTTACAGGTTACACAGTTGGTGATGGCATCGTACTATATGACGGAGGTTTTTCTCCATTTGATAGTCTTTTAGGTACCTATGGCACCACTTATAAATACACTCATAAAGACGCCATAAGAAAAGACGTCTATTACATAGATAACAGCGGTGGAACCCCAGTTATATATAGCAGTATATGGAATTGGACTTTAGATAACGGAGCATATACCACTAGCGGATATATTGATGAATTTATCAATTTGCATTCGGAAGATTTGCAACTAGCAATAGCGATGATAATTCTTGGAAAAGATATTACTACTACGAGTGGCGAAGACTACGCAGAATATTTATCTTATACTTCACTAAGTAGTGCTGAAAAGCAAGACCAAATAGACGAATTTGCAAGGCAAATATCGTATTTGGGGCTTTTTGAAAGCGAAATAAGTAAAATAAATGACTTTTTACTAAATATTGTAATAGGTAGCGATGTCGTACTAAATGATATTGAATACCCCGGAAGAGTGGTTGACGAAAACGGCAACGGCGTTTTTGATGCCGAGGAATTTATTGATGATGTAATACCTAACGGAGTACACGACGCAACAGAAAAGTATAACGACTTAAACGGCAACGGTCAATTTGACCCAATTGCACCAGTTGGAGCATACGATACAAGGGGAGATTATTTTAAAAACTATGTAAATACAGTTGCTGCAATAATCTCTACAACTACCGAAAATACTGAAAGATACCCTGTAATTGCAGGTATTGAATTTAGAGACTTCACCTTTGGTGAGGTTGAGATGGACGGCGACACATTCTTTACAAACCCACTTGGCGCGCAACAATTTGAAAGTTTAATATTTATGAATAATGCAGCCATAAATCTTAACTCTATAACACTAGTTATACAAAGCATAAGAAGTTTTAATTTGGAAGTAAGAGTAAGGTATAATAAGGCTGACGGAAGTGGCGATGCCAACATAATTTTTGACGATATTGTAGATACAATTACCGTTAACGCTGGCGAGTATAATTTATTTACTAACGCAAACGATGTAGACATAAATGTAGCAGATATATTGTCCTCTTATAGCACGGCAGATAAGACCATAGATGCCTTTACAAATAACACTGAAAGTTTTGACGATGCTTCAATTCTAAACACATTGTCTACTTTTAATGACGATTTTGTGCTAGAACAAGACGCAGAAACTGGCTCTACTTATGTAAGATATGCTGACTATTCTACAGACTTTTTTGAAATAACATTTACCGTTACTCCGCTTGCAGGAGATACAAATACAGACCCTATTACTTTTGAAATAGGTTTCTTAAATTTGGATTTTGAAATAGTGGAATAATGGCAAAAAAATAATATACAAAAAGTACTTTATTTGTTATACTAGAATAAATAATATGACACAATAATAGTTGTTTCTTAACAATTTTCTCATAAAATACAGTTTTTAATAGCATTGGAGGAGTTTATGAATTTAATTTTTAGGGTAAGTCAATTGGGTGGTTTTGTTGAAGATATATGGTTTTTAATCAAAAACACCATACTAGTTTATTTTGCCAACATTTTTTATGGCATTTTTCTTGGCATTTCCGCAATTCTTGATGTAGTTCAAAACTTGTTTAGGAAATTGGCTGGGCTTGATAGTTATCAAATTGATGGCGAAGCAGGCGAAACTACAGGCGATGTAATTTTGTCCATAATAAATAGTCAAACAATTATGAACATTTTCTATTCTCTTTTAATACTTGGCATTGTTCTATTATTCATCTCTACATTTGTAGCTGTAATTAAAAGCGAATATGAACCAATGGAAAAGAAAAATTCCAATGGTAAAGGCAAAATAATTGGTAAGGCTTTAAAAGCACTTATGAATTTTGCCGTTGTTCCAGCGGTTGCTGTATTTGGATTATGGATTGGTAACGCGCTACTTGGTTCTCTTGACATGGCTACGGCAGGTACTGGCGACACCACTTTGAGCTCAAGAATTTTTGTCGTTTCAACTTATGATGCAAACCGTTTAAGAGAGGGCGGAGCAAGTTATGATGAAGACTTTTATGATTTAGTCGTTGGTACTGGTAGCGGTACTGGTGTTAATAACTTTGGAATATTTGTTGAAGGCAATAGCGGTGTGCTTAACTACACAGTAGCAGATAAAGTAGACCAAGCGTTTATGAATCAGACTACAATTACAAACCCAAATGACCACTTTGATCAATCAACAGATTTCTTAATTGATGTTGTGTATGATTTACTTGATGGTGCACCAACTTATAGTACATCATTAACTTTCTCTATATATAGTTTAAGGTTGGTTTGGTATTACTACGACTTAACAGCCTTTAACTTTATTATTGGTATAGGTGTTTCACTTATGTTAATAGTTATTTTAGCGCAAGTTCTACTTGGACTTGTTAAACGTCTATATGCGTTAACTATGTTGTTTGTAATTTCTCCACCTATTGTTGCACTAACACCAATTAATGAAGATATTTACAAGAACTGGAAAAAGGAATTTATTAAACAAGCAATAAGTTCTTATGCTGTCGTTGTAACTATGAACATATTTATCATACTGATACCAGTACTTACAAGTATAAATTTCTTCCCAGTTTCATCTACCGCAAGTGAGGCAACTACAGTGTTAGTTGGCTTCCAAAATTTATTAGCGCAAATGTTAATTATTCTTGGTGGCGCGGTATTCTTTAAAGATTTCAGCAAGATGATTGCTGCTATGATAGGTTCGGAAGATGCTCTTGATGTAGGCGCAGGTAAGAGCGAGGCTTATACTAAGGCACTTGGTAAGAGTGCTGTAGTTGGAGCAGGCGTTCTAGGTGCTGGTATTGGTCTTGGAACAGCTCCATTTAAAGGACTTGCTGCTGGTACTAGAGCAGTCGGTGCTGGCGCAAAAGCCATAAAAACTGGCGTATCTAATATGAGCAAAAACTATTCAAATTTAAGAGAGGCTGGCGTAAGCAAATGGCAAGCAGCCACAATGGCCGCTTCGTTACCACTACAAAATGCCGCTATGAAGGGCTTTAAAACACTTCAAAGCATTGCTGCTCCAAAAGATGCAAACGGAAATCCTATGGGCTTCTTTAAAGGCAATTCAAAAAGGATTAAGACGGCAGTTAAAGGCGGTAAGGATATGTTTGAAAAATTTGCAAAATATAATCCTTCATCTAATGCGCTTGGCTTAGCAAAATTCTATAAGAACTTCACAGAACCATTTAGTGCTAAAGAAGAAAAAGGAAAGAAAGTTCAGGCTCTTGAGACCGAGGCAACAAGACACAAAGAAACTATGGCAGGGCTTGACAGACTTAACAAAAACACTGCTCCAAATAAAGGTCTTAATGGTATGACAAAGAATAGTGGCGAAGACCCAACAGATTCAGAAAAAATTAAAGCAGCTATTCAATTTAGTAGCGGTGAAGTTGGTCGTCTAGATGAACTAATGAAGACGGAGACAGATAAGGCAAAACAAAACAGCTTGAATCGTGAGAGAGGCGAAAGAGAAGAAGACATTAAAGGATTGGAAGAATTAAAACGATACTTGATTGATAATCCAAGCGTAAGTGTTGAAGACTTAAAAGGCAGCCGTGTAGATACTGGTTCTGCTCTATCCACAGAGGAAAAGATGCACATAAATAAATTAATAGAGAGCGCAAGAACAGTAGAAAAAATATCTGAAAAAATTGACGACTTGTCAAAGAAACAACGCAAATAAAAACGAGAAACCTTAAATGAAAATTTAAGGTTTTTTTGTTGCATTATTGCTAGTCTTTTTGTTTGATATTTAGTATAATTAGGTATAAATTATAAAACTTGACGGACAGGGGAGATATTATGAGATTTATTCCAAGAAAGACAAAAGTTAAAATGGAGTTTTTTAAAGGCGTAACTTTGTCGGATATAATAATTGGATTTATTGGAGTTGCAGGACTCATTTTAATAGCTACAAGCAATTTTGAATATAATTATGCTTTTGCAATAAGTTGGGCGAGCATACTTGTTACCTTGTTTATGCCTGTTTCTGACGATTTGAGGCTTTATTACACAATAGTTTTACTATTTAGATTTTCTGCGTTTAAACGCAAATATAGCAAAGTAGATGAAGATAGGCACGCAGATATTAAAGAACTAATACCATACAAGGGCATTTATAACGGCAAATACTTAAAATATGACAACTATTACGCACAAGTAATAGAGATTCAACCAAAAGAATTCTTTTTACTTACAGAGCAAAAACAAAATCAACTAATTGACATTTTTGCAAACGCTTTAAGGCGTTTAACTGCCGCTCAAACTGCAAGTTTAATTAAGGTAAATAAACCACTTTTGCTTGACGAGTACATACAAAACGAAGATAGAAAATATGAAACAGTTTTGGAAATGGGCGACAAGGGCGAAATAGATAAAGAGGAACTAGAAGCAAGGAGCATGGTTTTTGAAAACCGTGTTTCAACTATGAACTATATAAATACCGTTGAAAGAACTTACAAAGACCACTTTTATTTGGTTATTTATGATAGTGACAAGGTTATGTTGGAATCTACTGTAAATGGTATGATTTCTTACATGATGAATAGCCCAATTCCTATTTATTCTAGATATCTGCAAGAAAAAGAGTTGGCGGTTTTCTTAAAGGCGAACTACACAAAAGACTTTGATGAAAGGCAACTTGAAGGTATGCCAATGGAAAAAGTTATTGACTGGACTATGCCTAAAAATGTCACTTTTAGAACTGCGCAAACGCTAGTAGATGGCAAAGTTTATAGGGCATTCAATATTACCGACTACCCAATAAATGTGCGAAATGCGTGGGCTTATGACCTATTTGCAATGCCAAACACAAAGGCTGTTGTAAATATTAAGCCAATACTAAAATATGAGGCAGAAAAATTAATAGATAAAGCCATAATAGAAATGGAAAGCAAGACGGCATATAGTGCCAAAACTAGTACACAAATAGAAAATGAAACTCACCTTACAACCTTAAAAGAGTTGTTGGTACAATTAAAAACAGGCAATGAAAACTTGTTTGATGTAAACTTCTTTTTGACCTGTGAAGACAATATGAAAAAAGAGATGAGAGCATTATTAAAACAAGAAGGTTTTAAGTACTCTGAAATGTTTGGTCGTCAAGTTGATGCCTTTATAAGTTCAAACATAAGTAGGCTTGATACGGTGAACGAAAATAAGAGGGGCGTACACACTTCATCGGTTGCTGCTATGTTCCCATTTATTAGCAGTGCACTTATGGATAGAGGCGGTTTCTATATAGGACATAATGATTTTGGTCCTGTATTTGTAAACTTCTTTATGAGAAACAATGAGCGTATTAACTCTAACCTTATGATTATTGGCAAGTCTGGTAGTGGTAAGAGCTTCGCAACAAAGACTCTACTTGCAAACTTAGCAGCCGATAATAGCAAAATATTTATTCTTGACCCAGAAAATGAGTATGAAATTTTAACTGAGAACCTAAAAGGTCAAGCCATTGACGTTGGTACTGGTATGCAGGGTCGTATCAATCCGTTCCACATAACTCCATCACTGCAAGGTGAGGGCGTTACAGTGAGCGACGATTACTCTTCACACCTTCAATTCTTGGAGCAATTCTTTAGGGTAATTTTGGAGGGTATTTCTCCAGATGCGTTTGAAAAAGTAAACACTTTGGTCGTTGAAATGTATACCGAAAAGGGTATAAATCAAGGCACCGATATCAGCACTCTAAAACCAACCGATTTTCCAGTTTTTGATGACCTATATAGGATTATTAACACCAAAGTTAAGGCAGAAAAAGACGAATATTTGAGAAGAATGTATCAAATAATTCAAACATATATTCAAAAGTTCTCAAGCGGTGGTCGTAACTCCAATCTTTGGAACGGTGCAACGACATTGGAGACAAAAGAAAACTTTGTTACATTTAGTTTTAGGTCCTTACTTGCAAACAACAACATGGTAATTGCAAATGCCCAAATGATGCTTGTTCTTAGATATTTAAACAATGAAATAATAAAGAACAGAGAGTTCAACAATATGATGGGCTTTGAAGAGGAAGACCCAAACAGAAGAAAGGTTATCATAACAGTTGATGAGGCGCACGTCTTTATTAACCCTAACTACCCAATCGCTCTAAACTTTATGGAGCAAATGGCAAAACGTATTCGTAAATATTCAGGTATGCAAATAATCATTACTCAAAACATTAAAGACTTCGTAGGTAGTGAGGACATTGCAAGACAATCTGCCGCGGTTATCAATGCGAGCCAATATTCTATGATATTTGGTCTATCTCCAAACGATATGAGTGACCTAGTTGACCTTTATAGGAATGCGGGTGGTATAAACGAGGACGAGCAAGATGCAATTGCAACCGCTGGTCGTGGTGACGCGTTCTTAATAACTAGTCCTTTAAGTAGAACCTCTGTAAGCATAGTGGCTTTACCTCCT
Source organism: Spirochaetales bacterium (assembly GCA_050178795.1). Taxonomy (GTDB): domain Bacteria; phylum Bacillota; class Clostridia; order Christensenellales; family UBA1242; genus STF1-184. Next base: position 22,171 of record JBFXFT010000009.1, read on the forward strand.
GTAAGGAAACTATTTGAAAAGAGAAAGAAAGACAAGCCAGAAGAGGAAGAAGAATAAAATTACTAAAAAGCACTTTAGCAGAGTGCTTTTTTATTTTACCTATTGCAATTTTTAATGTATTATGTTATTATTATGTTGAAAATAAACTATATATAAGCGAGGTTATATATGGAAGATAGAAAATTAGAAAGTAATAGCGCTCAATATGTTCAATACTACGATAAGGGTTGGGATGTATTTTCTATGCTTGGAGAGAGCGTAAAACAAAGTGAGTTTGCTGGACAAGGTGGTAATTTACGTAAGAGAATTACTCAATTTTTGGTAAATAAAAACATTACTCCTGATACAGCACAGGATTTTTTGACGAAAAGAAATAGTAGAATTAGAAGTTTTGACGAATTAGTTGAAATGACTTTTAGGGCATATAAAGACCAAGACCAAGTAACAGATAGAATTGTAAAAGACTTAATTTACGACATTAAAAGAGAAGAAAACAAAGTTGTATCAAAGGCTATGTACACACCTAAAGACTTGATTGCACTTGTACAATACGCAAGAATTCAAGAGCATAAGGAAGTTGCAGACAGTTTAATTTCAGGCAAAGACATTAATAAAAATAACATAAGCCACAATGCAGTACCATACTACAAATTAGTAAATGGCGTTGAGGTGCCTTATTATGACTACGCTAGCGTTAAAAATAAAAAATATAGGGGCTTAGAATTTCCTTTTAGCAAGTTTTATGTTACAGATAATAAAACATATTTGAGCGCTTCTGAGCAAACATTTGACAAATATGAAATGTTTAAACATAACTTAAAGTCTCAATGGGGCTATACTGTTAAGACTGGATATAAAGCGCCAACCAATGACTACCCAGTAAGAAAAGAGGGCAGAAGAATATTTGTTGATGAAGATTCTCTTAGCAATACCGAGGCTGCCGTTGGTGCAATGTACGAAGTAACTAAGGCTCAATCAAAAATGCGTTTTGGTAGAGTTCAAAGATTATTTGAAAATAGAACATTAAAAACTGAAAAAGCAGACTTTAACCCAAGAAAGGCTTTCAAGTACGAAAAAGAGCAATTCAAAAAACATAAAGCGTTAATTGAAGACGTAATTGCTATTTTGTCTACAATCAATATGGCAAGAATGTATATGACTGGCGAGACTTTCCACAAAATTGAAGACTATTTAACATTACAAGCATCAAGAAAACTTGCTGGAATAACCAGTTTAAAATCGCCTTGGGTATTGCCTTATATATCTAAAAGAGTATTGGCAATAAGCGAGATGAATTATTTTAAAAACGGCATAGATACACTTGCAGAATATAAAGAACTATATTCTCGTGGCTACCAAAAAATAAGAAATTTAGACGAATTAACAAGTCTTGCTGACATAATGTTTGCCGAAAAAGATTATGAAAACACAGCACAAAGAATTTTTAGCCCACAAGAAGATAATGCAAAAACAAAATCACAAGATGCTGAAAAAGGACCTGAAAATGGACCTAAAACACCAGATGGTAGTAAGGGCGCAGAGGTAAGTGAGCAAGACGCTTCATATATGAATACCGACTTATTTAAAGCGAAAGTCGCTGCCGACCAAGCAAGGATAAATGAAGAAAAATTAACTCCCAGAAAAGCCGATACACTAGGCAAGGATTTAGGTGGTCCAGCATTTGGTGCGGCAGCAGGAAACACTGGAACTCCAAATAGCAAAGAGGGAGAACAACAGTCAGATACACCTGTGGCACAAGAAGGTCCAAAGGAGCCAGCAGTTGTTGCTCCAGTTGAAGACCACAAAGAAGAAATAGGTGGAGAAGGCAATGCAGATAACCCTCAACCTAAGGCAGATTCTCCAGTTGAAGATCAACCAGTTGTGGAAGAAGACCATAAGGAACCAGTGATTGAGGAAGACCACAAAGAACCAGTTGCAAAAGAAGATAACAACAAAGACGAAGTAAAAGATGAGGTTAAGACGCCTGTAATTGAAATTAAAGACGCTCAACTTTATTTGACAGAAGAAGAAAATACTTTTAAGCAATATGAGACTTTTAAAAACCAAATAACATCTGTTTGGGGTTATGACTTAGATTTGGAAAGTGCCGATAAGAACCCTAAAACTGCTGTATCAAGATTAGGTAATACGATTATTATTAATGAAAATGTTTCAACCAACACAGAAAATGCAATTAAAGCAATGCAAGAGATTGTAAGAGAGCAAGTTAAGAGCGGAAAAATTGTAGGTTCATCATTAACTGAGGAACAAATACCAGTTTATAAGAGCCACAAGGGAGCAATTCAAGAGGTTATAACCTTATTGGCAACCGCAAATATGGCAAAGATATATATGGACGGAGAATTGCTAAATAAAGTTCAAGATTACTTAATTACTCAAGCAAACAATGAGATTGCACGTGAAGGTTTAAATGAAGAATGGCTAATCGCTTATATGGGTAAAGAAATGAGTGCGGTTAGTTCACTTAATTTCATTCAAAATAGCGCAAAGGCTAAAGAAACTGTGACAGAAGTTGTTCCACCTTTAAAAGACCCAAGAGAATTTCTTAAAGAAAAGGATGAGGCTCTTAGAATTACTGAAGAACAAAAAAATAAGTCAGCAGTTCCACCATTACTAGACCCTAGAACATCTTTCCGAGCAAACCCTCAACCTAGAGTTATTGACCATGAATTTCTTGGTGCTAGAAGATTTGCTCATCCACTACATGAAGGTCAAGGCTACGCAATACCACAATCTAAACCAGTTGTACCACAAAAAGTTGTAGCAGTTGATGCAATAAAAGAAGAGCCAGTTGATGAGAGCAAAATAACAGTTGTCAATAAAAAGGTTACTCAAAGAGGAATTGTTGAAGAAAAGGTTCAAATTGACAAGAACAGACTTGAAGATGCAAAACAAAGTTTACAAGCTTATTTGAGACATAATATTACAGATAATGTTGCCGATACCACTAAATATAGAGTTTTGTCCGCTAATTACTTGACAATTAAGTCCGCTGAAAGGCAAAATGTAGAGTATAGAGCTCTTGCTGATGCAATTACAAAAGATATTGTAAAAGATATAGACGAAAATACTCAAAAATATGTAAAGGCAGACAAGTCAGATGTTTTAGTATCTCCTTATCACATAATAAATAGGTATTTGGAGAACAAAAAGAAAAACACACCAAACAAAGATAAAGCAGAAATATTTGGCAAGGTAATAAAAGACAATATTGATCTTTTAAAGGTTCGTGCCGAACATAAAGAGCCTTAAAAATAATATTATTGGAGGGAAAACAAAATGGCAAATGATATGAGTATACAAGCAATGGAGTTAAGTTTTACAATTTTGGAAGACATAATCATGTTAAAACCATTGACAAATAAAAAGGACCTTATGGCTATAGCAAACAAGGCAAGTGCCGATGCAAATGCGTCAAATAAGTACCCTGAAGTTGTTAAAATGGCATACAGAGAAATGGTAAAAAAATTAGAAACTTTAACCTTTGACGATATTAAAGAGATTAGAGAAATAATTGAAGATTAATAAAAAAAACTGTAAGAAATTCTTACAGTTTTTTTATGCTTATTATTTTTTTATTAGCCTTTATTTGCACTTTTAAAAATATTAATTGTTTTGTAGGTAACTTGTTCTTTTATTTTCTTTTTGCCCTCTGTCAAGTAGGTTCTTAAATCAAACAGTTCCTCATTTTTTAGGCTTTCTCTTACGCCTGTGGTAAAAGCAATTCTAAGGTCAGAGTCAACATTGACTTTTGCAATGCCACTGCGTATAGCCTTTTTTAATAGGTCGGTGCTTACGCCTTTAGCGCCCTTTAAGTCGCCACCTGATTTATTAAAAGACTCAATCAATTCGTTAGATACACTGCTAGCGCCGTGTAACACTAATGGCGTATTTGGTATTGCCTTTTTAATTTGTTTTAATAGGTCAAGTTGTAGAATAGGTTTACCCTCAAATTTGTATGCTCCATGGCTAGTACCGATTGATATTGCTAAACTGTCTACTCCTGTAAGTTCTACGAATAGTTTTGCTTCTTTTGGACTAGTATAGTTGGAGTTGGCGCCTACAACTTCGTCTTCAACGCCTGCAAGTTTTCCTAGTTCTGCCTCTACTGAAACATTAAATTTTTTGGCATAATCCACTATTTGCTTGGTTAGTTTTACATTTTCTTCAAATGTTAGGTAACTTGCGTCTATCATAATGGATGGGAAGCCCATATCTATGGCTTGTTTGCATATTTCAAAGTTTTTGCCGTGGTCTAGGTGTAGCGCCACTGGTATTTTTATGTCCTTTGTCGCACCATTTATCATTCCCATAAGTATTTCAGGGGTTATATAGTTTAGTGCGCTACTGGAAACTGCTACAATAACAGGGCTATTTAGTTCGTTTGCTGTCTCTAAAATTGCCTGTAATTGCTCCATATTAGTGAAGTTGAAAGCACCTATTGCATAGCCTTCTAAACTAGCCTTTTTTAACATATCTTTTGTGTTTTGTAGACCCATAAATTCACCCTTTTTGTTTTATCATTTTTATTATAAAACATTTTTTTAATAACTACTAACGAATTACTACCTCTTTTTACTTTTAAATAAATTCAATTTATTTTATAATGTATTTGAGAGGTGAATTATGGAAAAATTTAATTTAATTATACCAATTTTAAATAAGTCTTTTGACTTAAATAATGAGGTTCAGAAGTTAAAAGGTTTTTTTGAAGATTCTATGTATGATGTAACGGCACTGTTTGTTGCATATAAAGAATTTGAAAAGCCTAAAAACCATAAAGATAGCGACAACTATAAACTAATACAAACAGATAAAGAGACAGTAAATGAGGTAATAACAGAGGGGTTTAAACATATTGATGGCAATTTGATAATTGTAGATATGGAAAACGAGGATTGGGACGAAATTTTACTTCAAATTTTAAAAAAAGCGAACGAAGACAATATAATTTTGACAAGATATGTAAACAAAAAGGCAAAAGTTAAAAACTTTTTTGTAAGAATTTTAAAGATGATATATCATCGCTATTTAAAGTTTTTTAATTTGTCAAGTGACTTCTTGTCTTTAAACACTTTTCAATATTTTAATAAAGACGCAGTTAAAGTTATAAATAAATTGCCTGAAAAGAACACATATATGCGCAATTTTGACACTTTTGTAGGCTATGAGGTGCAATTTGTTGAGTTAAACAAAAAACCTCTAAAAAGTGAGGCACAATATTTTAAAAAAGCCGAATTCGTGGTTGGTTTTGCTTTAAGCATTGTGAGCGTTTTAGCACTATTGTTTTTAATTATATTTAATCAATTACTACTTGCCTTAGCCAATGGGTTTACCTATTACATCTTATCCGTTATGATAACTTTAATGCTATTATTTGTCGGCGGATACCTAATGATTAAAAGAATAATAAAAAATAGGGCAAATTTGGGTTCTCAAAAATAAATTTTTAATTTACTTTTGTTTGTACCACATTATTTGTTTGCTAAATTTTTATTAATTTTATACAATAAATTGACGATAAAAAAGGAGAAATTTTTATGGAAAAACTAAAAATAGGAATTAATGGCTTTGGTAGAATAGGAAAACTTTTGATGCGCGCATCTCTAAAGAGAAACGACATTGAAGTTGTTGCAATAAATGACCCATTCTTAACGCCAGAAAACGCAAAATATAATTTGGAATATGACACCGTTCACGGACACTTTGACTGCAACTGTGTAGCAGAGGAAGATGCACTTGTAATAAACGGTAAGCGCGTAAAATATTTTATGGATAAAATGCCAGAGAACTTGCCTTGGGCTAGTGTTGGGGCAGAGTATATTGCTGAGGCAAGCGGTGTATTTACAAAATATGAAGACGCAAAGAGGCACTTTGTGGGCGGAGCCAAAAAAGTTGTCATTACAGCGCCAGGAAAAGGTATGCCAACCTTTGTTATGGGTGTAAATGAAAACACTTATACAAAAGATATGGACGTAGTTTCAAACGCAAGTTGTACCACAAACTGTTTAGCACCACTTGCAAAGATAGTAAATGATGTGTTTGGTATTGAAGAGGCTCTTATGACTACAATTCACTCTCAAACCGCAAGCCAATTAGTGGTTGACGGACCAAGCAAAAAAGACCTAAGACTTGGTAGAGCAGGCAGTCAAAATATTATTCCATCTTCAACTGGTGCCGCTAAGGCAGTTGGACTTGTAATACCAGAACTTAACGGTAAACTTACAGGTATGAGTTTTAGAGTACCTACACTTGATGTTTCAGTGGTTGACTTGACCGCTAGGCTAAAAACCGCTACAACCTATGAAGATATTAAGACAGCAATCAAAAAGGCTAGCGAGGGCGCTTTAAAGGGCATAGTTGGCTATACTGAAGAGCCAGTAGTATCATCAGACTTCATTAGCGACGCAAGGACTTGTATATTTGACGCAGAGGCAGGCATAATGCTTAGCGACAAATTTGTTAAACTTGTTGCATGGTACGATAACGAGTGGGGTTATAGCAATAAAACCCTAGACCTTATGTTACATATGAAAAAGGTTTCATAATTTTAAAGGTGCTTAGTTCTAAGCACTTTTTTATTGTAATAAAAACTGTTGTTGCTTGCTAAATTCTTTTTAAGACGCTATAATAGTTAAGTATTAGGAGAAGTATTTTATGTTATGTCCTGTTTGTTATAATAAAATAAAAACTGAGAACGGAGTTTGCGCTTATTGTGGCTTTAAAAAGAGTGATTTAAGTACGGCAAAGGCGAGCGAAGTTAAAAAAGCGCGCAAGGAAGGTCGCTATGACGACATCATATATTCTAGCGAGTTTCCAAGCGATTTAGACTATAAAAAAACTGTTCTATTAACGGTGTTTTTAGGGTGGTTAGGGCTACATAATTTTTATGTAAATAAGCCATATAAGGGCATTTTTGTGCTAGTTAGCATAATTTTGACCGTAATATTTTCTAATGGGCTAATTTTTGGGTTATTCCCAGAGAATTTTGTAAATTTTAGTATATATTTCTTTATGGCTGGGGCAATTTCTGCAATTATGTGGCTATTTGATATTGCCGCTTTACTATTTAAAAACTTTAAAGTACCAGTAGTAATACAAAAAAATAAAAGGTAAATAACAATGGAACAAAATAAGACAGTAGTTGTTGGTATGAGTGGGGGTGTGGACTCCTCTGTTGCTGCGCTTTTACTTAAAGAGCAAGGCTATAATGTCATTGGTCTTTTTATGAAAAACTGGGAAGAGACTACGGACACAGGGCACTGCACTTCTGAAGAAGACTATGATGATGTAAAAAGGGTATGCAACAAGTTACATATTCCATATTATACGGTAAATTTTGCTAAAGAGTATATGGATAAGGTTTTTGCCGAGTTTTTGGAGGAATACAAAAAAGGCAGAACGCCAAACCCAGATGTTTTATGCAATAGAGAAATTAAATTTGGTCCATTTTTAGAGTATGCTAAAAAAATTGGCGCAGATTATATTGCAACTGGGCACTATGCTCGCGTTGAGCGCAAAAATGGCAAGACATATCTATTAAAAGCGGTTGACCAAAATAAGGACCAAACTTATTTTTTAAATCAATTAAGCCAAGAGCAACTAAGTAATGTGCTATTTCCAGTTGGCGAGTTAGATAAACCTGAAGTAAGGAAAATAGCGGCGGAGCATGACCTAAATACGGCAACCAAAAAGGACTCTACAGGCATTTGCTTTATTGGCGAGCGCAAGTTTAAAGAGTTTTTGACAAATTATTTGCCTGCAAAACCCGGTCTTATTAAAGACCTTGACGGCGACATAATAGGTAATCACGATGGACTTATGTACTACACAATAGGTCAACGCAGAGGGCTAAATATAGGTGGTCTAAAAGGTGGCAGTGGAGACAGGTGGTTTGTCATTGAAAAGGACCTAAAAAACAACATTCTATATGTCAGCCAAGGTGAGGACGAAAAACTATTTTCAAGCGCTTTAATCTCTCATAAAATGCACTTTATAGCCGATGTTCCAACTCAAAAAGTATTTGACTGTAAAGCAAAATTTAGATACAGGCAACCAGACCAAGAGGTGACGGTAGAACTACTTGATAACGGCGGAATAAAGGTAATATTTAAAGAAAAACAACGCGCAATAACCGAGGGTCAATGGGTCGTTCTATATGATGGAGATGTTTGCCTTGGTGGCGGAATAATAGACGAAAAAATTTTTTAAAGATAAAAATAATCTTGATTGGTTATTTTTTAATTAGTATATTAATTTAAATTTATTGGTTTTGTTTGATATTAATAAAAAACTGTATGTTGACAATGTTTTCCAGTGGGTTTATAATTAGTCTATAAATTAGGAGATTGTTATGAATCAAATAGAGGGTAACGTAAAACAATTATATAAAGAAGACAGATACCAACTTATGTTTAAATTAATAGAAAATAGTGATATGGCTTGCAAGTTAGTAAATGCGTTTTTAAATATAGGTAACCCCAATGAAGCCAAAAACGAAGCCATTTATGATTATGTTTATAACTTACAGGATATAGAATATAACTTTGATAAGAGTAATAAAGTATGGGGTTTTTGTTCTCCAATGCAAGATATGCGACATTTTTACAATTATTCAAATAAAGATGTAAAATATGAAGATATAAATAGGTTAGAATTGTATTTTAGTTATTTAGGCAATAATTACAATTTGTTTGAAGAATTACCCAATGCAGACAATAAAGAATTAGTGCTTATGAATGCTAATTTAAGAAAAGGAAATGGCGTTACATCAAACGAGGCTGTTGACCTTAAAATAAGTTTGGTTAATGAAAACATAAATGGTAAAGAAGACGAAGTATATTTAAAAATACAGAGTGATTCAAGTAGCGAGTTGATTAATTTGCCAAATACAATTGTGTATGTCGGTAAAATTGACGAAGTACAAGAATGGTTTAATGAGTTAAGCCATTCCATAGAAAAGTATGAGAAACTACAAGCCAAGTTAGTAGAGCAAAGCGAAGAAGAAACTGGTTACACTATGTAAATAATAAAAAACTGCCACACATTGGCAGTTTTTTTATATCAAAAAGTTACCATTAGCGTTTAATTTATTTTGGTTTTTAATTAATTGATTATTTTTTGTTTAAATGTTATACTTGGCATATAAAAATTATTTGGAGAATTTAATGAAGAGCGTATTAGATATTTTAAAAGAAAGAGGTTTTGTTAAACAAACCGTTTTTGAAGAGGATTTACAAAAAGAATTAGACAGCAAAATGGTTAGTTTTTATGTTGGCTTTGACCCAACTGCAGACAGTTTAACTATAGGGCACTTTTTGCCTATTATTGCCATGATGCACTTGCAAAAGGCAGGTCATAAACCATACGCTTTAATAGGTGGCGGAACTGCTTATGTTGGCGACCCAAGCGGAAGAAGCGACATGAGAAAAATGATGAGCCCCAAAACCATTGAAGCAAATGTAAGATCTTTTGAAAATCAACTAAGCAAATACCTAAATTTTGATGGCAAGAATGGCGCAGTCATTGTAAACAACGCAGACTGGCTTTTGAAACTTAACTATATAGATTTTTTAAACGAACTTGGTGCGGATATGAGCGTAAACCGTATGCTAAGTTTTGACTGTTTTAAAACTCGTTGGGAAAAGGGTTTAACCTTTTTAGAGTTTAACTATATGCCAATGCAAGCTTACGATTTTTTGCACTTACACCGCAAGTACGGCGTAAATTTGCAAGTTGGCGGAGACGACCAATGGGCAAATATGTTAGCAGGGGCAGACTTAATTAGGCGCAAACAAAACGATACTGCCTACGTCCTTACTATTCCGCTACTATTAAAGGCAGACGGCAGCAAAATGGGTAAATCTGCAAAGGGTGCTCTTTGGATAGATAAAGAAAGAACTTCGCCTTATGAAATTTACCAATATTTAAGAAATACTGAGGACGCCAAAGTTGCCGAATATTTAAAGCGTATGACATTTTTAAGTTTGGCGGAGATTGATGAATTAACAAAGCATCAAGACGAAAGGATAAATAAAGCAAAAGAGGTTTTGGCTTACGAATTTGTAAAAATAGTACACGGTGAAGCGGATGCAAACGACGCTAGAAACCAAGCGAAAGCGGCTTTTGGTGGCGACTCAGACAATATGCCAAATGTTGAACTTGTTTTAAACGGAGACGAGACAGTAGCAGACATTTTGTGTCTAGCAGGCATTTGTAAAACAAAGAGCGAGGGAAGAAGGTTAATTGAGGCTGGCGCAGTAAAAGTTGATGAAAGGCAAATAGATTCAGTGAGTGACGGACTAACTAAGGAAGAGTTTAATAGTAGGGCTATTGTTTTACACAAGGGCAAAAAGACACATTTAAGGGTAAACTTTTAATGAAAAATTATAAGACAATAAGTTCGGAATATAAAGCCGAACTTATTATTAAAAAGAGCAAATTTATTGCTATTAGTGGGCAAGTTAGTAGCGTAGAAGAGGCGAACAATTTTTTACTAAAGTTAAAAAACTTGCACCCACAGGCTACACACATTTGTTATGCTTACATTATGCCTAGTATTGAAAAATGTGGCGATGACGGTGAACCTAGTGGCACTGCTGGACTACCAATTTTAAATGTTATTAAAAGAAACAATTTAACCAATATAATTGTTGCTGTTGTACGCTATTTTGGTGGAGTTAAACTAGGTGCTGGCGGTTTAATTAGGGCATATAGTAAAGCCGCAAAAGACAGTATAATAGATGACAATATTGTTGATTACATAGTCAAAGAAACTTATCAGTTTAATGTAGGTTATGACGACAATAATATACTTGCAATGCTTGAAAATCAATCATTCATTGAGGTCGTAAAGGTAAACTATGCCGATAAAATAGAGGTTACAGTAAGCGTTGAACCAAAAGATATTTTAAAACTACAAGAATTTTTAAATGGAATATTTAATAGACAAATTGAACTTATAAAAATGTAATGAAAGGAGCGTAAATGAGTCATTATTTTGAAGATATAGAGCATAAATCTGACGACTTTTTTAGTTTTGAAGATTACATAAACAATAAGGTTTACAAGTTTAACTCTTGCAATAATGTTTTTGCTAAAAATGAAGTAGATTATGGCACACAGGTGTTGATTAAGGCTGTAATAAACAATTTTGATGAGTTAGGCGAGCGTGTTTTGGACTTAGGCTGTGGATACGGCGCAATAGGAATAAGCCTAGCCGACCACTATAAAAACAGTAAGTTTTTAATGAGCGACATTACAAATACGGCGGTAACTCTCGCTAAGCAAAATTTAAAACTAAATGGCATAACAAATGCAGAAGTGGTTGTTAGCAACCTATTTCAAAACATTGATGGAGAGTTTAATTTTATTGCAACCAATCCTCCCATTAAAATTGGCAAAAGTGTTTTATTGAATTTGATAAGTGAAAGTCAAAACAGGTTACAAAATGATGGACATTTAGTGCTTGTCATTAAAAAAAGCCACGGAAAAGATAGTATAAAAAAAGTTATGGAACAAACCTTTGGTAACTGTACCGTGTTAAAGCGAGACGCAGGCTACTATATTTTAGACAGTCAAAAAATTAAGGGATAAATATGAGCAAAATAACCGAAATTAAAGTGCAAGAAAAAAACAAAGAGCGCGTCAGCATTAGTTTAGATGGCAAGTTTTTTTGCGGACTTCAAATGGAAACGGTTATTAAAAATCGCATAAAAATTGGCGATGAAATTTCTGAGGAAAAATTAGAAAATTTACAATTTGAAAGCGAAAAACAAGTGGCTTTTAATAAAGTTTTAAATCTAATAAGCAAGCGTTTAAAGACAAAGCACGAATTAAAAGTTTACTTGCAAGGCAAAGGCTATTCTAAAAAAGTTGTTGATTATGTAATAGAAAAACTTTCCGAATACAACTATGTAAATGACGCAAATTACGCAAAACTCTATGTAAAAAATAACTTAAGCACAAAAGGTGCTAGAAGGTTAAGACAAGAACTAATATTAAAGGGCATAAGTAAAAAAATAATAGACGAAGCGTTACTTGACTTACCTAGTCAAGACGAGCAAATTGAGGTTTTAGTAAATAAATATATGCAAAATAAGGAAAAAACCAGAGAAAACTATGCAAAACTTTATGCTTATTTAATTCGCAGGGGTTTTAATTACGACCAAATTGAGCCATTTATTAAGTTTAGGGGTGAAAATTAATGCAAGTTGGAATTGATAGCGTGCTAGTGGAACGCTTTAAAAAAATGAAAAATTTAGATGGCTTTTTAAATAAGTATTTTACCGATTACGAAATAAGTTACATATCAACTAAAAAGGAAAAATATGCAACTATTGCTGGTATTTTTGCCACCAAAGAGGCATTTTTAAAGGCGCTAAAAATTGGTATAGGGCGTGGGGTAGAATTAAAAAATATTGAAATAAAACATACAAACAATGGCGCGCCATACATAGTGAAAACGAGTTTTTTAGAGGGCGTTTTTGCGGAGCATAATTTAAAACAAGTTGATGTAAGCATAACCCACACAAAAAACACCGCAACAGCAATCTGTATAGTGGAATAACTTAATGTTTTTTATTATCATTTCATTTTAATTTATAATATTTGCCTATTGACAAAAAACGCTGTAGATGTTATATTTATTACATAAAATAATCTTAATTCATGTGAATTTGGGTTGAGGGGGTATGTATATGCCAGGATTTAGTATATTTGGATTGATGGCCGCTTCAATGGTTGGCTTAGGAGTAAGTGCATTTCTTGTATATAAAATAAGCAGATTTGGACTAGGTTTTTTCACGAGAAAATCAAGGTTTCCAAAACTAATAGAAAAGCGTGATATGCAATACCATTTACATGGCAGAATAAATAAAAGATACTACAAAAATCACAGAGTTCATAAGTTTGGCAAAATAAGAGATTGGTGGAACACAGTAAGATTACAACGTATGATTAATTTCTGTAAGAGAAAAAATGTTGAATATGGACTTATGTATTATACCGATAAAGCAGAAAGAATTAAAACAGGTGCCGTTAGGGGTGTTACTAAAGCCGAAAGCGCTGTAACGACAAGAACAGCAACAACCGAAAGAACTTATGATGCTGCAAATACTTATAAACACGTAAACTACATCAACAGAAGTTCAGAAATTAGTGAAATCAATACATCTTTAAAAGCAGTTGCAGACAAATATAATCAAATTGAAAGTGCAACAACTAAAGACTATAGCGCAGCAAGCGGAACAGGCAAAAGCCGTTGGATGATACTAAGTTATAATAGCAAGGAAATGGTTCCAGAAACTGTGGTTTCAAGCAATGTTAGAGCCTTTAACGAACTTGGAATGACGCTTTTAAAATCGGCAGCAGAGGAAAGCCCAGAGGGCGTTTATCCTATTACAGTTGAAATTAACTTTGGCACGGACAATGCAAGCAAACCTCAAGTTATGAAGTACAATAATAAAAAGGAATTTGACAATTATTTAAAGATAATTACAGCACAAAGTGGCGCTTCAGCTGGTAAAGACGATCAATCCGATTTGGTAAAATAAAAATTAAAAGTTAAAAAGAAGTCGTAGGACTTCTTTTTTTTGTGATTATATAAATATTATTTACTAAACTTAATTTTAACTTTATTTATTGGGTGCTTTTATTGACATAAAAGTGTTATAATAATATAATTCTAATTGTAGAAGAGAGATTGGAGGAAAGTTATGCCTAGTGGATTTACAATATTTGGTTATGAGATAAAGTTTTATGGTTTACTAATTGGTATAGGCTTTGTTTTTGGTCTTTTAATGGTTAGTTATTTTGCAAAGAAAAAAGGTTTTCATAAAGATTTACCATATGACCTTATTTTGATTGTTTTTCCTTTATCTATAGTTGGTGCAAGGCTTTACTATGTAATATTTAGTGGCAGGGTGTGGACTTTTGCTGAAATAATTGCCATTCAAAACGGCGGACTTGCAATTTATGGTGGCATAATTGGCGGTTTAATTGGTCTACTTATTTATTCCAAAATTAAAAAAATTGATGCAGTAAAAATTACAGACATAGTTATTCCTGCTTTAATTTTAGGTCAAGTAATTGGTCGCTGGGGCAACTTTTTTAATCAAGAGGCGTTTGGTCCGCTTGTAACAGATCCTGCTTTGCAATGGTTTCCTTATGCAGTATACATTGAAGCAGAAAGCGCTTGGCATATGGCGACATTCTTTTATGAAAGTATGTGGAACTTAGTTGGCTTTTTCATAATAACTTCAATATATTTAAAATTCAACAAAAAGGGCTATGCAACTTCGCTTTATTTAATATATTACGGAATAGGCAGGGTGCTTATTGAGGGACTAAGGACAGATAGTTTATACATACCAAATACAGGTATTCGTGTTAGTCAATTACTGAGTGGCATTTTAGTAGTTATTGGTATAATTATGTTCATATACTATTATAAGTCTCAGAGAATAAAACAATAAAACTTTAATTTTAAAAGAGGTTATTTAATTAATGCAAGACTTCAACATAGAAAAAAAAGGTTACAATAGGGACGAGGTGCAAAACACCATAGAAAATTTGGTTGCCGATTATGAAAGCAAAATATCTTTACAGGACGCACAAATAGAAAATTTAAAGCAAGAATTGGATGAATTAAACAGGGCTTTAAACGAGTATAAAAGTAAAGATAAAAACATATCAGGCACGATTCTTGCTGCAGTTGAAACGGCACAACAAATAGAAAACAATTCAAAAAATATATATGATTCAGAAATAAAAAAAATAAAAGCGCTTTATGGCAAATGGGAGGAGTTTTTGACCCAAGCCGTAAGGAATTATCCAGAGATTGATGAGACTTACGACATACAAATAATTTTGCAAAACTTTAAAAACATAATAGATAGAACAATTGCAGAAAACCTAGATTCTATGCGCGTTATGAGAAAGGAAAACAATAAAAAAGCACAAAGTGGCATACAAAGTTTACTAGACAGAATGAATAAAACCGCTTCAAAATCTCCTCTTGGTTCAAGTAAGACGAGTGGTCAAAGCGCATCTGAAAGTTTTAATAACAATTACATCAAAAAGACAAGTGTAGAGCCACAAATTTCAGTGCAATCAAATGTTGTTAAAAAGGCAAGACCAGATAGTAGTTATGTTGCAGACAGTAAGCCAATTACCAATTTTTCAACTAATATTAAGCCAATTACTAATTTGACACTAAATGGCGATGATAAATATGATAATTTGGCGGATAAATACTTAAATACAAACAACACAGAGAGCGAAAATTTTGCTCAAAATGCTTATAGTAGGCAGTTAATTGCAAAAAATAAGAAAAAACAAAAAGAATATGAAGCATACCCCGAGCCAAATGAATCTGGCTTTGACTTAAAAGCAGCGCTTAACCCTACGGAAGAACTTACAGAACTTATGAAATCATTTGACTTTTTCAGTGAGGGTGATGATAAATAAAAAAAACCGTACTCGGTACGGTTTTTTGTTTTTTTTAATTTCTATATGTGAATAATAGATGGGTCTTCTACTTCGTGAGTAACACCTTTCTTTTCAGATGGGTGTCTTTCATTATCGCTGAAGGTTTGTTTTGAGTGCTCTCTATCGGCTATTCTTTGCTCTTGCATTAATTTGTCTTTCATCTTAGGGTGCAAAGTCATTTTTACTTGGCGTCCAAGTTTTGCCCACTCATAATCATCGTTAAACATATCTATAGTTATGTCATCTCTATTAAGAACGATTGAAATAGCGTCTCTAAGTGTGCTTTTATAGACAATTAAGTCGTCAAGTTCTAGTTGTTTTTCTGCTATAACCTTTGGGTCATCACTAAGCCACCATGCAGTATAACTATCATCCATTAATTTTAGTATTTTCGTAAAGTGTGCATTGTCAACAGATGAGTCTATAACTTGGCTTAAAAGCCTATCGTTGCTCAAAAAACTTAGTTTTATGTAAGGGTTATTAAATTTTCTATCCATATAAAAAGCGTCCTTTTAATATTTATATACAAATTATAGCATATAAAAATTGTGAGTGCAATAGTCTTTTAGCAATTTTTATTTCCATTTTTTTAAAAATTTTACTAAACACGTGAAATAGTGTAAAGGGAGGTAATAAAAAAGTGCAAAAAAAGAGTTAAAAAGTCCAAAAAAGTTGTTGACACTCTAACTTTGTTATGGTAGACTAACAAGGCTGTTGAGCTTATGCT
>JBFXFT010000010.1:0-34297 GCA_050178795.1 Spirochaetales bacterium
AGAGAAGATGATGTCGACGAAAGTAAACGAAAGTTTACTAGGTAGAGTACAAGGACAATATTTAAAATTACCTATTAATATTATGGAATAGAAAGCAAGAGCTAACCCCTCTTGCTTTTTTGTCGCTCTTTTACGCTGTTTCTAGTGGACTTTATTATATTTTACTCATTTTGCATATTGACAAGTTGTTGCAAAACCCTTATAATTATTATGAAATGAAGTTTTGGAGGTAGAGAATTATGTTTTTAGGATATCTTCTATTAGCAATTATAGGACTAATTTTGGGTGCAAGTCTTTTGTATGGAATTAAACTTTTGCTTGCCAAAATTAAAGCGTGGCTTGACAAACAAAAAAGTAAACCAAGATTAAACAGAAGAGCTTTAAAAGAAAAGATTTTTGGCGACATTAAAGAACAAATTAGTGACCTTAAAACTCAAATTAAATACGAAAAGAGCGGCGAAAAGAAATTTAACATGCAAAAACAACTAGATAAGTTACAAGCAGATTATTTAGTAAAGAAAGCTGATTATAAAAGAGCACTAAAAGGCAAGCCCCCTATTGAAAGAACAGAAAACAAAGATGTTAATGGTTCAAAACAAGCAAGAGAAACGGCAGCAGAAAACAACACTACACCACAAACAGCAAAAGTTGAAGAGGTTGTTGCAGATGCTCCAAAAACAAAGGGCGCACGACAAGCAGGTAATACAGGACCAATCAATACAAACGGACCAGACTTATCAGTCGCATAATTAAAAAACTTAAACAGTGGTTCAACCACTGTTTTTTTTGTATTTAAGCTCAATTTATTTGTCTTTTTGTAAAATTTGTGCTAAAATATTAAAGTTTTTTAAAAATGGGTATTGACAAATAGTGTACCCTATATTATAATGTAAATGTATTAAAACTTTTTTCCATTTTGTTTTAATTATACTAGATAAAACCACACCCATTTGGGGTGTGGTTTTTTATTTTTTAATAAGTGCGTTTTACATTCTAATTATTGACATTGAAACACATTAATGATAATATAATATTATTAATATTTAGGAGAATAGAGGGTATGAAAATATTGGTTCGTTTAATAATTGCCGCTTTGATACTTGCAGCAGCAGGTCTTGGTGTTTATTATTTATTTAATATGCCAAATTCTGCGGTAGAAACTTATAACGATATAAATGCAATAGAGTCTGAAACTTACTATACCGACTTTGATAGTCAAGTGACGGCAATACAAACAAATTATAGCGATGAGGCAGCAACTACAAACTATTATGAGTTAGTTGGTCAAGCACTAGATAATAACTTTTACTACTATAAATCGCTACTACTATACATTGAAAACGCTACAACAGCGGCGCAAGACGCTTTAGAGGCAGAAATGAATAGTTACGCAGCAAGCATAGAAGTTACTTACCAATTGGTTACCTATTTCAATAATCACTATGCGCAAATCAGCGACCCAAATGAAGTTGCTGGTATGTACAATAACTTTTTAACGGCTTACGTTGCACAAACAAACCAATATATTGCTATGGTTGAGGCTTTAAAAAACTATGTTATAACGTATGCTTTTGATGAGATTATTCCACAAACCCTTAATTATACCTTACTACAAGTACAATTTGAGTATGCAAAGTTTCTTGATGCTCCAACAGGCTCCTCAGTCTTAATAGAAGAACTAACAGCAATACTTAACGCTTATAGTAATTTTGAAAATACTCCAGCCGACCAAACTACGCTTGCTTTAAGCTTTGTAAACGCTTTTAATAACTTAACAGATAAAGAAGCATATTTTTCAAGCCTAAATAAGCAAGAGTACATACAAAACTTTTTGGAACTAGAACAACAAACTTATGCAACAATAATTCGCAATTATTTAATAGGCTTTGTAGCGTAAGTCAAATAATTTTTAATTAATAAAATTTTAATTAAATGGAGAGAAATATGAAAAAAATAAAAATAGTCAGTGTTTTACTTGTTTTAGCATTAGCGACATCATTATTTAGCGCCTGCAGTTTGGGCGCAATGAGCGCTACTGCCAGTTCGGTTTATCAAAAATATAGTGACATAGTTGAAAAATACTACAACGAGACCGATGCGGTAAACAGTTTCTTTAACGCTAATGGAAAGTTTTACGTAACTTATGAGACTGGAAACTTAACTCAAGAAATGGCAAAAACAAGCTCTATGTTTAATTTGCTTTCAAATGAGTACCCTCAAATGCTTTACTCTTCAATGGCGTTCTTTTATGAATATAAAGAAAGTTTAAATTTAACTTCCAATACATTTAGTAAGGCTGGAGTTGGTGCAATGTATGAGGCGCTTTTAAGTCTAGATTCAAAATTAGAGAATTTTGAGGTTCGCAAATTGGCGCTTGAAAACATAACAATAATTGATGATGATCCAAGTGTAGACGGCTTTGATTATGAATTAAACATTAGAAATATTTATAATGCTTTTATCGCTGCTTATGACGAGGTAATAAGAGCGGCACTTGATTTAAACTACGCTTTTGCACAAGATTACATTGCAAACATAGCAGTTATGGAAGATTACGAAACCCTTACAGAGATACCTACAGATGAAGTAAAGAGAATATCATATACGGCAGAAGTTTATACCGTGGAAGCAGCATATAACTACTACATTGACTATTTGGGCGGCTTCAAAATTGAAAATTGTATAGTAATAAGAGACGACCAAACCTTGTATGATAACCTAGTAACATTAAGCGATAATATTGACAATGTACCGCTTGTAAATTGGAGAGCAGCAAACACTAACTTAACAGCAATAGATTACTATAAGGTTACACTTCAAAGAGAAGAATATTTAGTTACAGAAAGAAATTTCTATTTGTCAGCAATTTCTGAATATAACAAGCTAAAAGACAATACAGATAGCGAAAGCCTTGCTCTATTAGACGGCTATGAAAGCACTGTTACACTTGTCAATGAAGACTACAATCTTTACATCGCTTTAGTAAACAATTTACTTAATTTTGTACTTTAGTTAAATGTTTGTAATAATTTAAAAATGAAAGCACTTTATATCAAAAGTGCTTTTTTAAATTTTATTTTTATGTTAAAATATTGGCATATTTAAAGGAGTTTATTTATGGACTACAAGAAATTGGCTAATTTATTATTTCCTATGGAATTAAAAACAGCCGAATATTATGAAAATTTATACCCCAAAAGGGACTTGCCAAAAGGCGCAATAGTTACGCGTTTTGCACCAAGCCCAACTGGGTTTTTACATTTTGGTGGTGTGTCTACTAGTTTTGTTGCAAATAGAATTGCAAAACAAAGCGGTGGAAAATATATTTTAAGAATTGAAGACACAGACCAACAAAGACTTGTTGAGGGTGGTATTGAATACATAATAAAGGGCTTACAAGACTTTGACATAGTTTTTGACGAAATGGTAGGCAAAGGTAGTTATGGTCCTTATGTTCAAAGCGAAAGAAAGCCAATATATATGGCTTTTGCTAAAAAACTTGTTGAAGAGGGCAAGGCATACCCTTGTTTTTGCAGTGCTGAAAAATTGGCAAGCGATAGGGAACAACAAGAAAGAAATAAAGAACTTTTAGGTTACTATGGCGCTTACGCACATTGCCGTAACTTAACTTATGACGAAATAGAAGCAAATGTAAAAGCGGGCAAACCTTATGCAATTAGGCTAAAAGTAGATAGTAGCCCAAACAATAAAATTTTAGTGCATGACGCAGTTAGGGGAGACTTGAGGCTTAGCGATAACTACAACGATGTAGTAGTTTTAAAGAGCGACTTTTTACCTCCTTATAACTTCGCTCACGCAGTAGACGACCATTTAATGAGAATGACCTTAGTAATTAGGGGAGACGAGTATTTGCCTAGCATTGCAGAACATTTACAAATTTTTGACGCTCTTGGCTTTGAACGTTTGCCTTATGCACATATTGCACCAATTCAAAAGATTGACGAAAATGGCAATAAGCGCAAAATTAGTAAGCGAAAAGACCCAGAGGCTGCAATTAGTTTTTACGCGGAAGAAGGTTATCCAGCAGAGAGCGTGAAGGAATATATTTTAACTGTTGCAAACTCCAACTTTGAACTTTGGAGAGCACAAAATCCAGTTGCTAAAGTTACAGACTTTAAGGTTAGTTTTGACAAAATGAGCGTAAGTGGTGCACTATTTGACTTTGCAAAACTTAACGACGTAAGTAAAACAGTAATAAGCAAAATGAAAGCGCAAGACATATACAAATCACTTTTAACTTGGGCAGAGGAATACGATGTAAAATTTGCTAATTTGTTAGAGGAATATAAAGATTACAGCGTTCAAATGTTAAACATAGAGCGCGAACAAAAAAAGCCTCGCAAAGACATAGCAAAATGGAATGATGTAAAGACCATAAATAGTTATTTTTACGATGAGCTGTTTATGCCAAAAACAAAAGAAGATTACGAGTTTGATTACAATAATTTTGACTATGAAACAGTAAAAACCGTACTAAATGAGTATTTAAAAACCTATTATGTAAAGGACGACAAGTCAACTTGGTTTGATAAAATAAAGGCAATCGCACCAAAAGTAAACTATGCTGACGATATGAAAGCCTATAAAGAAAACCCAGAAAACTATAAAGGACATTATGGCGACATTGCAACAATAATTCGTGTAGCACTAACTACAAAAACTCAAACCCCAGACCTATACGAAATTTGTAGGTTATTAAACAAAACTCGCATGCAAGTTCGCGTAAAATTAGCACTAGAGATTTTAAAATAAACTACTAAAAGCAGTTTTGATACTGCTTTTATAATGACGAATAAATAAAGGTAAAATATATAAAATGAGTTTAATAACAATAGAAAATTTAAGTCACAGTTTTGGCGACAAGGTCATCTTTAACAATGCTAACCTTGTGCTTTTTAATAAAGAAAAAATGGGCTTAGTTGGACTAAACGGAACAGGCAAAAGTACGCTAATTAAAATGATAATTGGCGAACTTATTTATGACAAAGGTTCAATAACGATCCACCCAAAGGCAAAACTTGGGTTTTTAGACCAACACGCCGAAATTAAAAGCAGTAAAACAATTATGAACTACTTGCGTGAGGCGTATTCTAAACTATATGAAATTGATGAAAAATTTAAAAAAGTCAACGAAAAACTTGCAACAGTAACCGATGAAAATGAAATGATGGAATTGTTGGAAGAGAGCAGCAACTATTTTGAATATTTGGACGCGAGTGGCTTTTATAACACCGATTCGGAAATTGAAAAAGTAGCCAGCGGACTTGGCATAACTGCGTTTGGACTAGATACTCCAGTTAAGCATTTAAGTGGCGGTCAAAGGGCAAAGGTTATGCTTGCAAAACTGCTTTTAGATACACCAGACATTTTGGTTTTAGACGAGCCAACAAACTTTTTAGACGTGGCACATATTGATTGGTTAACAAAGTACCTAAACGCCTTTGAGGGTGCCGCAATAATAGTTAGTCACGACACTAAGTTTTTGGACTCAGTTACCACTTGTATAGCAGATATTGAAAATAACAAAATTACTCGCTATAACTTAAAGTTTGATAAGTTTTTAGAGGAAAAAGGCTTAAGGGCAGACCAATATAGGGCAGAGTATGAAAAACAACAAAAATACATTGCAAAACTAGAGGACTTTATAGCGAGAAATATTGCGCGTGCTTCCACTTCTAATATGGCAAAAAGTAGGCGCAAGACGCTAGAAAAATTAGATGTTTTAGATAAGCCCACAACACATCAAAAACCGTTTTTTAAGTTTACTTATAGACCCATTGGCAGCAAAATTTTACTAGAAGTTGAGGACCTTGAAATTGGTTATTCCAAAAGTTTGCTTCCGCCAATAAATATAACTATTGAAAAGGGCGAAAAACTTGCAATACAGGGCTTTAATGGTATCGGTAAGACGACATTTTTAAAAACTCTAAGTGGAATTATACCAGCAATAAAAGGCACGTTTAAATTTGCTACAGCGGTTAAAATTGAATATTTTGAACAAGATAACACTTTTCATAATGACGAGCAAACACCTCTTGAATTTATGCGCGGAGAGTTTCCTCTTATGACCGATGGCGAAATTAGAACGGCGCTGGCAAAGTGTGGGTTAAAGCAAAAACATATTGTAACTCAATTAAAGCGTTTAAGCGGTGGGGAACAAGCCAAAACCACGCTTTGTAAACTGTGTTTAAAGCCTGCAAATGTGCTAATTTTGGACGAGCCAACCAATCACCTAGATATTGACGCGGTAGAAGCATTAAAGGCGGCAATAGCCGAGTATGAGGGCAGCATTTTGTTCGTTAGCCATAGCAAAGATTTTGTTGCAGAAGTTGCCGATAAAGTGCTAAATATGGAAGAATTGCTTTCTAAAAAAACTATATAATAACAAAAACAAGCCTAAAAATGGGCTTGTTTTTTAAATATATAATTTTATTTGTGCTATAATTCGTTTGTTTTAAGCGCATTTTATTAATTAAAGGGTTAAAAACTAAAAATTTTACAAAAATTTATTGACAATAAACACTTTAAATGATAACATAAAACAGCAATTAAAAGGTGGCAAAAATGGGGGTATAGCTCAGCTGGCTAGAGCACCTGCCTTGCAAGCAGGGGGTCAGCGGTTCGAATCCGCTTATCTCCACCAATACTTTTTAAAAAGAGTAGCCACCAATTAATTGTCAATATAGAGATGTAGCTCAGCTGGTTAGAGCACCACCCTGATAAAACGGTCAGGAGGCAAAACTGCATCCTATACGACAGTTGAAAAAGTCGCAAAAACAAGCCTTAGAGATGTAGCTCAGCTGGTTAGAGCACCACCCTGATAAGGTGGGGGTCGATGGTTCGAGTCCATTCATCTCTACCACTCAAGCCCTTCGTCGAACTTAGTCTTCACAGATCAGGCGTTTGGAATAATAGTTAGTAGATGATACTAACTATTTTTTGTTTTTTATTATTATATTAATTTAGCAATTAAATTTACCAACAATATTCGACGAATTTATAATATTATTGGGACTTTTTTTGTACTTTATAACACTATCTTTTTATAAGGGTATTATTTTAATTGGAAAATTTTGTAAAATGATATTATAATTTAGATAGAATAAATGGTGTAATAAAAAAATAGGGAGGTTAAATTATGAAAATCAAAATTAACTTAAGGAGGCTAGAATGATAAAGAAGATTATTGTGGGAGTTTTATGTGTTATTATAGCTTTTCCACTTTTGGGGTGTGATTTGTTAAAGGGGCCAACTCTTTATAGTATAAATGTAAAAATTTTGCCAGAATTTCAACAATGGTTTGAGGGCGAGGAATTTACAACAGAAGACTTTGCATGGGATAATGTAAGAATGATTATATATCAAGAATGGGCTGATCGGATTGATGGTTCATTTGGTTTAGTATCATTATATTTAAATGATGCAAAAGAAGATAAGGCATTAGATGCTTTGGAACATCTTAAAACGCTCAACTTTGTTAAGAGTGCAGAAATAATAGAAGAGGAGTTTGTGTCACATAAGGTTGGGATTAATATAAAATCAGAATTCCAACAAGAATTTGACAATAAGGCATTTGTAATGAGCGATTTTGAATGGACTAATGTGGAAAGCATTGAATATCCAAAACCTTGGGTCGGAGGTATAATTGACTCTGATTCAAATCCAATACCTTATGATAGTAGATATATTGAAGTATATTTTAAAAAATCTGGAAGAAATATGGTATTAGACGCAATTGAGCACTTCAAAACACTTGATTTTGTAGAGAGCGTAAATGTATGCTATGCTACAAGTATTGATTAAAAGGAGGAAATATGAAAACAAAAAATAAACAAATGAATATATCTAAATTATCTGGACTTTTATTAATGGGTATAATTATTGCTTTTATGCCTGTAGTTGCAAACATAAATATGAGTTCAATAAACACAGTTTATGCTAATAGTGAAACTGTTTTGAGCGAAGAAGTAGAAGATGAAGTAAATGAACTTGATAAAAAAGTTTTTTATCAGGGAACTGTAGAAGATGATTTTGCTGATGACAAGGTAATAATTGTTTTAAATGAAGAAGAAACTCATAAATTTAAAACTTATGCACCAGAAGACTTTCCTGAAATTGATTGTATTGCTATTGAAGATTTAACAAGGTACACAATAGATTTTGTAGAGCAAGAAATACGAGATAGGGAAGCTGGTAAAGAGCCTAAAAAAATAAAAAAAATAAATGTAACTAACTTTAGAAGAATTTTAAGCTTAGAGATTGGTAAAAAGAGTAAAGAAAAAGTTATTAAAGCAATAAAGAAATTAGAAAATAGAAAAGAAATTGTTTCTGCCGAGCCAAACTATGTTTATTCTATTAATATTGCACCAACTGATCCATTTTACGATCCAATTGATGACCCAAATCCAAATGTGGCTGACCAGTGGGGATTAGGCAATATTAAGGCTGAAGGTGCATACGATATATGGGATGAATGGGATAATGCAAATGGAAGTCATGCAGTTAATGTAGCTGTTATGGATACAGGAATAGATGGTGATCATGAGGATTTGGAGAATAGAATTAGCGATAC
Organism: Spirochaetales bacterium; assembly: GCA_050178795.1. Classification (GTDB taxonomy): domain Bacteria; phylum Bacillota; class Clostridia; order Christensenellales; family UBA1242; genus STF1-184. The sequence goes on from JBFXFT010000010.1 coordinate 8,594, forward strand.
AAATCCAAGTTTACATAGAGATTTTGTAACAAATTCTGGTGGAGATGTTATTGAAAATGCAAATTTAATAGATGAAAATGGGCATGGTACACATGTGGCTGGCATAATTGCTGCGGAAGCAAACAATGGAAATGGAATTGCAGGTACTACATGGGAAGCCGATGTAAGGCTTGTCTCATTAAGAGTTGGTGATGCTAATGGTAATGGAGATCTAAACCGTTATGCAAGTGCTATTAATTTTGCTGCAGGTCAAGATATACCAATTATTAACTGCAGTATGGGAGGAGAAAATTTTAATTCAGCCTTAAGCACCGCTATTTATGCTTATGCGGGGTTGTTTGTTGCTTCTGCTGGAAATTATAATGATGATAATGATATAAGTACTTTATTTAATGTGGGTCATTATCCCGCAAGTTTTCATGAACCCCATATAATTGCTGTTGGGGCATCTCACAGTGATGACACCAAATGGTCTGATTCGAATTATGGTGCAATTAGAGTAGATATATTCGCACCTGGGACGGGAATTTGGAGCACTTTTCCAGATGATCAATATGCATGGGGAGATGGCACATCTCAAGCTACACCGTTTGTTACAGGTGTCGCTGCACTTATAATGTCAATGAAGCCAGAGATGGATGCTATTGATATTAAAGATTGTATACTGAGTGGTGTTGATGGAATAAATGCTTTGGATGGATTATGTACAACTGGTGGAAGACTTAACGCAGAAAAAGCATTAAGGATAGCAATAGATAGATGGGAACAGCCAAATTTTACAAGTAATACTAGCCATGGTACAATTACTGCAAGTGGCACATACTCCAACGAAGCGCCGTGGAAAGCATTTAATGGCACTACATTGGGTGGCTCGGGTGGTGATGGCGACCAATGGAGTCAGAATGCAACTAGTGGATTTTTACAATTAGAGCTTGATGACCCTATTAAAGTATATAGTATAGGCTTTTATAATGGATGTTCAAGCCTTTCTAATAGAACAAAAGATGCAAAGTTTACTACTGGCACAGGAGGTGTTGCCTTAGGAAGCCCATTTACTGCACCTAATTGGAATTTTGGTTATGTACATATTCCTGTTGGAGGTGTTATAACAAATATAATTAGGTTAGATATATCTAGCTCTTATGGAAGTTATATCAGTGCAAGTGAAATAATAATAAATGCAACTGAAATAGATTCAGATTGGATACAACCAGCTTGGGCAAGTGCTTCAAATAGCCATGGTGGAATTAGTGCAACTAGCTGGTATGCTACTGAATACCCGTATAAAGCATTTAATGGCACAATGAATGGTGGTTCTGGTGGTAATGGTGACCAATGGAGCCTAAATGCAACAGGTGGGTGGCTAAAGCTAACACTTGATTATTATATTAAAGTTGAAAGTATATCATTTTTCAATGGTATTTCAGGCGACTCTAATAGAACTGAAGATGCTTATTTTACGGGCACTAATGATATTGCACTAGGTAGCTCGTTTACCGCACTAAATAAAAACTTTGGACATACACATGTTGATGTTGGAGGTGTTATAACTAATATTATTAAATTAAATGTAGATACTTCTTATGGAAGTTATATTAATGCAAGTGCGATAGTAATTGATGCAAAGGTCGTAAATTGTGATGTAACTCTTGATAACACAGGAGGTACTGGTGGCACTGCTTCTGTTACAGCAATAAACGGACAACCTATGCCAACAGCGACAGCCCCAACAAGAGAAGGCTATACCTTTGGTGGTTATTATTCGGGTACAAATGGAAGTGGCACTCAATATTATGATGCTGATATGGACTCAGTTCAAAATTGGGATCAAATAGAAGATGATATACTTTATGCTTATTGGACAATAGAAAACTACACTATTAACTTTGATGAAGAAGGCGGTAGTGCAGTTGCAAATATAAATGAAGATTATGGTACAAGTATAAGTTTACCAGAGCCAACTCGCACAGGCTACATATTTGATGGCTGGTGGTCAGGCGATAATGGTATGGGTAATATGATTGCCTGGACAAGTATGCCAGACTTAGGTAGTGACGATGCTACTGTTACTGTTTATGCAAAATGGATAATAGAAAACTATACCATTAACTTTGATGAAGAAGGTGGTAGTGCGGTAACAAATATAAATGAGAATTATGGCACGGCTATAAGTTTACCAACATCAACAAAAACAGGTTACACCTTTGGTGGCTGGTGGTCAGGCTATAATGGTACAGGCACTCATTATATCTGGACAAGTATGCCAGACCTTGGTAATAACGGTGTTACTGTTACTGTTTATGCAAAATGGACAGCTAACACATACACTGTTATTCTTAACAAGAGCGGTGGAATAGGTGGCACAAGTACTATTACCGTTACTTATGGGCAAGCAATGCCAATTGCAACAGCTCCAACCAAAGAAGGGTATGACTTTGTTGGTTATTATACTGGATCAAATGGGTCAGGAACAAAATATTACGCAAGTGATATGACAAGTTTTCGTGATTGGGATCAAACCTCAGGTGATATTTTATATGCTTACTGGTTACCAAGCGGAATAGTTCAGCAATAAGTGTTTTTGAAAAACAAGAATTATTATTAAACTGAAATAAAAAAACGAGTACAATAACTCGTTTTTTTATTAATCTTCTAGTCCTAGCAAATAGTCTGAGGTTACATCAAAAAACTTCGCCAGTTTGAATATGTAAGATGCTTTGGGTTCATATATCTCATTTTCCCAATAAGATATAGAACTTATATCAACTCCAATAGCATCGGCAATTTCTTTTTGACTTATATTTTTTTCTTGTCTTAATTCTTTTAATCTTTTTCCTATAATCATATTTATATTATATGAGAAAACTCACATATATTGTTGACATTTGAGAAAACTCAATATAAAATTATAAACAATGAGGTGAGTTATGAACAACAAAGAAAATTTGAATCAATTAATCAAGTTAATAGAAGAGAAGTTAGAAGATGAAAAAATAGAGTTGAATTTGCATAGACCTGAGATTGATGTTATTAATAATAGATATTTTGAGATTGTTAAAAAGATACAAGCAATTTTAAATAATGATGACTTAGATGATTTTTTAAAAGTAGATGAAATTGTAAAACTTTTACTTAAAAATGGTCTTGATACTCATTGCCATGATTTTGGTTAATTTGTATTTTATATGAGCTAGATAATTATGGTTTAAAATAAAAAGAATATTTAGGACAGGTATTTTATCAAGAAATTATATAAAGTCTTTTTAAGGGTAAATTGCAAGCGTTATTTTGCATCTTTATCGAACAAATGTTTGACAAATATATTTTGATGTGATATTTTATTAGCATAGAGTGTTGTGTTTGTTTTTTAGAGATTTTACTTTTGCTTTAGTATGTATATATAAATATATACATAAGAGAAATTAAACATTTTGGGTTATTTTATTTTTCTAAAAAAGTAGTGATTTATGAGTAAAAATTTGAGTAGAAAATTCGTAAAAAAATCAAGCAGGATAAGAAAGGTGCACCTTTTTGCATACTTAAAATTGCTATAAGTCTTTATTTGTAAGACTTGTAGGGGTGGTGCACCTTATAACAATTTAAAACAGCAAAAAATACCCTTTATTTTAGCACAAATGTGATACCCATTTTGCTTTATTTTAAGAAAAGTTTAAGGAGAAAAATATGAATGCAGTAATTTATGCGAGATACAGTAGTGAAAGACAAACTGAACAAAGCATTGAAGGACAAATGCGAGTTTGCAAAGAGTATGCTAAAAAGCAAGGTTATACTATTGTTAATGAATATATTGATAGAGCGATAAGTGGAAAGACAAGTCAAAGACCAAGTTTTTTAAAAATGATTAGTGATGCTGAAGAAGGAAATTTTGAAGCGGTAATTGTTTATAAATTGGACAGGTTTGCAAGAAACAGATACGACAGTGTTGTTTATAAGCATAGATTAAAAGAGTTTGGTGTAAGAGTAGATTCTGCCATGGAACAAATTACAGATAGTGCGGAAGGTATTTTAGTTGAAGGCTTACTTGAAACGATGGCAGAACTTTATTCTCATGATTTAAGTCAAAAAGTTAAGCGAGGCATGAATGAGAGCTTTTTAAAAAAGCAATTTTTAGGTGGCGGAATACCAGTTGGTTATAAAATTGTAGATAAGAAAGTTAAAATAGATGAACAAACAGCTGAAGCGGTTAAATTTATGTTTGAAAGTTTTGCTAATGGCATGAGTAAAACTGATCTAGCAAAAGAATTAAATAAAAGAGGTATTAAAACAGGTAGAGGGCATACATTTACAAGAAAGAATTTTTACTCTATCTTTACCAATAAACGATATATTGGTATTCACGCTTATAATGGTCAAGAATGTAGGGAAACTTTTCCAGCAATTATTGATATAAAAACTTTTGAAAAAGTGCAACACATATTAAAAAGTAAGGCATATAATAAAGGCGATTCGGATAAAAAAGTTTTAAGAATGGACTATCCTTTAGTACAAAAAGTTTTTTGTGGAATGTGTGGTTCAAAGATGACGGGAATAAGTGGAACAAGCCACACGAAAGAAAGACATTACTATTATTGTTGTGCCAATGCAAGAAAAAGAGTAAAACCAAAGTTATGTACAAAATCTTCTGAAAGAAAAAATTTACTTGAAGATTTAGTTGTAGTTTTAACAAAAGGCAAGTTATATAACAAAGAAACATTAATGAAGTTTGCAACTGCGATTTATGAAAATAATCAAAATGGAAAAGTCGTTCAAACAATAAATCATTTAAATACAAGCATTAACCAGATTAATAAAAAAATAGAAAAAACAGTAAACTTGTTTATTAATGCAAGCGACAATGAAGAGTTATTAAATCAACTAAAAGAAAAACATAGAGAGTTTACACAAGAAAAGAAAGATTATGAAAAAGAACTTTTAAAATATAAACTTTTAAATGAAAACAACTCAAATAAGAGCATTGAAGAAATTTATCAAACATTAAAAGAGATATATGATGCAAAAATAAGCACAGCAAAAGATAGAAAAGAGTATTTTAATAAATATGTAAATAGCGTTTATGTTTTTGAAGAAATCATTGTAATTTATTACAACTATGATGAAAAAAGCAAGATGGTAAGTTATCAAGAAATGCTTAAAAGTTTAAGTAATTTAGAAAAGCAACCAAACGAAATTATTTATAAAAAATCTAAAAACATAAAGGAAGTAGAAGAAAATTTGGACATTACTTCCGTGCTTCAAGCTGTATTTTTTAATGAAAACACTGGCAAACAAGCAAGTTCAAAAGTTTTACAAAAGGAAAAAAGTGGCTACCACTGAAAGCCCAGTATTTACTGGGTTTTTTGTTGTTTTAAGGGTTAAAAAATACCCTAAAATTTGACAACAGTTTGCCCATTTTTTGACAACAGTTTTTAAAAGTGCAAATTTTGAGTAAAAAAACATTCAATTTTAAATAATTTTTATTGCCTGTTTATTTCTATCTAAAACTATCTAATTCTGTCCTAAATGTTGTCAAACTGTTGTCAACTGTTGTCAAAATCTCAAAAAGTTTGACAACAAATATTTTTGCGTGATTTTTGATATAAAAAAAGATGGAATTAATCCATCTTTTTATTAAAACTTGTATAAAACATTGAATATTACCAAAATAAATTTTGTAACCAATTATCTTTATATTCAATTTTTACTACGGTATCAGTTGGAACTTTTTCTATTTCAATAATTGCCAATCTATATTCCATTTCACATGTCCCAATACCTACAGCTCTTTCTTTTATAGTAATAGTTAAAACACCACTATTGTAATCTGTATTTTTTAATTTATAACTATAAGCACTACCTCCCGCTGTAATAAATAAACATACAATTTGATTATTTTCAAAAAATCCTTCATCATACCCATTTATTAAGTTTGTAAATCTTTCATCTCTAACCCAAGATTGTTCTTCCTCTGAATATGACTCAGAATACGTTTCACTAAATAAATCGTCAATTTCTGAATTACTTGAAATAAAAATTTTATTACTCATGATTGGTTCTGTTAGCTCATTATATATCAATTCATCTGGTAAGTTAACCAAACGTTCATCCACACGTAACCTAAAAAAATATCCTTCAGGTTGTGTAAAAAGAGTGCAACCAGTAAAACTTGATAAACAAATAAAACTTAATATTAACACAATTATTTTTAACTGTTTTTTCATTTGAATTTCTCCAACTAATATTAATCCTATAATAAGAGTAACATTTTATTTAATCAATGTCTATTATAATAATGATTTGTTATTATTAGATACATTACATCTCAAAATCATCTTTTATTTTTGCTTTTTTAGCTTCTAATAACTTAATTAAAGCATTTAATTCTTTATCTTCAATTTCATCTAGTAGTTCTGTAAACTTTTGTTTTTTAGTTTTTTCCTCAGCTTGCTTTTTGATTATTTCACTATTGAATTGTTTATTTAAAATATCAGTCGCATGTTTAAAGTAAGATTTATCAACGGAGTTATAGGTGGTAATTGTTGTCTTAACCGATTTATGTCCTAGAAGTGCTTGAATCACTTTAGGGTTTTGATTTGCTTCAAATAACATATTAGAGTAGGTGTGTCGTAATCCGTGAAAGTGAATGTTATATTTGTCCAACTTATGCTTTCTTAAAAAAGTGTAAAATATCTTTTTTGTACCGGAATAAGTTCTTATACTGCCATCATCATTTCCAAAAACGAGTGCTGTATCTGAGGTTAAATTTGTGTTATGCGTTTCACCGTTTAATTCTTGTTCTATTTTAAATTCTTTTAAGGCTTCTACTAAAATATCGGGCATCGGTACTTCACGAACAGAGCCAGCCGTTTTGGTTTCACTAATAACTGTTACACGATCTATTATTTTACCATTCTCATCAAATTTAGGCACATTTGTCATTCCTCGTTCTACTTTAAGTGTTTTGTTGCTAAAGTTAATATTTTGCCATTGCAAGGCTAAAACCTCGCCCGTTCTTAGCCCGGCAAACAGCATACACATACATAATGGTTTTAAAAATTTGTGTTCGTTAAGAGCAAGTAAAAACTTGTCCCTAATTTCAATGGGAATAGCCTTGTATTTATTTTCACCATCATAAATTTTTCTCTCGTTACTTCGCACTCGTGTTCTTGTTGTTGGGTTAACTGCAACCATATTATTTTCAATACAATATTCAAAAAATTGATTAAAAATAAATTTTATCTTTTTTACAACGGCTAAACTGTAACCTTTTTCAAGCATGCCATTTAATACTTTTTGTATGACTATGCTATTTACTTCATCAAGTTTCATGTTGCTTACTTTTGGTTTAATGTGCAGTTCAAAATTTCGAAAAACACCCTCAAAAGTTCTTGGGCTTACTTGATTCTTTTTAAAAATCAAAAGCCATTCTGTCATTAAAGCACCAAAAGTATTTTGTTGTACATAATCATAATTGTTCGCCTCAATTCTACTGGTTAACTCAGTTAACTTATTAGCTGCTTCCATTCGTGTTTTACCATACACACTTTTTCTAATCATTTTTCCATCGTCATCGTATCCAATGGTAGCAACACCAACCCAGCGACCATCTTTTCTCTGTACGATAGAGCCTTCATTGTTACCTCTACGCGTCCTATTTGTTGTTTTCTTTTTTGCCATATTATACCTTCCTTAATTTTTCTTTTTTACTACTAAAATAGATGTGTTAGGTATCCTAACAGCATCCAAATGGACGAGAAACTACTTGAAAACAGTGTGATTCTTTTAAAAGCCTTAAGTTACTAGGTTTAAAAGAGTCAAAATACTACTAAAGTTTCTCGCTTATCCTGTTTTCTTAAAATACACTCTAAAATACAAGGTTACATCTCAAAATCAACTTTACCTTGCTCTATTAAATTTTTAAAATTTGCCTCTTCCAACTTATGAATAAATTCATCAAAAGCCCTGATACTTTCATATTCAATTTGCCTGGATAACCACAAACATTCTTGTAGTTGATATTTTAATTTTTTATGACTTAGTATTTTTTCTTTTCGATATTTTGCATTTAATTGTAATCGTTCCAAATTTATTTTTTTTAAATTTAACGCAGCATTAATTACAACATTTCCAAGCCTACGATAAATATCTTGCTTATAAGTTTTTTCAAAATCAAACGATTTTTTGTAACCGTTGATTAGACAATAATTCAAAAACAATATGTCTTTTTCTTTTGCTAAAAATATAAAATTATCGTAATAACTTTTGGCTACACTTGATTTATTTAAAATATAATTTGTAATATTATCTATTTGAGATTTTAGTAATTGCATATTCTTACTTTCATAACTTAAACTTCCAGTGGTGGGGAAGTTATTTGCAAGATTTAAAAACAGTTCATTTAATTTTGTGGTTGATTGATTTTCTAACTCTTCTTTAAATTGCTCGTTTATCATTAGTCTATATAATTTTTCTTTTGTCTTAAAATCACTAGCTGAAAATTCTAAATTAGCTTTAAATTGATTGATTGCATTTAACGATATTTTGCCAACTGAAAATTGTTTTTCATTTTTATTTGGTTTTATTCGTACTGGCTCTTTTTCAAAAAAGCAAATATGAATATGCCTGTTATCCGTATTTTCATGTAAGCCCGCAAACCATTCAATATTTTCAGGGCTTAAACCAGCTCGTTTAAAAAACTTTGGTAGCTCTGTTTTTAACAGCTCATAGGCTTGCTCATAAGTGTTACACCACTTCTTGCCGAACCTTTCCTCAAACGATATAATGCCGTCCCATATAACTGATTTTGTAGCCTTCAAAGTACTTCTAACTTCTTGCTTTTGTTCTGCACTAATTAAACCATTTTCATTAAACACACCACTAGATTTATGAACATCACTCATGTATTTTACATAGTCTAAATTTTTAATATCTTCTATGCCAGTAGCAACATAATTCATATAGTCTTTGCTGGCTTGAGAAGAGTAGTAGGCTCGCTTCTTTTTATACTTTTCATTTTTGTAATTGCAGTTGTAATAATTCAACATAAAGTTTACATTTGGTGTTTTACTATTCATCTAATACCTTCTTCATTGCAGTTATTTTTTCTTTCAATAAACTAAATAAGCCATTTTCAATATTTGCATTGGTAACTATTTTATTACAATCGCTAAAATAGGCGATGTTTGCAATAAAGTTTAATAAGTCCTCAATTAAATAAGTTTCTATTTTTTGATCTTTTGCATGAAAGTCTACCTTGTTTGAAAGTGTTTTTAACTTTTCATCAATAGAGAAAAGAGCTGTTTTTATCTCATCTAAATTCATTCGTTGGTCAATCGTATTATCAGTCAATAACTTTTCCGCACCAACTATTACACAGTGCCGAATAAAATCCGATATCGTGTCAAAACCACTTTTAAATCTGTTATAAGCCTTTTTTAAAACATCACTTTCATCCTGATTATAAATTCTAACTGTAAACTGTTCTTTCAATTCTTTCTTTTGCACCCCTGGCATTTATTCACCTCCATTTTTGAATTTAACCTATTTTTAAAAAACAAAAATATCCCAAGAAAAATCCCGTATTTGAAAAACTCAAATATGGGCCTCTTGGGCCACTCGTTTTTTATATTAAATTTACACATATCCCCCTATATATAATGACAAAAAACGCAATTTGTTAAGGTAAAAATTCCCAAAATCCAACTCAAAAATCGCTACAAGTCCTATAAAAAAAGGCATGAAAAAATTTAAAAATTTTTTAGAAAATATAAAAAAAGTAAACGCTTTTACACGCTATTTAATGCAAAAATTTAATATCTATTTCTAAAGGTAATTTAATTCAAGCAATATATTTTTTTAAATATTTTCAATTTATTTTTTAAATATTTAAAAAATATAAAAAAAATAATTGACAAATATGTAACACTGGTATAAAATAAAAATAAATAAATTATAAAGGAGATATAAAATGGCAGAAACAAATAGAGAGAAATTTGTAAGAATAGCCGAAAACAGAACTAATAAAATAATCGAAATGATTAAATTATTGGGTAATTGTTCAAACACTTATAATTATGAATATACAGAAAAAGACATCAAAGTTATATTTGATACTATAGAATCAGAAATAAAAGAAGCAAAAAACAAATTTAGCAATGGTATTTCTAGTACAAAAAAATTTAAATTGTTATAATAAATAAGGAGAGTGCAAATGAGAAAATGGATATTTGACTTTAGTCCCAATGCTGAGTATAAAGGACTAGCGGATAGTGGAATTGAAACTTTTAAGGATCATCCAATTAAATCTTTGGCAAGAGAAGTGTGCCAAAATTCTTTAGATGCGGTGCTTGAAGGTAATGTCGCAGAAGTTGAATTCAAGTTGTTTGAAATCAATAGAAATGAATTTCCTGGAGTTGATAGCTTACAAGAAAGCATTATAAAAGCAGAAAGATATTGGGGTCAAGGAAAAGAGAAAACCTTTTTAAATACAGCATTAACAATTTTAAATCAACCTAAAATAAAATTTTTAAGAATAAGTGATTTTAATACAACAGGTCTTACAGGTATAAATGACGATAATGTGCAAAATAGTCGATGGTTGAAATTAATTAGAGCATCGGGCGTATCCACAAAAGCTGGGAAATCCGGTGGCTCTTTTGGCATAGGTAAATTTGCATCTTTTGCATGCTCTAACTTAAGGTCTGTTTTTTATAATACTAAAAATGTTGATAATGAGATTGCAAATTTAGGTGTTGCTAGATTATTTTCGTTTGCAGAAAGTAGTGGAAATATTTGCGATGGGAGAGCTTTTTGCGGGATAGACTTATCAAGCAGTCCAGAAGAGCAATTATTAAATTTAGACAAATCTTTTACTAGAACTACTACTGGAACTGATATTTATATTTCAGCATTTAATGACAACCCATTTTGGAGAGGAGAACTTGTTTCGTCAATTATAGATAGCTTTTTGATTGCAATATCACAAGGTAAATTACAAGTGAAAATTCAAGATGAAATACTAAATGATAAAACATTAGATTCAATGTTCAAAAAATATAAAGATGATTTTACTACATCAACAAAAAACGCTTATGAAGTATTGACTTCTGATAAATCTCAAGATATTAAAATTGTAATCCCAGAATATGGGTATTTACAATTAAAAATATTGCAAGATAGTAAATTAAATAAAAAAATAAGCATGATTAAAAGCATGGGGATGAAAATAACCGATTATAGTTATAATGGGCATATTTATTTTTCTGCAATTTGTGTAATAGAAGGCAATAGGCTTAATGAAACATTATTAAAAATGGAAAATCCTGCTCACAACAACTGGTCCTCTGAAAGAATGGATACAATACAAGAAAAAAGAAATGCAGATAAATTATTAAGAGATATGAGAGAAGCCATTATCAATAAAATTAATGAATTGTTTATTGATAAAGATTTAGAAGAAATTAATATTGATGGATTAGATATATTACAACAAATGGATGATGTTGCTGATAAAAATTCTGAAATTGGACATGGTTTTAATGATACAATAAATAAAGTAGAAGTAACTACAAAAGAAGTTCTTAAAGCAATTTTATCAAACAAGTATAAAACTTATGGGGATGAAATTGAAATAATGGAACGTGATAATCAAGCAACAATTATAGAAGATGATGAAGAGTCAGATTCTGGAAGAACTTCTGATGGCTCTGGCAAATCTAATAAAAAAACAGGTGAAGGGTCAAATGATAAGGGTCATGCTACAAACGGTGATGAATCAGTAAAAAGAGCTGTTTCTATAAAATCAAGAAAAACAAGAATGATTTGTTTGAATAAAGAAAAAGCAAAATATAGGTTAATTTTTCAACCAGTTGAAGATGCATTTAATGGATTTTTTGTAATATATAAAGTAGATGAACAAGGTTCATTATCTGAATTATTTGTTAAATCTGCAACTTTAAATGGAGAGCCTTTAAAAACATTTAATAACAGAATATTGGGTGTAAATTTTAATTCAGCTGAAAGTATTAAATTAGATGTTGAGTTTATTGATAAAGAGTATTATTCTTTGGAGGTTCGAGCATATGCAAATAAAGAGTAGATTATATCCATATCCTATTATAGATAGATGGACAAATTTGGTAAGCCCAACGGAAGATTATCAACAAACAGTATTTGAAACAAATGTTGAAACCGAAATAGGTCAAACTGAAATTATTCTTAAATTTTCTGCTGAGATAAAAAATAATGAGCAAATTAAAAAAATGATAGAAGATGGTTCACTTGCTTATGCATTTCATGTAGAGTGCCCAAAAACCTCATTTAGAAAACTGTATACATTCAATAAAAGAAATTTTGAAGAAATTTTTGACTCTGGACAATTAGATATAAAAGTTGAGGTAAGCCCATTTATTATTGCAACTAAAAACATTGAAAATTTTGAGAATAATGATTGGCATAATGACTATAAAGAAATTCAATTTTTTATAGAAAAAGGCTCTGTACTGGGAACTGGTAGACAACAAAATATAAACATAACAAAACAAAAAGATGAGCTTGCAGATGTACCATCTATATTTTCTGTATGTGTGCATAATAATGAAATTGATAAAGAGATGAGTATTAGCATTAACTCTAATAATATAAGCATAGCATTACCTAAGGCCGAGTTTGAAAAATATCAACTTATAAAAAAATTTACAGACTATCAAAAACTAGGACATGCATTAATTGTTTTTCCAGCATTAGTGTATGTTTTAGAGCAATTAAAACAAGCAAGTGAAGATATGATAGATGAATATTCCGAAAGAGGCTGGTATAGAAGTATAAAAAAAGCAATGGAAAAAAGAGGTTTTAATTTTGAAAATTTAAAAGAGATGGAAACATATAAATGGGCTCAAATATTAATTGAATATCCATTGTATGATAGTTTTGATCAACTACTTAAAGATGGTAAAGTAGGAGGTATTGAGTAATGAAATTAATAGCACTAAAACAAGAAGCTTTGGATACAATTAAAAATGTAAAAAATAGAGAAGCTCTAAAAAAAGTATTACTAGAAAACAAATCAGAAAACTGGTTGCAAGAATTTTCTCAAATAGAACAACCTTATATGGAAACAAAAATAAAAATAGAGCCATTTGAATTTGATATGTCAAGTAGTAAACCCATAGAAACTGATTTTGAAAACTCTAAAAGATTGTTTTTAGCAATGAAAGATATTTCCGAAACACAAGCATCAGATGAAAGATTGTGGGCTGGACTTGCATTTAATCAATTTTATGATTATATGCAATATCGCTGGCCAATTACAGAAGGAAAATATTTAGATTATAGATATTTTCAAAATGAGGAACAACGAGGAAGAAGGGGATTGATGATTCAAGGCTTGTCAAGATTATGGTGGATTGCAAAATATACTTATGATGAAAATTTAGAAGATAACTTTATTTTCACCAAATTAGCATTTAAATATGGAGATATGTTTTTGCAATTCACATATAGAAATTTTTCGACTTCAAGCACAGTTACAAAAGCGTTCTTATCATCTTTAGAAAAATTTAACAATAATATAAATATAAATTCAATATTTATGAGAAATGATATAATAAAATACATAAGCTTACTTGGAGGTATTTATATATTAGATTTTTTTACAGAAGAAGAATTACAAGAAAAAATATATAATAAAATGATGGAACTTTATAATCAAAAAAACGAGCAAGTAACGAAAGAAAAATTTAAGTTAGAGGGTTAGTTTTGTTAAATTTAGAAGAGTATAAATTAAGCGAAGAACAAATTAAAAAACTAGAATTAAATGAAAAAACAAAAGTTATGGTATCTGATTTATTTTCGGATACTGCTTTTGGTGTATTAAATCGTTTTTGTCAGAGATACAGTATTAAAACGTTATTTGAATTATTACACTACAATTTAAATTATTTATTAAATAATGTTGAAAAAATTGGCGTTATTAAAAAAAACAATATAATAGAAAAAATTAATGACCACTTAATGAGTGATGACATTAGTGCGTTACCAAAAGTCGATTTTTATGAAGCGCTAAAACTAACGCAAAACTCTAATATTCGAGATTATAAAATAAATCAAGTTTTTTCTGAAAATGCTTACACTTTATTTAGAGAGAACTGCGTTAACAATGATATTAAAACCATAGGAGAACTGATAGAGTTTGGCGTCGATAATGTTTTATATAGCATAAGAGGCATGGGTTTTAAAAGAATAGATTCAGTAAAGCAAAAACTAAATGAAATATGTAACTTTAATGCTGAAAGCAATGAGCAATTATTAGGAAATATAACACTTGAAAGTAAAATTGAATTTGTTTTTAACGAACATAAATACGGGGTTTTCAGAGATTTTTGTAAAGATAATAATATTTTGACATTAGAAGATTTAAAAAATGAAAACGACTTATATATTAAGTTAATCGATTATCCACGGATATCCACATTGACAATTGAAACAATTTTAAATGGAATTAAAAGCCTCAATATTGATGTAAAATTAAACCAAGCTGTTAATATATTTAAAATACACTCAGATTTTGAATTTGTAAAAACAAGTTCTCTTTTTGATGAAAAAAATTGTACAAAAGTATATTTAAATTTTTTTAAACAGTTTGAATATATTTACGAGTTAAATAATTACAATATATCTTGTTTAAAAAATTCTGGATTATTAGAAAATCAGATAAATGTTATATATGATAGGTTAAAGCTTTTAAAATACGGCATTTTGGAATTTACAGAGCATACATTTGACTCTTATAAACAAAAAGATTTTTATGAACCTATAAAAGAAAGAGTAAAAGGTAAAACTTTAGAGCAAATAGGTGCATATCTTAACTTTAAAACAAAAACAACAGTTACTAGAGAAAGAGTTAGGCAATTAGAGCGTGATGGACTAGCAGAATATTTAAAAATAATTGATGTAGTAGCGCAAGTTTTAATAGATAAAAACAAATACCAAAACTATCCTATACTAAGATTAAATGTGTTAGAAAATATTTTTGGGTCAAATGAAAATGCCCAAATTGTTTTTTATGCACTAATGCACTCAAGAAAAGATGGTTGGTATGCATTTGATTGGACATACTTATCTTCTATTGAACAAGTTGTAATAAGCTCAGTTGCGGAAAAAATAAATAAAATGCTAGAAAAAGTTAAAAATACGTTACCTGAAATGTTTTTAATAGAGCAAGGGCTGAAAACGATTGAATTAATGTTAGATAAAAATGGATTTGAATACATTTTAAAAGAAGACTTAATTTGTTATTTTAAAAACAATGGATATCAAGAGCACGGAAAACTTTTATGTGAAAGAAGACCAAGTAAGACAAATATTGTTGAATTTGTAATAAAAAACTTTTATAAAAATGGGTTTCAAGACAAGCTAGAAAATGGAGAATATAATTTACCTGATATTAAAAACATAATCTTAAAAGCCAAAGAATATTTTAACGAAGATATTGAATATGGGGATTTTGATAGAAATGTTGTAACTTATGTTGAAAGGTCAGAAAAAATTCTTCGATGGGAAAACTCTAAATTTATGCATATTGATAATTTAAATTTTAGTAGAGATGATTTTGATACATTTATAGAAATTTTAATAGAAGACATTAAGAATGAACTAGAAAATTCAAAAACAATATCTACAAAGTTTATTTATAATAAGCATATGGACTTTATGAAAGAGTTTAATATTCCTGATTACAAATGTTTACATTCATTAATAAGAAGTCAAGTAGCAGATGAATTTGTTGTTACATCTAAATATATGTTACAAAGAAGCTCAGAAGAAAAAATTAATAATACCGTAATTTTATTAAATTTTATAAAAGAAAATGATGGAGCGGTTCAAGCCTCAGTTGCAATAGAATATTTAAAGTGGACGCATGCACTATTTTCTTTTGTCGTTAACAATAGTAAGGAAATGTTGTTTGTAGAGAATTACAAAAAAATAATACTATTAGAAAAGCTTAAGTTAACAGCTAGTTTCAAAAATCAATTCTTAGATATTATAAAAAAATCATTCAAAGACGGATATACAAATGGCAGAAAAATTTTTGAAAAAGCACCACAATTTTTTGAAAATAATTTAATTGTCGATGCTGTTATGGTTCAACAAGTTGCGAGATGTTTATTCCAAGATAATTTTGTTTTTAAAAGAACCCATATTTTAGAAAACAAAAACACAAAAGAGTTTACTACAAGAACAATTATTCAAAAATTAATGCTAGATGAAATTAACAAAAACAACTCAGAAATTATAGACTATAAAAAAATTTATAGTTTACTAATAAAAGATTATAACATTGCCTCTGCTAATGCTTATCTGGAAATTAACAACAATATTCCAAATGTTTTATTCCCAGTTTCTAATAATGAGTTAATAAGTTTAAAAAGAAACGAAATAAGCAACTCAACAATTGAAGCGGTAAAAAAATACTTGTCTAATTTAATTATAAATAATCAAAGCAGTGTGTTTGTTAATAAGTTAAATTTTAATAAATTGCCAGCTATTATATTTATAAATAATAAAGGAAAAGTTTTTTCTTTTGCATTTAATGTGGCTTCTTTTAGCGCTTTAGTGTCTTTATATTTAACGGATAATTTTAACATAATAAGCTCAGGGAAAGGAACAAGAGAAGATAGGGAAACATTTGTTGTAAGCAAAAATTCAGTTTTTAAAAGTTACGAAGAGTTAATTAGAGCAAGAATAAAATCACCAGAAGAAATTAAAGAAGAAAAACAACTAAAGCAAAATGAATTAAAAAATAAAATTGTTACAATTACAAATAAAATAGCAAAAGAAAAACAATACAAAAAACAAGTCGAATTAAATATGGAAAAAATGCAACTAGAAAAAGAACTAAGACAAATAACGGGTTAATTTAGCCAGTTTGTTTGCAGTTTTTATTAAATTGCAGTACACTATAAACAATGTGAAAACAAAAGAGGTAATGAATGGAAAAGTTAAGAATGGAAACTAAAAATTTAAGTCAAGAAAATATTAAAAAGCTACAAGAATTATTCCCAGAAATTGTAACGGAAAAAGAAATTGTAACCGAAAACGGTAAGTTAGAAATTAAAAAAACAGTTGATTTTGATGCTTTAAAAGAAGTTTTAGGTGATTTTGTTGAAGGCAGAAAAGAAAAATATCAACTTACTTGGCCAGGTAAGCAAGCAAGTAGGCAAAAAGTTGGGTTACCTATTAATAAAACACTAAGACCAGTTAGAAGCGAAAGTGTTAACTGGGATACAACAAAAAACCTATACATAGAGGGCGATAATTTTGAAGTGTTAAAATTATTGCAAGAAAGTTACCTTAATAAAGTTAAAATGATATATATTGACCCGCCTTATAACACAGGTAATGATTTTGTTTATAACGACAATTTTACAGCAGATAGCGAAGAATATGCTGAAGATTCTGGCATGGTTAATGAACAAGGCCAAAAGCTTTTTAAACCTGTTGCAAATGCCGATAGCAATGGGCGCTTCCATAGTGACTGGCTTAGCATGATGTATGAAAGACTAAAAGTAGCAAGAGATTTATTAACTGAAGACGGCGTTATTTTTATCTCTATTGACGATAACGAACAAGCAAATCTAAAAAAGATTTGTGATGAAATTTTTGGAGAAAGTAATTTTATTGCTGATTTAATATGGAAAAGTAAAAGCGGTGGAGCTAACGATGTAAACAATATAGCAACTGATAGTGAATTCATTATCTGCTATGCAAAAAATATTAATTTAATTAATTTTAATTTAGATAAAGATGCTGAAGTTACCACAACATATAACCAGCAAGATGAAAAAGGAAAATATGGTTTAGATAGGCTAGATAAGCAAAGTTTAGGTTATCAACCGAGCTTGGACTTCCCAATAATAGGACCAGATGGCAACATATATACTGTAGAACATAAAAATTTGGAGAGTAAAGTTGCGCGTTGGAGATGGGGAAAAGAAACTGTTAAAGAACGCTATAATGAGTTAGTTTTTAAATATCCTTATGTATATACAAAAAATTATGAAAAAGAGGGTATTATACCAAGAAATTTACTAATAGATGAAAGATTTGGTAGATCCAGAACTGGAAAAACAGAAGTTAAAGATTTGTTTGAAGGTAAAATTTTTTTTGATTTTCCAAAACCCACTAAGTTAATTAATTTTTTAAATAAAATAGCATCAAACAATCAAGATATGATTCTTGATTTCTTTTCAGGTTCAGCAACAACAGCACATGCAGTTATGCAATTAAATGCTGAGGATGGTGGAAATAGACAATTTATTATGGTTCAATTATCTGAAAGCACAAGTGAAGATAGCGAAGCGTTTAAAGCTGGTTATAAAAGTATTCCTGAAATAGGTAGAGAGCGAATTAAAAGGGCGGCGGCTAAAATAAAAGCAGAAACAAATGCTAATATTGATTATGGCTTTAGAACTTATAAGTTAGATGAAACTAATATGAAAGATGTGTTTTATAATCCTACTAAATTAAAACAGTTTATGATATCAGGGTTAGAAAGCAATATTAAAGAAGATAGAACATCTGAAGATTTATTAGCTCAAGTAATGTTGGAATTGGGTTTAACGCTAGATCTACCTATGGAAGAAAAGCAAATAGAGAATAAAACAGTTCATTTTGTTGCAGGCAACAGCTTAGTTGCATGTTTTGAAAATAATTTAAGTAGACAATTAATAGAAGAAATAGCAAAAGAGCAGCCATTAAGAGTAGTATTTAAAGATGGTGCATTTACTTCCGACAGTGAGCGTATCAACTTAGAAGAAACATTCAAAAACTTATCACCAAACACAACAGTTAAGGTGTTGTAATATGAGGAGAGATGTTACTATGAGTGATAATTGGGAAGACACTACTTGTAAATTATGTGGTGGTAATGCTAAATTGTTGAATGGTGAAAATGGAGTAAATATAAATTGTGATAATTGTGATTTTGAATATGGGTTAGTTGATTATATTTTTGAAGATTGGAACAGTATTCCAGATTTAAAAGAAAAAAGAGCAAACATTATATACTCATTTTTATTGCGGAATGGCGATAAGATTAAAAAAGGTGACGGACTTGAATATTTTTATAAATTTTTTTATAATGAAGAAGGGGTAGTTAGCACTAATATTGCTTATAAAAATATTTTTAATTTATTAAAAGATTATCCTAAAAATGACAAGGAAAGAATTCAGTTTATTTTACAAAACTTTTATAATTATTTTACTAGGTATGGTAAAGGAGCACATGTGAATTCTGGAATTATGAAATTACTTTTGTATTATGAACCAAAAGATAAAGATTACTTATTTCATATAAATTTTATAAGTGATGCAATTAAAGATTATGTAATTATAAATAAATCAGTTACAGTTGGAAGTCAAGAAATAAGCTATGAAATTAAGCCAACATTAAAATTATATGAAAAATTTGAAGGTGAAGAATTAATGCCAAAGGAAGAAAAAGAAAAACCAAAAGAAGCAACGGTATATAATATTGAAAAAGTTGAAAAACTTGTAAATGGAGATGACAACTCAAATAATCAAATTACAAAAAATGAAGATGTAAAAAAAGTGATAACAAAAAATAAACAGAAAAATAATATATTAAAAGATAAACAAGAAAATTCTATTAATATTTTTACAAGCATAATATTACCAATTATAGTTACTGTAATAGCTGGCTTAATAGTTTGGTATTTAACAAAATAAAGGAATTAATAAATGAAGATTAAGTTTAAAAAACAAAAATTTCAAACAGATGCTGTTAACGCTGTAGTTAATTGTTTTGTTGGGCAAACTATTGGCTCATCTACATATAAGATGAAGCAATATAGTCAAGATGTTAAGCAAATGAGCCTTGCAGAAATAAGTGCGGGCTACTCTAATGCACCTATTAAAATAGATGAGTATCAAGTTTTAGAAAACATTAAAAAAGTGCAAAAAGAAGGTGGATTAAAGCAAAGCCCTTCTTTAGATGGTAAATATAATCTTACAATAGAGATGGAAACAGGAACAGGTAAAACTTATGTTTATATTAAAACCATGCTTGAACTTAACAAACAATATGGATGGAGTAAGTTTATTGTTGTTGTGCCTAGTGTTGCAATTAGAGAGGGCGTTTATAAGAGTTTTGAAATGACTGCTGAGCATTTTATGGAAGAGTACAATAAAAAAATTAGATATTTTATTTATGACTCTAACAAGTTAAACCAAATTGAAGCTTTTGCCACAAGTAGTGCAGTTAATGTAATGATAATCAACTCTCAAGCGTTTTCTTCTTTTAAAGAGGGTGCTAATAATAAAGCAGCAAATATCATGTATCAAGACCGTGATGAGTTTGGTTCTAATAGGCCTATTGATATATTAGCTGAAACTAATCCAATTCTAATTATTGATGAGCCTCAAAGCGTTGAGGGAAAAGCAACTAGTGAAGCCTTAAAAAAATTTAATGCGCTATTTACACTTCGATATTCTGCAACACATAAAAAAGAATATAATAAAATTTTTAGGTTAGATGCAAAAGATGCTTATGACAAAAAACTTGTTAAAAAAATTGAAGTAAAAGGCATTAAAGATAGTAGTACTGGAACAAATGGATATGTTTATTTAGAGCAGATTATTATTAGCGAAAAGCATAATCCAAAAGCCAAAATTCATTTTGAAAAAATGCAAGGAAATAATATTGCTGTAAAAGTTAAAAATTTTGATGAAGGTGACAGTTTGTTTGATGCATCTGAAGAAATGCAACAATATAAACATTATATTATTAGCGAAATTCATGCAAATGCAAATGGTTTGGGTGGTTATGTTAAATTTACTAATGGATTAATAATATTTGTAGGTGAAGTTGTAGGAAAAGCTAATGAAGACTATATTAGACGAATTCAAATTAGAGAAACAATTAAGAGCCATCTAAAAAAAGAACAACAACTATTTAGAAGAGGTATTAAAGTTTTGAGCTTATTCTTTATAGATGAAGTTGCAAAATATAGAATATATGATGATAATAATGAAAAACAAAAAGGCATATATGCCAAAATGTTTGAGGAAGAATATAACGCGCTTATTAGTGAAGAAAGTAGACTTCTAAGCATTAACCCAAGCTATAGACAATATTTGGAAAGCATTAGCACAGAGAGTACGCATGATGGTTATTTTTCTATTGATAAAAAAGGCAGAGCAATTGATACAAATGGTAGTAGCGAAAGTGACACATCTACCTATGATTTAATTATGAAAAACAAAGAAGAATTATTGAGTTTTGAAAATAATATCAGATTTATATTTTCACATTCTGCTTTAAGAGAAGGTTGGGATAACCCAAATGTATTCCAAATCTGTGCTTTAAAAAGCGCAGGCGACTCTAAGCAAAGAAAGCATCAAGAGGTTGGCCGTGGGCTTAGGTTAGCAGTTAATAAATATGGAGATAGACAAGATGGTGAAGTGTTATCTGATGTTCATAGTATTAATGTGTTGACGGTTATTGCTAATGAAGAATATAAGACATATGCAAAAGACTTGCAAGAGGCAATTGCTGAAACATTGAGCGATAGGCCAAGTAAAGTAAATATTGATTTGTTTAAAGATGTTACATTACATAATTTTGATAAAACAGACAGTCTATACATAGATGCAAATTTTGCAAATAGAATTCAGCTATCTTTAGCTATGCAAGGGTACATTACACTTGATGGTGAGTTAACTGAAAAATATCATGCGGATTATGCTACTGGTAATATTCAGTTTTTGGAAGAAGTAAAACCATTTAAAGAAGAGTTTTTAAAATTAATTCAAGATACTTATGAAGTTAATAATACCAAATATGTTAGCAATGCTGATAGCACTGTTGTAGCTTCAATTAACAAAGATAATTTTGAAAAAGAAGAGTTTAAAAACTTGTGGGAACTAATTAGCCAAAAAACTTATTACCAAGTTAATTTTAATTCAAAAGAATTAATTGATTTAGCAGTTAGAAAAATTAATAGCGAGTTAAGAGTAGCAAAAGCACATATAGTTATTGAAGAGGGTACTTTAAAAGAAGTTAAAACACTTGACCAATTAAAAAATCAAGATGGGTTTGGTAACAAAAAAGGCCGAATGGAAGTGCTAGATGCAAATGTTAATAGCTCGATTAAATATGATATTATTGGACAACTCGTGCATGATACAAAACTTACACGAAAAACAATTGTTAAAATATTAACCGGCATTATAGAAGATAAATTTGACCTATTTAAAAACAATCCTGAAGAGTTTTTGAAAAAGGTTGCAGATTTTATTAATGAATGTAAGGCAATGACCGTGATAGGCTCTGTAGAGTATGATAAACTTAACACCAGCTATGGCTATGAAGTATTTACTGAAGCGCAACTAAAAGGCGAATTAGATGTAGATATGATTCCATCATCAAGAAGTATTATGGATTTTATTAAAGTTGATTCTTTAGTTGAAAAACAATTTGTTCATGAAATTGAAGGAAAAGAAGAAATTAAGGTTTATGCAAAATTACCTCGTGCTTTTTATATCAAAACGCCTATGGGTAATTATGCACCAGACTGGGCTTTAGTAATTGATAATAGTATAACTAAAAATATATATTTTGTAGCAGAAACAAAAGGTGCGCTTTCTGAATTAGAATTAAGAACTGTTGAAGCAAATAAGATAGAATGTGCAAAAAGACACTTTAAGGCAATATCAAATGGACAAGTTAAATTTGATGTGTTAAAAAATGCAACCTACAAAGATTTGTTAGAAATTTTACAAAGCTAAGTTTTGCTTTTAATTAGGGATGACTTAAAAAAACAAAAAACTAGAGTTAATAAATTCTAGTTTTTTAGTTATAATTAATCTAATCTAAATAATTCATTGTTTTTAAGTAATTCATCAAAAGTTACTGGTTCATAATTATTAATTTCTATGCTTGCATTTAAAGAATTCTTCATTGTTTTTAAAAGTTGCCAATAAGTATCATTTTTATTGTTATGGATATGTCCATATACTTGATATTCACCATCAAAACTCATCATAGGATAGTGACAAAGCGTTATTTTACATTTTCCATTGCTAAACACTAGCATATTATTTATGCTTTCAAAGTATTTATTAAGATCCACTTTTTTTATCCAAGACGAGTCGTGATTTCCAACTATTAAATGTTTTTTACCTTTTAATCTATTTAATATTAATTCTGGATTTTCAGCATTTCTAAAAAACAAATCGCCAACAATATATACAGTATCATTATTATTAACTTTTTCATTCCAATTTTTTATTAGTGTTTCGTTCATTTCCTCAAGGTTTTTAAATGGTCTATTACAAAATTTTATAATATTAAAATGTCCGAAATGCAAATCACTAATATAATAAATCATAAATAAATGTTCCTTTTGTTTTTAATTTCCAATAATACTATAAAATAAAAACCAACTGCCATAGTCATACCAGCGACTATGTTCAGATTGATATATAATTCTTGTGTAAACGCTACTTTTATGATTCTCTTTGATATGTTTAAAAACAAAACTCTCTGCTTCTTCCATTATATTAAATTCACCTAAGAAATCACTATTTTCAGCATCCAATATGTTTCGTCCAAAATATACTTTATATTTCACAATGTTACTCTTTTGGTTTATTTTGTTGAAGTAAGTCTTTTTTACCAGCATTGAGTGGCAATATTACCTTTGTGTTGGTTTCTTTTTCAAATCGTTTTCTGGTGTCCCCAGCAAATTCACCGCCTCTTTTTGCAACGCGTTTATTTTGTTCAAAAGTTTCAGGATGTTCTTGCTTAGATAGGGTAGTCGTTGTAACTTCTGCAAGCATATTTAAAACAAGTTCAATATCGGTCATGTTATCTCGCAAGTTTTCTTTTTTTAAATCTTTTAATTTTTTATACTCTTGAATGCTTAAGCCACTCCAAGCTTTTGTCATTTCGTTTGTTAGAATAGCATAATCTTGTTCTTTTGTAACACCTCTTTCTTGCCATTCATTAGTTAAGTCTTTTCTTATTTTTATAGACATCATTCTTTGCGTAATCCATGCTTCAGGATAGCCTTTTGCACGATAATAATCAGCACCACGAAGAATTGCTTTTTCAGGATCGGCAATTTCATCCAATCTTTCACTTCCAACCTGTGCCAGCCATAATTTAAATGGTTCTGCCTTAGGGCTGGGTATTGACTGAATTAGTCTTAAAATGCCTTTTGTATCAAGCACATCTGTTTCTCTCATTTTTCCATCTTGAGCAACCAATTTCAACTGTCCGATTTTTTCGGACAGTTCACTTCCTTCGTCTTTTAACTTTTTCTTTAAATCACTCCAATATTTTCTTGGTTGACTACTACCACTTAAAACTTCAACAATGTCAACAACACTAAAATACCATTCTTCTTTTTCGGCATTCCAATGTGTTCTTACTTTTTTATCTTCAAAAATTTTTATATTAGACATAGCATTTCTCCTATGCTTTTATTCTAGCATATTTAAATAAAAATTGAATGTAATTTTAGCCGATTTTTAAAAATTCAGAAGTGGTGCTCTTTTAGTGTAGAGTAGAGCCCTAGTTTTTAATAAAAAGTGCAAAAAGTATGTAAGATATACGAAAAAAACTGGTAAAAAATATGTAAAACATTAATAAATGTAATTTATTCAAACATATTTAAATGTTATTTACTTCTAATTGACTAACTTTTCAGGCACGCCTAATTTTACTTTTTTTATACAATATGATATTATATTGGTATGTACAAAGGAGTAAAGGTGATGATAAAATTAAGTTGGAATAATGGAGAAGTTCCAGAAGGTATGAAAGTTAAGCAAGTATATGGGTTGGTTTTTACTAAAGATGGAAGACTAATATTAATGGCAAAGGAAAGAGAAAATGGAATTATATATTCTTTAGCTGGTGGTACTCCTGAAAAATTTGATGCAGATAGAGAAGTAACCTTAAGAAGAGAATTAATGGAAGAAATTAATATAACAATTGGAAAACCCATTATGGTAGGATACCAAGAAGTGGATGAAGAAGATGGCAAACCTGCATATGCTCAAGTTCGTATGGTTGCAATGCTTGATGAAATAAAAGAGTCTCAACCAGATCCTGATACTGGAGAAACATACAAAAGAATTTTAACTCATCCTAAAAAAGCAATTGAAAAATTAAACTGGGGAGAGATAGGCAAATTATTGGTTGAAGAAGGGGTAAGAATAGCAATTAAAAATTTTGGATTAAAAGAATTTAAAGATAAAGATGAATGGGTATGATATTAAATAAAAAATTGTAATTTAATCTAAACAGTTCTACTCAGTTTTAAGCAGTTCTAAACAGACTTAAATTTACAAAAAGGGGCATTTGTTGTCAACTGTTGTCAAGGTTATGATTTTGCTTGACAACAGTTTTTATTTTAGTGCATTGAGTGTACTTATTTTTAAGGATTGTAGGCTATGGTGTTAAACTCTTTTGAAAAAGTCATCTACGCTGATAATGTGGGGGTCGATGGTTCGAGTCCATTCATTCCTACCACTGAAAGCCCAGTATTTACTGGGCTTTTTGTTGTATATAAAACCACCAGATAGTCTGGTGGTTCAATTTAGGTTTACCGATGAACAGAAAAACTCCTCCTATGTTAAAATAAATTTGTTGCCTAACAAAAATGAATAACATAGGAGGAG
>JBFXFT010000011.1:0-8813 GCA_050178795.1 Spirochaetales bacterium
ATTTCAAAAATAACGGTAAGATTTGCAATAAGGCATAGTAAGGCAACGCACGATTTCGTGCTGCCTTTAAAGTAGGGTTTTACCCGTTACATGAAAAACCACCAGGTATACTGGTGGATTTTTATTTATTTTTCTTAATCTTTTTGTTTTACTTCTAGTTCAATTGCTCTCAAATAGTTCTTCCATTCAGCCATTTCACTTTCTGTAAGTGTTTTTATTTTGTTGCCCTCATAGACCTCTTTGCAAATAGTTACGCCTGCTATTATGCTGGCAACTAGTTCCTCGTGCCCTTTTAATACATATATTTTGCCGTCTTTAAGTGCAACCCTAATTGCACTTGGCATATAACCAACACTATATTCTTCACTAAGGGCTTTTATTTTTTTCTTCCTTAGTTTTTCCACTGGCTTAGTGAACACATAATTCGCTAACTCATTTTCATTTTTCAATATTTCTTTAAGTAGTTCAACCGTTTGATTGATAGTCTTGTTTAAAATTATAAAGTCAAACTTATATCTTTCGCCTTGTTCATACTTATAACGTTTAAGGCGTTTTTTAATTTCTGTCTCCCCTCTTTCTTTTAATCTTTTAACTAAAACTTGTTTATTTTTAGTTTTTAAAAATACTTGTATGGTTTTAGTATAGTCTTTTAATAGACGAGACAAATTAACTGCGCCTTCAACGCCTATATCTTTAACCAAAATTTTACCTTTTTTAATATAATCGTCAAAAATTAATTTGCTAGAACCATAGTAGTTGCCGTGTATTAATTCATATTCAAGAAGTTCATTGTTTTTTATTTTTTCTTGAAATTCTTCCTTTGTATAAAAATAATATGGATTGCCTTGTTTTTCTCCGTTACGCATAGGTCTCGCTGTTAAAGTTGGCATAAGTACAACTTTTTTGTTTTGTTGTTTCAAAGCCTTTATCAAAGTGTTTTTACCCACTCCACTGCTTCCAATCAACATCATAAACATAATTAAAATTCTCCTTTATTGTATAATTCTATAAGTTCTTGTTGTTTTAGTTTTAAAAGTTCTGCACTTTTATCTAAATATTCCTTTTCTAATTTGCCTGTTTCATTTTCTAAGTAGAACGGTTTACCTATTATTAACACATTTTTCTTAAATAATTTTGGTTTATTCAAAAATACCATAGGTATTACTGGCGCCTTACCCTTAACGGCAAATATTGTTACGCCATTTTTGTATTCTTCCTCTTCACCCTCATTTTTTTGCCTTGTTCCACCTGGGAATATTCCAAGTGTGCCACCATTTTTTAATAGAGTTAAAACCTGTTTTATTGCACCTATGTCTGCTTTACCTCTATTTACTGGAATCGCACCAATTTTAGTGTAAAACCATTTAGAAAGTTTGGTTTTAAACAGTTCAATTTTACTTAAAAAACTTATTTTTTGCTTAACATTTATGCCTATTATTATTGCGTCCAAATTGCTTTTGTGATTGCTATATAGTATGCACCTTTCTTTAAGTAAATTTTTTTTACCTATTACCTTGGTTGGGTAAAAAAACTTGATTGGCAAAAATAGTAAGGCTCTAATAAATTTATAAAACATACTTCACCTCTATCTTTTTATGTGACTAAAAATTTCTTTTTCAACCTCATCTAGCGTCTTATTTGTTGTATCAATTATTATTGCATCATCTGCTGGTTTAAGCGGAGAAAACTCCCTATTTGTGTCCCTAAAGTCGCGCTCTTTTATGTCCGCCAAAATGCGCTCATAACTAAACTCGCTTTGACCTTTTTCGTGATATTCGTTGTATCTACGCCTTGCGCGCTCTTCAACGCTTGCGTCTAAATAAAATTTATACTGAGCGTTAGGCAAAACAACTGTTCCTATGTCGCGCCCATCTATTATTATGCTTTGCTTTTCTGCAAACGACTTTTGCAAGGCAACCATTTTTTTTCTTACACTTAGTAAACTGCTGACTTGGCTTGCTGCAGCGCTTACCTCTTCTGTCATAAGTAAATTGGTTACATTTTCGTCGTTTAGGTAAGTTTGTTGCTTACCATTTTCGTATTTTACATCTATTTTTAAATGATTTAAAAAAGTTAGGACTTGCTCTTCATTTAAAGGGTCAAGGTTAGAGCGTAGAGCCTGTAAGCCTGCCGTCCTATACATTGCACCGGTATTCAAATAAAGTATTCCTAACCTTTTACTAAGTCTACTTGCTATAGTTGTTTTTCCTGCACTTGCTGGTCCATCTATTGCTATTAAAATAGGTTTTTGTTTTTGCATATAAGTTAAATTCCTTTAAATTAAAATCGTTAAACTAATTATAGACTATAATAAAAATAAAAGCAAATCAACATACTAAAAAACCACCAATTAGTGGCGGTTTTTTATGCTCTTTTTAAATATTCAATTTCTGATGGCGTTAACTCTCTATATTCCTTGCGACTCATACCACCAAGCCTTATTTCGCCTATTGCGACGCGCTTTAAATATACTACCTCTTTACCGATTGCCTCAAACATCTTCCTGATTTGCCTGTTTCTGCCCTCGTGAATGACTATTTGTAGCCTAGTTACTCCGTCTTCATATTTTAGCCTTTTTACCCTTGCTTTTGCGGTTTTAACGCCGTCAATAACAACGCCAGCGCGCAAAACTGCAAGTTCACTCTCTAAAAGTGCACCCTTTACATTTGCTATATAGGTCTTTTCTATTTCATGGCTAGGGTGCATAAGCCTATGTGCCAAATCGCCGTCATTTGTTAAAATAATAAGTCCTTCTGTGTCATAGTCAAGTCTTCCAACTAGAAATATGCGCTCTTTTGTATCAATTAAGTCTAAAACCGTTGGTCTGCCCCTATCGTCATGAACTGAAGATATGTAGCCTTTAGGCTTATTTAGCAAATAATAAACCTTGTCATTAGCAAGTTTTGCCATAACACCATCTACTGCAACTTTGTCATTTGCCTCGTCAACTTCGGTTGCTAGTTTTGTTACAATTTTGCCATTTATGCTAACTTTGCCAGCCAAAATTAACTCTTCTACCTTTCTTCTAGATGCTATTCCGCAACTAGCCAAATATTTGTTTATTCTCATTTATTTTCCTTTAAAATTTATTCAAAATCGTCGTTTATATGCTTTAACAACTCTTCTTCTCTTCTAAGAAGTGCAAGTTCTTCCTCAAAAGCCTCTTCTTCCTCTTTTGTTTTAAATATATTGTTTTTATGTTCTTCTACTTTTGTCTCTATTATTTCTTCAAAGACTTCTTCAACCTTTTCTTCTAACTCTTCCTCAAATTTTTCTTGCTCTGCTATTGCCTTTGCAACTTCTTCCTCAAAAAGACGCTCTTTATCTTCTTGGTTTTCGTCTTCTTCCTCTATTTCAAACTCATCATATAAGTTATGGTCTGCCCTTGCATTTATTACAGATATACTTTCAAGTAGTTCCTCATAGTCAGGTAATTCGTTTAAGTCCTTTAAGTCAAATCGCTTTAAAAACTCGTCCGTAGTGCCAAATAACATAGGCTTGCCTATCGTATCCTTTCTTCCTATTACTTCAATTAAGTTGTGCTTAATAAGCATTTGAAGTGCATAGTCAGAGTTTACACCCCTTATATTCTCAACTTCTAGCCTAGTAATTGGTTGCTTATAGGCTATTATTGCCATCGCTTCAAGTGTAGCCTTGCTTAGTTTGCGCTCTCTTATTGGGTTAAGCACATTTGCAACATCGTCAGCATAGTCAGAGTTAGAACATAATTGCACTTTGTTCCTATAAGTTATAATATGTATGCCTGATTTCTCATCATATTTTGCTTTTAAGTCGGCTATTGCTTTATCCAAATCTTCTTCTAAAACTTGAAGTTTATCAAGTAAGTCATCTTTTGAAACACCATCTCCAGATACAAACAAAACTGCCTCTAAAATTTCCTTTAAGTTATTCACCGTCGTTCTCCTCGCATTTAATAATTTCTATGTCTGAAAATTCTTCTTCCTGCGTAACCTTAATCTCTTGCAATCTAAGCATTTCAAGTAGTGCTAAAAATATTGTTATAATCTCAGACCTACTGTAATCATTTTCTACAAGTTCGCTAAACTTCAATTTTTTCTCTTTTATAAGGATTGTCCTTATTTCAAAGGTCTTTTCCTCAACTGTAAACCTATCTTTTTCTATGGTTTTTGGAATTATTATTTGTTCTTCAACATCAATCTTATGAAGAAGATGCGTAAAGGCAGAAACCAAATTATCCATATTCATTTGAGAAAGCACAATTCTATAATCGTTAGCCGATTTATCTGGCTCTTTGTAAAATTTATCTACATTTTCAATTATGGTTAACTTTTCTCCAGCCTCTTTAAATAATTTATACTCTTGCAAGCGCCTTAATAATTCGCTCTCACTGTCTTCTTCGTCCTCTTTTAACTCTTCATCTCGTGGAAGTACTGACTTACTTTTAATTTCAATAAGAGTTGCTGCAACCTCAATAAAATCGGCTGCTTTTTCCATATCAAGCGTTTCAAGTTGCTCCATATATTGAAGGTATTGTTCTGTAATTTCGGATAGTTTAATTTCTTGAATGTCTAATTTACTCACCTTAATTAAGTGTAGCAATAAATCAAGCGGACCTTCAAAATTAGATAGTTTTACTTTGTAACTATCCTCTTCTACCTCGTTTTCGCCTGCGAATTCGTCTATTAAACTGTCTGTCTCTTTAAATTTTTCCATAAAAATTCCCTTTGAAAACGACTAAGTGAGTACATTAATAAATAGTGTCAAAAGTGGAGTAAACACCACATTATACATAAGTTCAATATATTTTGTTAAAAGCCCAGAAAGCAATAGTACAAGTAGTATAATTTGTCCGTATCTTGCCACAAATTCAATATATTTATTGCTCTTTTTAAATAATACGTTCATAATGTTAAAGCCATCTAGCGGTGCGACAGGAATTAGGTTAAAAGCCGCTAAACTTAGGTTGATTCCTGCAAATAATTGCACTAAAACAAAGACAAACAAGCCAAGTGAAGTATTTAAGTCAAGCGGTATTATTTGTGTCATCATAAGTGCATAAATAAAGGTAAATAATATAAATAAAATAAGGTTTACGCTTATTCCTGCTATTGAAACCAAAAATATGCCTTTTCTGTAGTTTTTAAACTTAATTGGGTTTACTGGAACTGGCTTAGCCCAGCCAAAACCAAATACAATTAGCATAAGCATACCCATTGGGTCAACATGTGCAAATGGGTTAATTGTTAGCCTACCATACGATTTTGCCGTTATGTCACCTTGTTTATAGGCAACAAAAGCGTGTCCGAACTCGTGTAAAGCTAAAGAAAACAAAATAGCAATAAAAAAAGCTATTGATATTATAATTGCTTCACTTCCCGAGTACGTAGACAGTATGTTAAACATAAAAACTCCTTGTGTCTTTTGTATTATATCAAATTACACTAAACTTGGCAATAATATTGCCGTATTTTTAAGTACTATGCATAAAAAATAAGTACTATGCAAACTAAAAAATCACCCTATTTTGAGTGATTTTTATTTTTTTCTTAATATTGTTACCCTATTTTAAGGTTTTTACAAATTCTAGTAGCAGACTGCTAAACTTCTCACCTATTAGTTGCATCGTCGCAAGCACTTCTTGATGTGTTAGTTTTTTGTTTTTTATTAGTCCACT
The DNA here is from genome assembly GCA_050178795.1 of Spirochaetales bacterium. Classification (GTDB taxonomy): domain Bacteria; phylum Bacillota; class Clostridia; order Christensenellales; family UBA1242; genus STF1-184. The sequence goes on from JBFXFT010000011.1 coordinate 5,657, forward strand.
AGCCACATTAGCTATTGCGCTTATACCTAAAACCTCTAAACCTACTTGCTTAGCGGCTATTACTTCAACAGCGGTACTCATACCGACAGCGTCTGCACCTACTATTCTTGCCATTCTAACTTCTGCTGGTGTTTCATAACTTGGACCTAAAAGTTGCAAATATGTGCCATTTTTTAAGTCCATATTGTGTTTTTTACCTATTTCGTTCAAAACCTCAATATATTTTTGACTATATGCCTCACTCATATCTACAAATTGGACTCCGTTATAGTCAACAATCGGACCTCCAACTAACGGATTTTTGCCAGTTAGGTTAATTTGGTCATTAATAATCATCAAATCGCCTGCTTTATAGTTTTCGTTTACACCGCCACTAGCATTTGTAACTATCAAAGTTTTAACGCCAAGTTCCTTAAATATGTAAATTGGAAGAACAACTTGTTTTGCCTCGTAACCTTCATATAAATGAATTCTGCCTTGCATCACTATTACATCTACACCCTCAATGTTGCCTACAATAAACTTGCCACTATGCCCTTTTACTGTGCTTACAGGCATGCCCTTTAGGCTAGAGTAAGGTATTTCAACTGCGTCTTTTACGGCACTTGCAAAACTGCCAAGCCCACTACCCAAAATTACGGCTAGTGTTGGTCTTACTGCAGTGCGATTTTGTATTTGTTTTACTATGTTCTTTAAAAGTTTTTCCATAATTACCTTCTATTTCAAATATTTTAGTACAGAATCCTTTTTTATGCCAAATAGTTCAAGTATAAGTTTGGCTATGTGATTAAACCCATCTAATGTCCCCAAATTTACGCCCTTTTTAAAGTTTTGGCTATAAATTAAAAGTGGTGTATATTCGCGCGAATGGTCTGTAGACTCTGTAGTTGGGTCACAGCCATGATCGCCTGTTATTATTATTACATCTTCAGGGTTTAAGCCATTTATTATGCTCGGAAGTGCTTTATCAATTTTTTCAATAGCACCCTTGTAACCAAGCACATCGTTTCTATGACCAAATAACATATCTGTATCTATTAAATTTGCAAAAATTAGTCCATTTTTGCTTAGTTTTATTGCTTCCTTTATTGCAGATATAGATTCGTCATTGTTTTTTGCTGGAAAACTCCTAGTTATGCCTTGACCGTTAAATACATCGTTGATTTTACCAATAGCAAACACATTTAGCCCTTTGTCTTTTAATATGTTTAACATAGTAATACCTGGAGGGTCAAGCGCAAAGTCTTTTCTATAAGGCAATCTAAAGAAACTACTTGCATCTTTGCCATCAAAAGGTCTTGCAATTACTCTGCCTACGCCAAATTCGCCCTGCATTACATCGCGCACCTTTTTACACATTGCATATAACTCTTTTACTGAGTATACCCTATCATGTGTCGCTATTTGAATAACGCTATCGGCGGAAGTATATACAATTGGTTTTTTTGTTTTTATGTGTTCTTCACCAAGTTGCTTAATAATTTCTGTTCCAGACATTGCTTGTCCGCCTATTACGCTTAGTCCTATTGCTTGCTCTATTTTTGTAAGCACTTCTTGCGGAAGTCCATTTTCATAAGTTGGAAAGGCATGTTTTAAAACTACTCCACTCATCTCTAAATGTCCTGTTGTCGTATCTTTACCTGCAGATAGTTCCATAAGCCTTGCATAATCGCCAACTATTGCTTTATCTGTTGGTAAGTTTACTCCATCAATGCTCTTTAAACCAAGCTTTTCAAAATTTGGTATGTAAAAAGGATATTGAGCGTTGCTATTTAGAAAAGTGTTTGAACCCTCATCGCCATATTTTTTAGCATCAGGTGCCTCACCTATTCCAAAGCCGTCAATAACCATTAAAAGTACTTTCATATTTCACCTCGTAACTTCTTAATTAAGTTTAACAAAAAAAACAATATTTATCTACTTATTAAAGGATATTATTTAACTATTTTTAAAAAACAAAAAGTATAGCCTAATTACTATACTTTTTGTCTCAAAAAGGAGTTTTTTGATTAATTTGGATTTTAATCGGAATATTTATTACAATTACAACTACTCATATTCTTTTCTACGCACAAACAAATAAATTCTCTGTTTGTTGGTCTATTTTCAAACATTTTAAATAGATGCTCGGCATCAACGATGTTCTTTTTATCATTAAAACCATTATAGGCGCAAACTATTGCGTTTCTTATGTTTCTTTCTACATTGGTTATTCTTGTACCAAACTTAGCTGCAATTATTGGGTAAATATCGTTATTTAATGAGCCAATAATGCCATTCTTTTTAACTAAAATTTTTATTGCTTCCACTAAATAGGCGTATCCAGTATGTTTTGGCGAAAAGCCCATTTCAAAAAGATGTTTATTAATTTCATCAGTAATGTTTATGTTGCTTTCCTTTTTATAGTCAGCAACCGCCGTGTTAAATTTTAGCACTTTTTCGTTGGAATTTAGTAGTTCTTCCAACCCTTCTAGTTTTACAGACATAAAGTTATAGTCTTTGTACTCTTGCAGTTGACTCTCATCACTGTAAATTAAAATTATATTGGGGATGAAATAAGGTCCCTTCGTTAAAAACAATTCCATAATTTGTTTTTCAAGTTGAACAGTAGATAAATCAAAAAAAACTATTTGCGGCTTTACCTCTATAATTTTAACAGTCAAATCAACAAAGTCTATTGCGTTAATTACGTTTATTTTTACGTCTCTACAAACTTTTTTTACCTTATAGGCTAAATCTATATTTTTTTGTGAATACAAAATAGCCGTTAAATTTAATCGTATCATTTTAACCTCCATGGGATTCATTAATTAGAGTTTAACATACAATTTTAAAAAAAACTAGCGTTTTTGATATTTTTTTAAAAAATTTTTTACAAAAATGTTTTTTTACAAAAATGTTGGTTTTTATAACATAAATTATATTTAATTTAGTTAATGTACTATTATGTTTAATATATAAACTTTAATTATAAATATTTTACAATTTTTGCTGTTATTTACATATTTTTAGATTAAATGACACTGTGGCGCAAATAAAAATCCACCAGTATACCTGGTGGTTTTTCATGTAACGGGTAAAACCCTACTTTAAAGGCAGCACGAAATCGTGCGTTGCCTTACTATGCCTTATTGCAAATCTTACCGTTATTTTTGAA